>PBFH01000023.1 GCA_002719885.1 Rhodospirillaceae bacterium | reverse complement strand
CATGAATTACAGGAGTGATATTATTTCTTGGTTCAATCGAAAACTAATATGCCTAAATAACTCTTCGAGCCTTCAAAGCCGCGGAAATAGTGCCATCGTCAAGATAATCTAATTCCCCTCCAACTGGCACACCATGCGCAAGACCAGAGACTTTAACGTCACTATTATTTAAGCGCTCTGCTATATAATGGGCAGTGGTCTGCCCATCAACAGTCGCAGATGTGGCAAGAATAACTTCTTTCACCTCTGCAGAACTTGCACGATTAACCAATCCTGAAATTGATAAATCTTCAGGGCCTACCCCGTCTAATGCTGATAATGTTCCACCCAATACATGATATAAACCCCGATATGAAGATGTTCTCTCAAGTGCCCAAAGATCGGCAATATCTTCCACCACACAAATTATGGAAACATCCCGCCTAGTTTCTCTGCAAACATAACAAGGGTCGAGAACGTCAATATTTGAACAGATAGTGCAGGTTTTAATTCCTTCGGCAGTACTCCTCAGTGAGCTAGCCAAAGGAACCATTAAACTCTCTCTGCGCTTAATGAGAAATAGAACAACCCTCCTTGCTGATCTCGGACCTAAACCCGGAAGACGTGAAATTAACTTAACAAGATCATCAATACCGCAAACCGCCATTATAGTGTATCCCGATAAAGCAACTGAGTAATAATTTAAATCGGCAGATTGAACCCCGGAGGCAAGTTAAGCCCTCCGGTAATTTGGGACATCTCTTTTGACACCCGCTCCTCAACCTTTGCTTTAGCATCAGAAAAAGCAGCGACGATAAGATCTTCAACAATCTCCGAATCACTGGAATTGAATAAGGAGGGGTCTATATGCAAGCTAATCATCTCGGCTTTCCCGTTAAGTGTTACAGTCACCATACCTGCACCTGAAGAGCCTGTAATTTTTATTTCAACCAGCTTTTCTTGCATTTCCTGCATTTTAGTTTGGACTTCTTGAGCCTGTTTCATCATTTGGCCAAGGTTTTTCATGGTGTTACCTTCATAGTTTTTTAATTTTCTGATTCTTGAATATTATCGTCTAAAAGTTCACTTTTCGGGTGTTTGACCACAGCCTCGATTTTTGCACCTGGAAACGTATTGATGACGGCCTGAACGAGGGGATGTTTCCTCGCTTTGTCTAATGCCGCCTCCTTTATTCTCAAATTCTGTTCATGAAGGGTCAGTTCTCCTTCTTCATCTGACAAACTCACAAGCCACTGCTTACCCGTCCATTCTGTAAGAAGTCCGCTCATCCTAGGTGCAAGGTCAGGGGGAGCTTCTTCGTCTGTCCTGATAGCTATATGGCCAGCTCCAAAACGAACCAAGTGAACTTGATTTAATAAAACCGAGTGCAAAAACGCTTCTTTTTTCTCTTCAAACATGGACACAACACTTTTGAAGCTATCATCTGCCATCGGCATAAATGGGGCTCCAACTTGAAACTCTGACCCTGGCGCTTCATCCGGTTTAACCAGTTTTGGTTCTTCAATGTGTTTCGATATCAAACCATTAGGCCTGATGTTTGTCATTTTCAAAGCACCCGATTCACTAATCAAATTAACATTTTGAGAAGAATCATCATACGACCCTCGCTTTTCTATTGTATTTTTTTGCGCATTATCAGTGGATGTTATTCCTCCATTATCTTCTAGCTTTCGAATAACATCGCTAGGAGTGGGCAAATCAGACAAATAGGCAAGTCTGATCAGAATCATTTCTACAGCTTGAGACGAATTGGATAGGCCCTTGACTTCATCGAGACCCTTTAAAAGAAATTGCCAAATGCGACCCAGTATAGGGATTGTCATGCTCCCGGCTAGTTCGACCCCCCTCTCACGATTTAACTGAGAAACAACTAATTCATTAGCAATTTTTGAAGATAGTTTAATCCGAGTAAGCCAGTGCGTAAGCTTCAATAAATCTCTCAGTACTACAATAGGGTCAGCACCGGCGTTATATAAATTATTATAGATTTCTAATGCCTCTTCTATAGCCCCCCCTACAACCGCCTTGAAGAGATCATAAATCATTCCCACATCGGCAAGACCCAACATTTCTTGGACTGCCTCTTCTGCAACGCTGCCCTGTTCGCCTGCGTAGGCAATCGCCTGATCCAACAACGACAAACCATCTCTCACAGAACCATCCGCTGCATTAGCGATTAACTCAATTGCTCTCTGCGAAATCTTAAAATCTTCTTGCTTTGCAACAAGTTTGAAATGTTCGGTTAACGTTTTAACCTCTACCCGTCTCAAATCAAATCTTTGACAACGTGACAAAACGGTCACAGGTACCTTTCTTGTCTCCGTCGTAGCAAATATAAACTTAACATGCTCTGGTGGCTCTTCTAATGTCTTCAAAAGGGCATTAAAAGCGCTTGAAGACAACATGTGTACCTCGTCTATTATATAGATCTTAAATCGCGCATCAATTGGCCGATACCTGACACCTTCTATCAGTTCTCTAATATCATTTACACCAGTGCGGCTAGCAGCGTCCATTTCAACGACATCCACATGTCGATCATTTGTAATCGCTTTACAATGTGGACAAACCCCACAAGGTTCAGATGTCGGGCCGCCATTTCCATCCGGGCCAACACAATTTAACGCTCTTGCGATAATTCGTGCAGTGCTTGTTTTTCCTACACCACGAACGCCGGTCAAAATAAAAGCGTGGGGAAGCCTATCTGATTGAATAGCATTTGTGACAGTCCTCACCATCGCATCTTGGCCAACTAGCTGCGAGAAAGTTTTAGGGCGGTATTTACGAGCGAGCACCCTGTATGATTTAAACGGCGTATCTTCTTCAGCTGCCAATTTTACTAGCCCCCAATTAACCTATGTCCAAATATAAGACCTCAAACTACTACGCAATAGTGGGAGGCTGGACTAATGACCCAAGAAACACTCGTTACGGCTGCTTCCTTCCGGACCTGACCGGGTTGGCGAGGATCCTGTCCATCGCCAACCTCCCATACGTATTATATCAGGGTTTTTACATTCTTCCCAAGTTCCAAAACAAATTTGATACCACATTGCGTCAATACGTCCGCTGTGCAAGGTTACATTTATGAAATCACCAAATTTTTATGCAGAAACCGGCCTGAATCGCATGGCGGATCGACGCGGCGATTCGGTATGGCTTGCAGAACAACAAGAAAAACAGAATGCTATCGTATTGCCTGTTTGGCGAACGCAAAATCTCATAAGCCTCAAATCCGCAAAGCCTCAAGTCGGGCAACTTACAATCGATGAAATTACTAAAATTTTGGAACAAAAACCGCATTTAGTCTTTCTGGGCCACCGCAATGGAACCCCATATTTTTCTGTAGATATTTCATTCATAGATGACCCCCAAGCAATACCTGAACTTCAAGCAATTGGTGATTTCACTGATATAAGGGATATAAGTCTTGACCTCCCCCGAAAAGATGGTGGCCTTCTCGCATATTCTAGGGCTATAGCTCAATGGCATAAAACTCATCAATTTTGTAACCGTTGTGGAAGTCCAACGATCTCGAAGGATGGTGGCCATATGCGTCAATGTACCAACGCAGATTGCAATGCCCAACATTTCCCCCGAACAGATATGGCCGTAATCATGATAGTTAGTTCAGGTGACAAAATTATTTTAGGGCGCAAGAAAGATTGGCCAAAGAACCGTTTTTCCATACTTGCCGGTTTTGTGGAACCAGGGGAGACAATAGAGGGGGCCGTAGAAAGGGAAGTGATGGAAGAGGTAGGCATACCAATTACAAATATCAGATATCACTCCTCTCAGCCTTGGCCATATCCCTCNAATCTGATGTTGGGGTTTTTTGCAGAAGCACTTAGTGANGAGATTCATATAACCGATGATGAACTTGCGGAGGCAAGATGGTTTACGCGGGATGAACTTATTGATGAAGCTATAGCCTATAGAAAAAAACCCCATTCCGTTTCAATTGCAAGGCGCCTAATTTCTGAATGGACTTTGAAAACCGAAGGCTAATTAATCAACCTCGCCTTGTTGTCGATAGGTCGCAGCTGGATAAGTGCCCAAAATTCGTATCTCATCTGAGAAAAATTTCAACTCTTCTAGGGCTAGTCTCAGGTTTGTATCCTCTGGATGCCCTTCAACATCAGCAAAAAATTGTGTCGCATTAAAGGTTCCATCCACCATGTAGCTCTCTAGTTTTGTTATATTAACACCATTGGTCGCAAAGCCGCCNAGAGATTTAAAGAGAGCCGCTGGAACATTTCTAACCCGAAATACAAAGCTAGTTACCTGTTTTCCTGAATTCTTGGATTGTTTTTCGGGCCTNCGAGCCAAAACCACGAATCTTGTAGTATTATGGTCAGCATCTTCAATATTAGCCTTCAGGGATTTCAAGCCATAAATTTCTCCCGCTAATTTGGATGCGATCGCAGCCTCCTGAATGTCGCCACGCTCGGCAAGTTCCTTTGCAGCGCCAGCCGTATCCGCATGCACAATTGCTTCAACGCCCAACTTTTGGATCATGTCCCGACATTGTGCNAAAGCATGGACGTGACTACGGACAAGTCGCAGCGATTTTATTTTTGCCCCTTTTGGTGCAAGCAAGTGATGATTAACCCGCATAAAGTACTCCCTAACAATAAATAGACCGGAATCGGGCAGCAAACGATGTATGTCTGCCACACGGCCTGCTACCGAATTCTCTATGGGNGTCATAGCTAATTTAGCTTTCTTTTTTCTGACGGCAGCAAACATGTCTTCAAATGTTTGTGCTGGAAGGGCATTCATATCCGGGAAAACCTCGCAACAAGCAAGGTGAGAATAAGCACCGGGTAATCCCTGAAAAACTACTGTATTGTTAGGTTTTGTTGCACTCGCCATAACTTATATTTCCAGTTTTCTTCGCACACGTTCCAAATCAGCGAGAGTATCGACACCGTCCGGAAAAGTGTCAACGAGAGAAACATCTATACGCATACCCGCTTCTAATGCCCTTAACTGCTCCAATCTTTCTCTTTTCTCCAAGGAACTCTCGGGCAAGGCTACAAAGTTTTTTAAGGCTTCACGCCGGTAGGCATAAATACCAATATGATGATAATGGCTTCCCTCACCCGCAGGTACAATAGCNCGGCTGAAGTAAATCGCCCTCCCTATTGCCTGTCCTAAAGGGAACGATACCGCGACCTTTACAATATTGGGATCTTCTTTCTCAACATTATCTTTAATTTCAGTTGCAAGAGTACCTATATCCACCAACGAATTATTAAGGGACCTTAATGCAGCTTGAATGATATTAGGGTCAATTGTTGGAAGATCACCTTGTAAATTTATTATCACATCGAAGTGGCTAGTAGGATCGAACTTTTCCAATGCTTCAAATACTCTATCAGAGCCACTGGGTAAATTAGGATCTGTCATAACAGCAGTGCCACCAGCTTGATTTATTAAATCTGCAATCTTCCTATCACCGGAAGCAACAATTACTGGTCCAATTCCACTTTTTTCAGCACGTCTGAGAACGTGAAGAATCATTGGCTGACCGGCAATCNTTGCTAGTGGCTTNTTTGGAAGACGTGTTGAAGATAAACGCGTAGGAATNATAATAACAGGATTCAAAAAAATNACCTTTCATTATAGCTCAATGTNAGNACTNCTTNTTTAATTCNAGTTTAAAGATAATATGCGGCAACATGCCACGTCGCCAAGTGGCACGTTTTAAAAGAATTATCAAGAAATTGGAGCAATAACTATAGTTTTTGATAAAATTTCTATGCTAAAATTAGTTTTGTGACAAACTGAGTATATTGAATGTCTTCTTTTGAAATTAATAAAATTCTCGGCGCTGTTTTAGCTGTGGCATTGGTCGTAGTAGTGATTGGAATGATCGGCGATGTGCTAGTAAAGCCGAAAGAACATGCGGGCGCTACAATTGTGACAGCAACACCAACTTTAATTACAAAAAAAGTGGATAAAAAACTGGATCCAATTGGCCCAATGCTAGCGACTGCCGACATAAAAAAAGGAAGAAAAATCGCAAACCAGTGCGGGAGCTGCCATACCTTTAATAAAGGGGGTAAAAACAAAATTGGTCCAGCACTTTGGAAAATTCTAGACCGCGAAATGGGTGGCCTTGAAAACTATAAATATTCGTCAGCTATAAAAGCAATGAAGAAAAAATGGGGTTATGAAGAGCTCAATGCCTTTCTCCTCAAACCTAGAAAGTACATAAAGGGTACAAAAATGGCCTACGTTGGTCTTAAAAAGGCCTCTGACCGTGCTAACTTAATTGTTTTTCTTCGTTCCCTTAGTGATACGCCAAAGCCATTACCTTGAACATTGTAAATAAACGACAATACCTTTACTGCTGACAGGTAAATTCACGATTGATATGTTTTGTTTTAGGAAGCTATTTAACTAGTGTTGCTAAATATGGCTACTAAGTAGCGATCTTTGAGATTAAATTGCGATAAGGCTGGCATCAATGTCAATTTCTTGTTCCACAGATTTTATTGAATTTGCCAATAAACTTGCAGATGCCTCAGGTGTAATACTGAGGGACTATTTTCGAAAACCTATATCTGTTAATCTGAAACTGGATCAAACACCCGTAAGTATTGCGGATCAGGAAGTAGAAAAAAGGATTCGTCAATTGATCTCGGACACTTACCCCGATCATGGGGTTTGGGGAGAAGAACAGGGTGTGGAAAAGCAGGATGCCGAATTTCTATGGGTTATAGACCCAATCGATGGGACAAAATCTTATCTCGCTGGCAGGCCTATCTTTGGAACCCTTATCTCTCTCGTTTGTCATGGAAAGCCCATACTAGGGATTATTGATCAACCGATTCTGAATGAGCGTTGGCAGGGAATGTGCGGTTTTACGACAAGGTTTAATAATACCGAGGTTTCTACACGCAATTGTTCAAATATTGAAAATGCTACTTTAAGCGTTACATCTCCGGACATGTTTAATCAGGAGGAGAAATTAAATTTTCTAGAACTATCCGGAAATGTTTCAATGACAATCTATGGCGGAGATTGTTACTCATACGGTTTATTGGCAAATGGGCTTATTGATTTAATCGTTGAAGCAGACCTAAAGCCATATGATTTTTGTGCACTAGTTCCAATAATCATGGGTGCCGGAGGATCAATCACAGACTGGCACGGTAAAGAGCTCAATGTTAGGTCGGATGGCCGAATTATTGCCGCAGGTAATTCTGAATTGATACCCCAAGTAAAAGCAGTGTTAACGGCATAGGTAAAAACATGAATAAAATTCTGATCGCGTTCGTAGTGACAGGTTTTTTAACTCATAACCTTAATTTTTCTTACACAAATGCAGATACACTCGAACCACGTCACGCCCTCACACTAGGTGCTAAACCAAAATACGGAACCAGCTTCAAATACCTCGATCATGTCAATCCGAACGCGCCGAAGGGTGGAACCGTTAAGTTACACGCTATAGGTAGTTTCGACAGCTTTAACCCTTATATTATTAAGGGTAATCCAGCAACCGGCACAAACCTCTTATTCGAAACCTTAATGATGTCTCCAGCGGATGATACGTTGAGTGAATATGGCCTTATAGCGAAGTCAGTGGAAGTGCCCGATGACTTATCATATGTAATTTATACTTTGCGAAAAGGTTCTAGGTTTCATGATGGAACACGAATAACTGCTCACGACGTCGTATTTAGTTACGAAACCCTAAAGACTAAAGGTCAGCCATTCTTTCGTTATTATTACGCAAACGTCTCTAAAGCCGAGGCTTTAACAACTCATCGCGTGAAATTTAGCTTCTCTGGACCTCCCAATCGTGAACTACCGCAGATTATCGGACAATTACCAGTGTTGTCTAAAAATTGGTGGACCAAAAATGATTTTTCTAAAACCACACTTAAACCGCCACTAGGGAGCGGACCGTATAAAATAAAGTCTTTTGAACCAGGAAGATTTATCGTTTATGAGCGGGTTAAGAACTACTGGGGTAAGAANGTTCCACTTCGNGTGGGCCAAAATAATTTTGANATTATCAGATATGACTATTATCGAGATCAGGCTGTTGCCTTAGAAGCATTTAAAGCNGGCTTATACGACTTCAGGTACGAAAATTCATCTAAAGATTGGGCAACAGGCTATCGATTTCCAGCACGCGAACGTGGTGATGTAAAAATTTCAGCTTTAAAACATNCGAGACCTGTCGGAATGCAAGCATTCGTTTTTAACACCCGAANAAATAAATTTAAGAATTACCTTGTCCGNAAAGCACTGAACTNTGCTTTTGATTTTGAATGGTCAAACCGGCAACTTTTTTATGGTCAATACACACGAACGTCTAGTTTTTTCGAAAATTCTGCTCTCGCAGCCACTCAACTACCAACAGTCGAAGAATTAAAAATTTTGAAGCCATTAGTTGGAAAAATACCAAAGGAGGTTTTTACAAAAATATNCAAGCCCGCAAAAAGCAGNGGTTCAGGGAATAATCGTCAAAACCTTCGTAAGGCNGCGAAATTATTGAAAACNGCTGGATGGAAAATAAAAAATAATAATTTAGTGAATATTGAGTCTGGAAAGAAAATGGAAATTGAATTTTTATTGGTTAGTCCAGCCTTTGAACGAATAGTATCACCCTTCATTCGCAACCTTAGAAGACTTGGAATCAAAAGCAAAATTCGAACAGTCGACCCCGCACAATATCAGAATATAGTTCGTAATTTCGACTTCGACATGATTGTCGCCACTTTCTCGCAATCTCTCTCTCCTGGTAATGAACAACGTAATTATTGGCATAGCTCATCCGCAGAAAAGGTAGGGAGTCGAAATCTCATAGGTATAAATGATCCTGCTATAGATTTCCTTGTTGAAAAATTAATATCATCAAAAAATCGGTCAACGCTTCTATTAGCGTCGAGAGCTCTAGACAGGGTTCTCCAGTGGAATCATTTCGTTATTCCACAATGGCACATTCGCTCCGACCGTATAGCTTGGTGGGATAAATTTGGACAACCCGAGAAAAAACCTGAATTTGGAATAGGTTTCTTTTCTTGGTGGTTTGACAAAAACAAACAATCAACGTTACAGCCTCCGCCCAAATTTTCTGAGGGTAAATGAAAACTTTATTTTTAGCTAATATCACTATCGCATTTCTTATAAGTTTTGCAGCACAGGCAGGCGGTAAAAATACGAAAAGCCACGGCCTTTCAGCATTTGGGGATCTTAAGTACAAACCCTTTTTTAAAAACTTTGACTATGTTAATCCTCGTGCTCCTCGTGGTGGCACTCTGCGCTTATGGGGCCTGGACTCTTTCGATAGTGTAAACCCATATATTTTAAAAGGAGTTCCCGCAAACAACATCGGTTTAATCCATGGCTCCCTCATGGAAAGAGCTATGGATGAGCCGGATGCTTTATATGGTCTCATTGCTGAGAGTGTTTCATTTTCAGTAGATCGCCGAAATATAACATTTTATATACGCAAAACCGCGAAATTTAGTGACGGCACCCCCATTACAGCTGAAGACGCTGTTTTTACTTTTAAAACACTTATCCGCAGTGGGCACCCGAAATACCGCTTTATCCTAGCAGATGTAGCCAGCGCAAAAGCAGTCGGCAAATTCAAAGTAAAGTATAAATTACGAACTTCCGCCAACCGGAATCTCCCACTTCAAATTGCTGCTTTGCCGGTCCTTCCTAAAAATTACTATCGAAAGATTAACTTTGCCAAAACTACCATGCAACCGCCCCCCGGTGCAGGGCCATATAAAGTTGATAAGATTGTACCCGGAAAATCAATTACCTATCGAAGAATAAAAAATCATTGGTCACAGAATCTCCCTGTCATGCTTGGGCGCTATAACTTTGAAAAAATACGCATCGATTATTACCGCGACCGCGACGTTGCCTTTCAAGCATTTTTCTCAAACGCTTATGATTTTCGAGAGGAATTCACATCACGTACTTGGGCCACGCAGTATGATCAAAAACAACAAATTAAAGACCGTCGCGTTTTGAAAATGACTTTACCCGATTTTACTCCCTCCGGTGTACAAGGATTTTTTTTTAATATGCGCCGTCACAAATTTAAAGATCGACGCGTGCGTGCAGCATTGGACCTTGCATTCGACTTTGAGTGGACAAACAAGACCCTATTCCATGGCCTATACAAACGAACTAACAGTATGTTTGCTAACAGCGCCCTTGCAGCTATTAAAATGCCAACCAATCAAGAAATAAAAATACTTGAAAATGTTCGCCACCAAATCCCAAAAGAGGTTTATACCAAAGCTTACATGTCTCCAAAAACAGATGGGTCCGGTCGTAATCGAGAAAATTTGCGCAAAGCTCGCAAGTTACTTTACAAGGCCGGTTGGCGAGTTGTTGAAAATAAACTTATAGACAAAAAAGGGAACCCACTGACTATCGAATTTCTGCTTTACGAGAATTCTTTTCAGAGAATCATTAATCCATATATCCGAAATCTAAAAAGACTTGGTATAAAATCCATAATTAGAATTGTTGATGTCGCCAACTTCCAACACCGAATGCAACAATTTGATTTTGANGTNATAATTCAGCGTTACNTCCAAACCAATACTCCAGGATTAGAACTTAAAACATACTTTAGTTCTACCATGGCTGACGTAGCTGGCTCAAGAAACTTGGGGGGTATAAAGAATTCGGCCGTCGACTATCTAATTACCAAAGTAATTACTGCTAAATCTCGCTCCGATTTACTTACATCGGTACACGCTCTAGACAGGGTATTAATGTGGAACCACTTTATGGTTCCACAGTGGTATAAGGGGGTCCATAATATCGCCTTTTGGAACAAATTTAGTCGGCCTAAACTAAAACCTAAATTTTCACTCGGTGTGATCGATACATGGTGGTACAACAAGCAAAAGGACGCATTAATTAATTCGCGAAAAAACCTGCTACATTAAAATGATTGCCGATAAATAAATGCTTGCTTACATTACACGCCGGTTATTACTCATAGTTCCGACCCTTATAGGGATAATGGTAATAAATTTTGCAATAATTCAATTTGCGCCTGGCGGGCCAATCGAACAAATTATTGCTCAGCTAACAGGCGCTGATGTCGGCGCTACCGCGCGTATCGGGGGAACAGGGGGAACAGAAACAGGCGGAAACTCTGCCTCCTCTGCAGGCAACTTATCAAATTCCCCTAGCACGGGAAACAACACATACCGGGGAGCTCAGGGATTAGACCCTGAATTCATAAAACAGTTAGAAAAACAGTTTGGATTTGATAAACCTATACACGAACGATTTTTCCATATGATGTGGAATTATATCCGATTTGATTTCGGCACGAGNTATTTCCGNGATGANACTGTTATNGACCTTGTGCTTTCNAAACTCCCNGTATCAATATCTCTTGGAATTTGGACTACACTCATAGTTTACTTAATATCTATCCCTCTTGGAATTCGAAAGGCCGTCAAAGACGGTAGTTCCTTCGATATTTGGACTAGTGCAGTCATAATTATTGGCAATNCTATTCCGGGATTCTTNTTTGCCGTNATGTTGGTTGTTTTGTTTGCGGGNGGAAGTTACTTTGATTGGTTNCCCTTACGNGGCCTCGTTTCAGANAATTGGGCTACTTTAAGCTGGCCCATGCGTATTTTGGACTATCTCTGGCACATGGTATTACCCATTACCGCGCTTGTTATTGGTGGATTTGCGGCTCTTACCTTTTTAACTAAGAACTCCTTTCTAGATCANATAAACCAACAATACGTAATGACGGCCCGCGCAAAAGGTTTGGCCGAAAATCAAATTCTATACAGACATGTCTTTCGTAACGCTATGTTGATTGTTATTGCCGGTTTTCCNGGTGCCTTTGTTAGTATTCTTTTCACAGGTGCATTGTTAATCGAAATAATCTTCTCTCTCGACGGTCTTGGCTTGCTGGGGTTCGAAGCCGTTATTAANCGGGATTACCCCATCATGTTTGCATCTTTATTTTTCTTCACGTTACTTGGTTTAGTTATGAAGCTGATTGGCGACCTAACATACATGTTAATTGATCCGCGCATCGATTTTGAGGCTCGGGATGTCTGAAGACATAATGTCATTTAAAGATCAGAAAAAATTTGGAAAACCATTTCCCGTTTTTCTTGGAATTACAATTACCCCCTTAACAGTAAGAAGGTTTCAGAAATTCAAAGCCAATCGACGGGGCTATTGGTCTTTCTGGCTTTTCATTATCCTTTTCACATTGAGTATATTCGCGGAATTGATAGCAAACGATAAACCACTAATGGTTGAATATCAGGGATCGTATTATTTTCCCATTATGAAAATATATCCAGAAACAGTTTTTGGTGGAGTTTTTGAGACAGAGGCAGAATATAGAGAAAAGGAGGTACAAGATCTGATTAAGGAGAAAGGNGGCCAAATTTATTGGCCATTAATTCGGTACAGCCATGACACTGTAAACTTAAATTTAAACCAACCCGCGCCNTCCCCACCAACACTGGAAAATNTTTTAGGAACAGACGACCAAGCCCGCGATGTTTTAGCACGAGTTATNTATGGCTTTAGAATTTCTATNCTTTTTGGTTTAATNCTTACAATTTTATCTTCAATAATTGGTATNGGTGCAGGTGCGGTTCAAGGTTATTTTGGTGGTTGGACTGATCTTTTATTTCAGAGATTTATTGAAGTTTGGTCCGGCCTTCCGCGNTTATTTCTACTNATCATTTTAGCNAGTGTTTTCCAGCCAAGCTTCTGGTTACTCCTTGGTCTCCTGCTTCTATTTGAGTGGATGGCACTCGAAGGAGTTGTTCGTGCTGAATTCCTTCGTACTAGAAATTTTGATTATGTCCGTGCTGCCCGCGCTTTAGGGGTGGGCAACATTAACATTATCAGTCGACACGTTCTTCCTAATGCCATGACCGCAGCCCTTACATTTTTACCTTTTGTACTTATTGGTTCGATAACAGCTCTCACCTCGCTGGATTTTTTGGGGTTTGGCTTACCTCCAGGGTCACCCTCTCTAGGCGAGTTGCTCGCGCAAGGTAAAACTAACCTTCAAGCCCCATGGTTGGGCGTAACTGCGTTTCTAGTTTTAGCTGGTATGTTAAGTCTACTAGTTTTCATTGGCGAGGCTATTCGAGATGCCTTTGACCCTAGGACGACTCTATAAAAATGAATAAACCTATGAGTATTTCCTCTCAAATACTTGAAATAACTGATCTTTCTATTTCGTTTGGACGGAGCCATCGCAAGGTCAAGGCAGTATGCGGGGTAAACCTTAAAATCGGGAGAGGGGAAATAGTTGCGTTAGTGGGGGAAAGTGGTTCAGGAAAAACTGTAACAGCATTATCAGTTTTGCAACTTTTATCCTATTCCAAAGATAACCATTGGGATGGCAGCATAAAGTTTAAGGGTCAAGAGTTAATGGCAGCTAAAGATCCAATACTACAAAACGTCAGGGGAAACCAAATTGGAATGATCTTCCAGGAACCTATGACTTCATTGAACCCCTTGCACACGCTAGAAAAACAGATTTCAGAAACTTTATTTATTCATAAAAAACTCGATAAAAAAACAGCCCGTAAAAAAGCATTAGCGCTCTTGGATCAGGTTGGGCTTAATAATGCAGAAAATCGTTTGCAGTCTTATGCACATCAACTATCGGGGGGACAACGACAACGCGTGATGATAGCTATGGCGCTCGCCAATGATCCGGACTTGTTGATCGCAGATGAACCAACAACAGCCCTAGATGTAACCATACAGGCCCAAATACTTAAACTTTTAAAGAACCTGCAACAAAACCGCAAAATGTCCATGTTACTCATTACCCATGATTTAGGTGTAGTAAGGAAAATAGCCGATCGTGTTTACGTAATGACCGAGGGAACCATCGTCGAACATGGTAAAACTGCAGATATATTTGATAACCCTAAACATGCCTACACTCAAAACCTTCTATTAGCCGAACCTAAAGGGAATCCGAATATAGCGAGTAGAAATTCTCCTGTTATTTTAGAATCAAAAGATCTTAAGATTTGGTTCCCGATAAGGAGTGGCATATTTCGTCGAACGAAAGGTTACATAAAAGCGGTAGATGGGGTTTCACTTCAATTACGCCAAGCACACACTTTAGGCATTGTCGGAGAGAGTGGTTCGGGCAAGACAACCCTAGCGTTAGGTTTACTTCGTTTAGAAAAAAGTAGGGGAAAAATCATCTTTTTAGGTGGAAAAATCCAAAGTAAAAATTGGAAACAAATGCGTTCACTCCGCAAAAATATGCAAATTGTTTTCCAGGACCCCTATGGTTCCCTAAGCCCTCGTATGTCGGTAAGGCAAATTATTGAAGAAGGGATGAAGATACATTTACCCGATATCATATTTGAGGAAAGAAGTCAGTTAATCGACGCAACTTTAATGGAGGTTGGGCTAGATCCCCAAATCCAAAATCGTTATCCACACGAATTTTCTGGTGGTCAAAGACAGCGGATCGCAATTGCAAGGGCATTGGTATTAAAACCGCGTCTCATTGTTCTTGATGAGCCCAC
Organism: Rhodospirillaceae bacterium; assembly: GCA_002719885.1. Taxonomy (GTDB): domain Bacteria; phylum Pseudomonadota; class Alphaproteobacteria; order MPNO01; family UBA2964; genus UBA2964. The sequence goes on along the minus strand of PBFH01000023.1, from coordinate 11,814 downwards.
ATCCGCCCTTGATATGTCAGTACAGAGTCAAATTGTGGATTTATTGCGGGAACTCCAGAAAAAACATAAAATTTCCTATTTGTTTATCAGCCACGACCTAAAGGTGGTAAAAGCTCTCGCAGACCAGGTAATAGTAATGAAAGAAGGAAAAATTATAGAGCAAGGAACAGCAGAAAAAATTTTCTTAGAGCCAATAGAAAATTATACAAAAGCCCTTATAAAAGCTGCATTTGAAATTGAGACAATAGAGTCGATTTAGCGTTATATTCGTGCCCAAACATAGTAAAAATCACCTAACCTTAAAGCGATCCTCCAGGACTTGATAAATTGCACGCATCCCCATCGCCTCACCGCCGACTGGCCTCCCGGGCCGGGCGGTTCTATTCCAAGCCATAATATCAAAATGAACCCATTTGGTATTTTTAGAAACAAATTCTTCCAAAAATAGTGCCGCAGTTATTGCCCCCGCAAAGCCTCCTTCTGACACATTATTAATATCGGCAACCTTACTATTTAAAAGATGTCGGTAATTTGAATACAAAGGTAAGCGCCAAATAGGATCTTCTAAATCCTCTCCCGCTTCATAAATATCTTTAGCAATGCTATCGTCATTACAAAACATTGCCGAAATATCAGTGCCCACGGCTACTCGGGCTGCTCCTGTAAGTGTAGAAAAATCGGCAATCATAGCTGGATTTTCTCGGTCTGCTTCTGCGATCGCATCACACATTACCAGTCTACCCTCTGCGTCAGTATTTCCAACCTCCACTGTAATCCCTTTGCGTGTCCGAATAACATCGGAAGGTCGATAAGCATTACCAGAAACAGAGTTTTCAACAGCGCCTATCAATACACGCAAGCGAACATTAAGATTTGCATCCATAATCATATGGGCAAGCCCCAGAACATGCGCTGCACCTCCCATATCTTTTTTCATGCGTAACATGCCGGCAGCACTTTTAAGATCCAAGCCCCCCGTATCAAAACACACACCCTTGCCTACTAGTGTTACCTTAGGTGCGTTCGGTCTTCCCCAAGTCATATCAATTAGACGAGGAGCTTTCTCGGCCGCCCGGCCTACCATATGTATAGTTGGGTAGTTTTTTTTCAAAAGATTATTGCCAATCAAGATGATAATTTTTGCACCATGTCTCTTAGCGAGTTTACGCGCCGCGGATGACAGTTCCGGCGGCCCCATATCTTCTGGAGGAATGTTAATTAGATCGCGCACCAAGGCGGTCGCATCCGCTGTTCGAATGACCATTTTTCTATCGCAGTCTTTTGGCCATACGAGAGTTGGCATTTTGATTGGTCTGATCTTACTTTTATACTTTGTAAACTTATAACACCCAAGCGCCCAACCTAGTGCAGCGGCAGTTGCACCAGCCCGGTCCATTCGAGCATCAATTCGGTATTTGCCCGCAGGAAGCTTCAAGGGCAAGGAAGCATAGCTCCACAAAGCCTGGTGACTTTCCAGCCCCAATAGTATTTTTGCCAATGACCCATCATTTCTACCTACAAGGCTCATTGAACCGGGCTTAGCTTTAAAGCCAGTGCTTTTTACCCAAAGACGCATGGAAGTGTCCTGCTTCTTGAGCCAGGAATTGAATACATCGGTTTCTATCGGAATAATGGGCACCGTTCGGCGATCTGCGGAATTTGCAAAATGATATGTCATTTTAGATCTATGCCCTCCGAAATGTTCTTAATCATTGATTCCATATCTACCGCCCCGTTAATACGCGAGCCAATTGCAATATGAGGGCTCATGACTACTTTTTTGTAGGGCAGAAATGGATCATCCGCGTCCCCCGGTTCCTTGTAATGAACATCCATGCCTACTCCGCCGACCCTGCCTGTCTCGAGGGCGGCAAGTAATGCTTCTTTCTGTATAATATCCGCACGGGCGATATTTACGATAATAATACCCGGTTTTGCACTTTCTAACTGCTGCGAGCCAATAAGACCTTTAGTACTGTCATTCAACGGCACATGAATACTGACAAAATCAGATGTCTGAAATAACTCATCAAGCGTAACAAATCGAGCCTTAAATTGAGTTTCAAGATCCGATGCCAATTGATTTCGCTGCGTGTAAATAACCTCCATATCAAATGCATTAGCCCAGTTTGCTACGTATCTTCCAACCGACCCTAACCCTACAATTCCCAAGGTTGAGCCAAACATGTTCTTCACACCTGAAATACGCGCCCAGTTAGAATTAGCTGTATGACGACGATCATATTCTCTAGCCGGCCAGCCTTCCGCCTTAAGCGACTCAATTGTTAAAAGTTTATTGGTTTCCACCGTTTTTTTTGCCAAAGCCATCATTAGTGAAAAAGCATGCTCACCGACCGCAACATTTACGGTACGATGAAACGGTAATGCCGGAATATTTTTTGCAGAACATGCAGCCTGATCAATATTCCGCATATCAGTGCGAAAATTTTGAATAAATTTAAGTTTAGGAGCCAAGGAAAGTTCTTCCACACCAACTATAAAATCTTCTACAACAACCGCATCCGCATCCTGCAAGGCCTGTTGAAACTCTTCTTGGCTATTGGTTAAAATTACACGCGATGGGGCAACAGCAGGATATTTTTTTCGAATTTGCTCACACCATTCTGGGAATTCTGGCATATCTACTGAATAATAATCGGCAAATGCTGTAATTCTTTCAGCGTCGCAATCTGGGTCTAGTATAACGCTCAAGGCTCGGATGATATGATCATTTTGTATGACAAGAGTAGGCATATCTCTCGGTTTCTCCACAGATCCTAAATAAAAAACTGAGTGTTACCATATCGCCACGACATCCAGTGAACAACTGGTAGGCTTATATTAATCCGAACCACCAAATAATAAATCTGCAGCCGGATCAGCCATGCGCCGTCCACTATGTCCTACGCCTGGAACCACAGAAATTTCCCAAAAAAATGGTGCTCTCAACCTTTGGGCCATTTCCTTTGCTGTCCGATAAAAATAACGCCCTCTGGCCAATCTATGTGAACCTTGAGCCATTGCCTTTTGAGTAGTCCTTAAACTTCTATGATTTTCGTCATCATCATCCTGACCCAACATAATAATCAGTTTTTGTTTAAAAGACTGCGAAAGAAATTTATCCGCCTCAATCGTATTACCCATACCATAAGGAAATTTGACTTTGGTATCGGGTACAGTATACCAGCCCGCATTAGCTGCCACTGCTGCCACCAACATTTTTGATGGACAGAAAAGAATCATGCGATGAACAAATTGGGATCCAGCAGAATGCCCAAACAGCGAATAACCTTTTTGCATAAAACTGAGTTTTGACTTTGCTTGTTCAAAAACTCTATCAATGACGAGATAGGATCTGGAGCCTATAGGTAAAAATTGGCCAGCTCTATTTTTCATATTACCAAGGTTAAATTGCCTAGAACCCCTATATATCTCACGCGAAAACTCGGGCGCCAAGACGAGAACACCATATCGCTCCGCTGAGTCTATAAAATAGTCCCTATAGCCATCTGCATTCCTGCTTTGCCCATGGATTACAATCAAAACTCGACCATTAGCCTGAAACGACCTAGGTCTATAAAAATAAACGTCCATTGGGGAAGCATTTTCCCCACGCCCATCACTTACCGTTATGACTCCCTTAACTTCAAAATTTTTTGACCAACCCGGTAAGCACAATAAAAATGAAAACAGAACACTCAAAAACCGAAGTAATAAACGCATTGCTGTATGCTATATACCTTCTCTATAATTTTGTGCGTTATCTAGCACTCTTTATTAGTTACTTTTACAATTCCTCACAGCCAGCCCGACGGCTGAAATATTCCCAAATTCTCTTATGCCCAATAGTAGAGGCTTTTGCCTTCGCAATAGCAGCGTCAATCTCTCCTTCTGATAAAAAATTTACTTCCCCCATTTGCATAGCTTTTGTTTGCACCCGGGCATTGATCACCGCATAAATTGCCGTAGTAACTGCGGTGTGGAGAGATTCTGTCGCGACAGTCAATCCGTGTCCGCGCATAAGAACAAGACGGCTATCACCTAACGCTCTCGCTAAATCTCGCCCGTGATCCATATTTACTACTAACATATCAGTTTCACCAAATGTATGGCTTATATCCCAAACCGGAACCGTTTTTCCAATACGTGAAGCATTATGGAAAACAGGTTTGAGCGGTGTTTCGGTAATGCCAAAGGGCAATAAATCCTCTGCATGACTATGTACACACCCGTTAATTTCGGGATGCAGTTCATAGACTGCAGCATGTATAAACCTTTCCAAGTACGGTGAGGATCCATCCGGATCTATCATTTCCCCCTTTAGGTTGAACTCTCTGATATCATCTATAGAAACCAATTCAGGACTACGTGATCGCGAAAGAAGAAACTTCTCGGGATTGTCCGGGTGACGAGCGCTGACATGGCCGAAACCATCAACCACCCCTTGGTTTGCGAGAATTCTGTTGGCGATAACAATATCTCGACTTAACTCAAGCAAACCATGCATTTACTGATTTCCTATACTGATTAACAGCTATCCGGTTTTAAACGCGGTCCTCAAGCCAGTCCATTAACATTGGCATTTGATGTGCCCAACAGTCATGTGCACAATGAACTGTGCCACCAACTTTTGGATCATCAAATATGTGGAGTGTTTTATCTTCAGCACCAATTTCGTTAAAAAGCTTTCTTGCCCCTTCAACATTCATCAATTTATCCATAGATCCATGCGTCATAATTGTTGGCACTTTGATATTTTGTGCAATACCCTCCATGGTGAAGTCTTTAAGTAACTCTTTAGCCTCTTCATCCGTCACACCACCGAGCAATCTTTGACATGTCGGCTGCAGATGCTCGTAATGCAAGTAAAGGTCATCAAGGATGGAGTAACAACCACACCAGGCTATTAACGCTTTAATACGATCTTCAAAAGCAGCAACTCTTGGTGCATAATACCCAGCCATCGATATGCCCATAAGAGCTACACGATCCGGATCAACTTCAGGGCGAGAAAAGAGATAGTCAAAACAAGCTTTACCAGGGATCTCATAGTCTGGACGGGTCGGAATATTTTTTACATACATGGACGATCCACGACCCGGAGTGTCTACCAGTAACATAGCATAACCTCGTTCACATAACTCACTGCCCCCGAAGTAAATTTCTTCCGCGAACGCATCAGCACCACCTAAAAATAAAACAGCTGGCCATTTTTCTGTCTTGGGATTGCGGGGGTGACAAAAATAACCTTCATAAACCTCATCACCGCATGGGACCTTAATGACTTCAATTTTAGGATCATTAAACTTGGCTCCTGCCTGAAAGCACTCCTGCGACTTCAAAAATCGTTGGCGTTTATCATCATTCCGTTCAATGGTCAGCAACACGTCAGACATACGCCAGTACTGATTAGCTGCATAATAATAATTCATCGCCGTGCGAGAATGGCCGGCCGCTTCTGCTTTTTTCGCGCGTTCCTCTGTTTCTTCCGCCTTTTCAATCCATGCGCGCTCGAAGCCATCCTTATCGCCAACTTCAATCCCACGACAGACACGCGAAATCTCAAATACGTCTCCACCACCATAAGCGGCTTCCGCAACTGTCCTCAGCGTTTGTGAACCCATGCCTTCTGTCGGAAAAAGAAAGTCAATCATAACACCTCCAAAATGAGAATAAGTTTCAGAAACGTTTTTATCCTGTAAGCGACGCTACGTCGAGATGGCTGGAGGACGATTTTGACTAACCGCATACCAGAGGGTCCCGCAAACAGCAACCACTAAGAAAGGCAACGCCCCCAAATTGACGATGTCCCATCCAAAAAAATGAACTAAAGCTCCAGACGCCAAAGAAAGAATAGAGACGAAGCCGTAAATAAGAAAATTCATTGCTCCCTGGGTTTTAGCTCTTTCAGAAACGGTATAGGCAGACGTCATGAGAGAAGTAGCCGCAGTAAAGGCAAAATTCCAACCGACTCCTAATAATAACATTGATAACCAAAAATGAACCACCTCAGCCCCTAACAAGGCAACACTCACGCAAACGAATTGCAACCCAAGCCCAATGATAATAATTTTAACCTCCCCAAATTTACTTATGAGATGACCTGTAAAAAAACCGGGCGCAAACATTCCGAATATATGCCATTCTATTACAAGGGCCGTATCCGCAAATTGATGTTGAGCGTTACACATAGCAATTGGCGTCGCCGTCATTAAAAAATTCATTACACCTTGAGATATCATCGCAGCTGTCGCGGCGACAATGAAAACTGGCCGTCGCATAATCTCGAGGATCGGCCGCCGTGGGCCCGCTCGTTCTTCTGGCGTCAACATTGGAATATCCAGAAAAAAAAGTACAAATATAGCAAACACCGTGACACCAGTGAGAATTAGATAGGCGCCTACAAAGGGTATAGAAGTAATTAAATTTTGGCCAAATTTAGCTGATTCTGGTCCTAGAAAACCAGACACCACTCCTCCGGCTAATACTAGGGAAATAGCCTTACTTTTAAAATCTTCACTTGCAACATCTGCTGCAGCGAAACGATAAAGCTGCGCAAACCCCGCAAATAAACCAAATAAAAACGTCCCAAAAGCAAACAACCAGAAATTTGAATGAAATACAGAAAATGCGCAGAGCAAACCACTTATTACCCCTATCATAGAACCCACAATGAAACCAATCTGGCGTCCGACACGTCGCATAAGAAGCGATGCTGGAATTGTCATGACAGCCGTTCCAACGATCACCAATGAAGTCGGTAAGGTGGCTAGTCCTTTATGAGCCGCAATACTATAAGAAATTAGGGGTGCCGTAGCTATAAGAAGAGAACGGCCAGTTCCAAAAAGAACCTGACAGGTGGCAAGAACTAGTACGTTTTTATTATCCCTATTCACGGAAAGTTTTCCTGAAATCGATATAATCGAACTGGATTATCTACTAAAATTTTTTGTGTTAAATCAGCTGATCCCGCCCAATCAATGATTTGCTGAAGAAGGTCTGAATCATTTGGCATCGGACCCCTAAAATTAGGGTGAGGCCAATTACTTCCCCAAATCAATCTATCCGGCCTCGTTTCCATAAGTGCCTCTATGAAAGGTCTCATGTCTTCATACGGAGGACCAGAATTAGACTGTCGATACCAACTACTGAGTTTAACCCAACAATTTTCGGTATTTTTGACTAGGTTTAAGAGTGTCTGAAACCCCCTCGAGGATATAGTCTCCTCCGCCTTTGGACGGCCCTGATGATCAATAATAAAATCACCCGGAATTGCTTCAAGGCTCGCAGATAAATCGATAATTTCAAAAATGTTACTAAAATGCAGAAGGACCAACCAATCCAACTCGCGAGCGCGTTCAGCCATCAAAGGCAGATATTCCATACCATAGCCTGCCTTTGACGTGGATGAGAGGCGGACGCCACTGATACCGTCTTCTTTGAATTGAATAAGTTCATTGTCGGGGATATCCGGAGATACAAGAACAACCCCTCTACCACTTTCTCCAAGTTTTCTAACGGCATCGACGGTCACTCGATTATCATTACCATGCGCGCTACCTTGGACGATAACTGCTCGGTCAATTCCAATTGTTTTCATCAACCCCTGAAAGGTCTCTATTGGACATTCCTCTGGTGTATAACCACGCTGCTTGGAAAGTCTAAATTTATCGAATGGACCCATAATATGGACATGACAGTCCGTACTACCCGCTGGGGGCGGAACTTTCAAGGGACGCCACTCGGCGTCGGGAGGTTGGCATGCTGAAGTCATTTTTATAATTAAAATCATACCATACCGCTTGTCGAGATCGCACCCGCAATAATACGTTTTGTGACACAAAGGTAAGATATGTCATAAGGTGGGATGGTGAAATACCTTATGTCGTTGCCGTCATAGCATTAGAGGAAAGAGCAAGACTACTAAGCAATATAATTAAGGGCCCTCCAAACAACGTAAAATGTAACATGCCAGTTAAGGTTGTTTTTGAAGAAGCCACAAACAACTTAACTCTTCCAAAATTTACTCCGGCCTTGGCGAATTAGAAGAAGATTTATCAGTCAGAAACCAAAACGCCGCTGAGCTGCCAATAACACAGCAAGAAATTATGTAAGCCATTGGTATGGCTGTACCGTCATGAAAGTATCCGACAAGAGCACCAACGATAGCCCCCGTTCCAAAACGCACGCATCCTAACATTGCAGAAGCAGTCCCAGCTATGTGAGGAAAATATTCCATCGCACCCGCGGTTGCATTCGCATTAACCATATTGTGCGGCATCATAAAAATAATCACTGGAATGACGATACCAAATACCCCAAAGCCGCCATAATGAGCGCTAACAAGTAAGGCTAAACCTCCCAATAGTGCTATGGTTGTGCCAACCGCCAACATTTTTCTTATCCCGAATAAGATGACCAACCGGCTATTAAGGTAAGATCCCGCCATAATTGCAAACACACTTAGAGAAAATAAAAGTCCAAAATCTTCGGGGGCTACGCCAAATATTTTTATATATATAAAAGGCGTGCCAGAAAGCTGGGCAAACATAGTCGCAAAGGATAACCCCCCACAGATCATGTAGCCGGCAGCACTTCGATGACATAGTACCGTGATATAATCATTGAATATCTTGAAAAAACTCGACGACGTCCTCTTTTCGGGAGGGTGTGTCTCCGGTAGCTTAAGAGTACCGAGGACAAAGGCGGTAATACCGAATACAGTAAGTATCCAGAAAATTAGCCGCCAATCAGCAAAAAACTTTAAAATATAGCCGCCAACGAATGGGGAAATTAAAGCGGCTAGAGAAGGAATTAATAACATCAGTGATAATGCCCGGGCGCCTTCAGTCTTGTTAAAAAGATCGCGAATGATCGCTCGCGAAAGAACAATCCCAGCAGCACCACCCAATGCCTGAAAGAATCTTGCAATGATTAATTCTTCTACTGATATCGTTAGAACGCAGAGAACACTCGCAACCGCATAGATGGCAATCCCGACAAGCAGAACATATCGCCGTCCCAGCCTATCAGAAACGGGACCATAGATAAGCTGGCCTATACCAAAAGCAATTGTAAACGCACTAAGAGTAAACTGTGCCTTGCTAGGTGAGGTTTTGAAATAATTAACGAGCTCCGGCAGCGCCGGAAGATACATATCCATCGACATCGGCCCAAATGCAGTCAGAATACCGAGGACAATCAGTACAGCAGGGCCATTTACGGAGGGTGAAATCATTTTCAAATTTATAAAGATAAATTTCTAAAATATATTTGTTTAGGAGATATTAATCAGCGTGGGCGGCCTTTTTCGAATTTCTCGGTAAACTTTAGGGGTGGCGTGTAAGGTAAGGATTTGGAGGTAAAAACCTCTACCTGTGGTTTAATATTACCAATTTTATCAATGGAACCTATTTTCACACTTTTTATACCGGGGCTTCCTGAGCCATAACCAAAAAGCTGGGAACCACAAATTGGGCAAAACTCTTTTGTCATCGTGTTTCCACTATCTGCTATGTGCTGATAAGAACTCGTTGACCCATATAAGATTTTTAAATTTTTCTCTTCCACAAAAATATTTGTTGCAAAGGCTGAACCAGTCGCCCTTCGGCAATCATCACAATGACATTGGGCTACGCGCACTGGTTCTCCTTCTACTTCATACTTTACGGCGCCGCAAAGGCAGCCTCCCTTAAATCCAGCCATCGATATATCCTTTTTAATTTGACTTCAGTTTATCGCAACACGCTTATCGTCGGAGAGCAACTAGTGAAAATATGCTTCTTGCACCAACGAAAATCTAATGTAAAACCTATTAGACCTAAAAATATTTTCTAGGGCTCAATAATGCCAAAGTATACTGATAAAAACGATTTGATTTTCGAATCAATGATTCAGGCGTCGAAAGTACCGGTGTCCACAGAAGAAAAAAAGGCCTTATATGATGCATATCATTCACTGATGGAACTTGCTTCCAAAACACGTCAAAGTAGTCGAGCGTGGGATGTAAGAATGCTTCCAATATTTACGCCAAAAATTCCAAAAGGTGGGAGCGATGATTGTTGATCGTGGTATTCCAACTATAGCCCAAGCCGCAAGACAAATTAAAGCGGGTTTATTATCGCCTGTCACATTAGTAGAAAACTGTCTTAATCGAATCGAAAAACATGATTCCGTTATAAACGCTTTTCATACCGTTTTCTCTGAGCAAGCTATGATAGATGCTAAACAAGCAGAAAAAGAGATTGAGGGAGGAAAATACCGAGGGCCATTACATGGTATTCCAATCGGTCTTAAAGATGTCTTCTATTTAAAAAACCACAAAACAACCGCCAATTCTCGTGTGATGGCAGAGTTTGAGGCCGAGGAGGATGCAACGGTGATAACTCGTTTGCGAGAAGCGGGGTCTATATTTATGGGCCAATTAAATACATATGAATTTACATTTGGCGGCCGACCAACCTTTGATGCTCTTTATCCCCCTGCACGCAATCCCTGGAATATTGATCGTTCGACCGGAGGCTCCAGCAGTGGTTCTGGGGCGGCCGTTGCGGCCGGATTTTGCCTGGGTGCACTTGGTAGTGATGCAGGAGGGTCAATCCGTACGCCTTCCGCATTTTGTGGAATAGCCGGAATGAAAGCTACCTTCGGCAGGGTCAGTGCATTTGGCGACCTACCACTTTCCTTTTCCTTTGATTGTGTGGGTCCAATGACCTGGACCAGCGAGGATAGTGCTTTAATGTTACAAGTTCTAGCAGGTTATGATGAGCGTGACCCGGGCAGCGTTGATATTCCGGTTGCGGATTACGTTAGCCAATTAGATAAAGGTGTCCAAGGCCTAAAAATTGGTTTCATACGCCATTTTTTTACAACCGATTTTTCAGCCCCTCCGGTTATAACGCAGGCTATTGATGAGATGAGCACCACACTCGAAGATATGGGCGCAATAGTGGACGAAGTTCAAGTCTCACCACTTATAGATTGGCATGCGGTAGGACGAATTATCCTTCCAGCAGAAGCTTATGCCATTCATGAAGAAAATCTTCAAAACCGGTGGGAGGACTTCGGACCACTTGCTCGGAACCGGATGATGCTTGGGAGTCTAGTCAGAGCAGTTGATTATATTCAAGCACAACGGCGGCGCACGGAATTGCTCGGGGAAATTGAAACAACATTAAGGAATCATGACATATTAATTACTACCGCAATGTTAACACCGCAGCCCCCCCTAGACGATAAAGCTCCTTTCCCGTTCTTAGATGTGCCAATGATTGCAGTGCCCTTTAACCTTACCCTTCATCCAGTGCAGACCGTACGGGCGGGTTTTTTTGAGGATGGGATGCCAATCGGTGCACAAATCGTGGGACGGCACTGGGACGAAGCAACGGTTTTAAGGGTTGCACATGCTTTTGAGAAAAAAGCAGGCCTTTTGAAGCAATACCCAAATCTGGATTAGATAAAAATTTGACATACACTTGATTAGAACAAATTACGTCGTCAGGATATGAAATAACAACTAGATTGGGGGAAAAACGTGGGACAATTCGCTTTAGGCCAGTCAGTGCCGCGTACCGAAGACCCCCGCCTACTACGGGGGGATGGTCGTTATGTCGACGACATTAGGCTTTTAGATGAATGCCATGCGTTCATGCTGCGCTCCCCCCACGCTCATGCAAGAATCGCGAACCTGGATTGTAGTATTGCACGTAAAATGCCAGGTATTATTGCTATTTTTACCGGCGAAGATTGGGTTGCCGACGGTCACGGACAACATCCTGTCGGGCACAACCGTGTACGTCGCGACGGATCACCTCT
>PBFH01000022.1 GCA_002719885.1 Rhodospirillaceae bacterium | reverse complement strand
CCTTGGCTCCGGTGTCATCGTGCGCTCCGAGGGGATTGTCGTCACTAATAGTCATGTAATTAAAAATGCGGATGAAATTACCGTTATTCTATCTAATCGAAGTGAGTTAGCAGCTAAGGTAATACTCGCAGATGATAAAACGGATCTGGCGGTTTTAAAAATTCAAACGGACGATGAAGGGCTTCCATTTTTAAAATTAAGAGATTCGGATGACCTGGAGGTCGGTGATATAGTCTTTGCTATTGGAAACCCATTTGGGGTTGGGCAAACAGTTACGAATGGTATTGTATCCGCCCTTGCACGGGCTGCTGTTGGTATATCAGATTTTAGTTTCTTTATTCAAACCGATGCCGCTATTAATCCGGGAAATTCAGGGGGGGCTCTGATAACCATGGATGGGAAGTTAGTGGGGGTGAATACGGCCATATATAGTCGTAGCGGTGGGTCACAAGGTATAGGTTTTGCGATTCCCTCGAATATGGTAGCTCGCATAATTGATAATGCGTTAAATGGTGCAAAAGTTGTCAGGCCCTGGCTTGGGGCAACCGGACAAAATTTAACTCCTGATTTGATGAAATCTTTGAATTTGAAAAATCCGTGGGGTGTTTTGGTAAATAAAATTTATGATAATGGACCAGCAGCACGAGCAGGAATTAAGGCGGGCGATGTCATTATTGGTATAAATAAATTCGACATTGCAGATTTGAATGAGCTTAAATTTAGGATTGCTACTCTAAAAGTGAATAAGAGAGCAATAATTCTCTTGTTTCGAAACGGTAAAAAAGAAAAAGTAATTTTTCCTCTTGAAGCGGCCCCTGAAAAACCATCTCGTGAAGTCACAAAGCTTATCGGTCGTCACCCTTTATCAGGCGCTATTGTGGCAAATATGTCACCAGCGTTAGCAGAGGAACTCTCTCTTGACCCAATGGAAAGCGGCATATTCGTAATGAGTACAACCTCAAATAGTGCCGCTAAGCGCATCGGACTTCTCAAAGGAGATTGGATTTTAGGTATAAACGGAAAAAAAGTATTTACAGTCCGCAGCCTCATTTCGTCTCTTAATAAAAATGCACCGAAATGGAGTTTGACCCTGAGACGGAACGGTAAGGTCTTTACAGCAGTCATTGGAGGATGAAATGACTTCTGAGCAGAGTCTTTTCGGCAATCAACAAGCCCGTCCTTTAGCAGATAGAATTAGACCAAGTTCTTTAATAGAGGTAGTGGGGCAAGATCATTTACTTGAAGATAATGGCCAGATAGGACGGTTGTTGAAAGCCAAGAAATTAACCTCAATGATTTTATGGGGCCCACCGGGGTCGGGAAAAACAACTATCGCAAGATTATTAGAAAAAACAGCTGATCATACCTTTATAGAAATATCAGCAATCCTTTCGGGAGTAACTGAGCTAAGAAAGGTATTTGAAAGGGCTAGCTTAGATAGAGACACGGGAATAAAAACAATCCTTTTTGTTGATGAAATTCACCGTTTCAATCGGGCTCAGCAAGATAGTTTTCTGCCTTATATCGAGGATGGAACAATCATTCTGGTAGGGGCAACTACTGAAAATCCATCTTTTGAATTAATACCGCCATTGCTTTCAAGGACCCAAGTGATTGTTTTACGTAGACTAAATCACGAAGCGTTAGAAAAAATTTTAATTAGAGCAGAGCGTGAATTTGATAGAAAATTACCCATAACGGAAGATGCAAAAATTAATCTCCTAAATATGGTAGACGGGGACGGAAGATATCTTTTGAACCTTGTCGAAACTATTTTCATGGTTCCTGAGAACAAGCTAATTGATAGAACAAGATTGGTTGAGATTGTACAAAAACGCATGCCGTTATACGACCGAATGCAAGACCAACACTATAACCTTATTAGTGCTTTGCATAAGTCACTACGTAGCTCCGACGTTGATGCTGCCTTGTACTGGTTGGCCAGAATGCTAGCTGGCGGTGAAGATCCAAAATATTTATTACGTCGACTTGTTCGCTTTGCTTCTGAAGATGTCGGGTTGGCAGACCCTAATGCCATTTTACAGGCTATAGCAGGGTGGGAGAGCTATACACGCCTCGGATCGCCAGAAGGCGAATTAGCAATTGCTCAAGTTGTTATATATCTTGCAAGCGCACCTAAATCAAATGCGGTTTATATTGGCTTTGATTCTGCAACAAAAGCTGCAAAACGAACTGGTTCACGAATGCCCCCCAAATGGATTCTGAATCCATCAACTAGTTTGTTAAAAAAACTTGGTTATGGTGAAGGGTATCAATATGACCACGATAATCCTGAAGGATTCGCTGGGCAGAATTGCTTTCCCGAAAATATGAAACGGGAAAAGTATTATAAACCAGTTGGCCGCGGTTTTGAATATGAGGTAAAAAAAAGATTAGCCCAATGGGAAAAAATTCGTGCTAATAAAACAGATGGGTAAAATAAAAATATGTATATGATACTTGCTATCGGGATTGGTGGAGCCTTGGGTGCTCTCTTGCGATATTTTATAACAAGTATGATATTTAACCAGTTTGGAAATCAATTTCCTTGGGGAACGTTAACTGTCAATCTTCTTGGCTGTGCACTACTTGGTTTTTTGATAACGATAGTTTCCAATAGCTGGTCATATTCAGAAGAATTTCGTTCATTTTTTAATATTGGATTGATTGGGGCACTCACGACTTTCTCGGCTCTTTCTATCGAAGTGGTTCTCATGATTGAAAGAGGTAATTGGTTGATGGCGATCAGTTATGTTGTGTTGTCAGTTATTTGTTGTGTTGGGGTCACGATGGTTTCTATGTTTGTAACAAAGAACATTATCTGATGAAGAAGGTATCAAAAATTCTGGTAACTAGTGCAGAGGAAAATATACGGATTGACCGGTGGTTCAAACGTCATTTTCCAACATTAAGTCATAGTTTTATTACAAAACTTGCACGAACCGGACAGGTACGAGTCGACGGGGCGCGTGTTAAATCATCTACTCGCCTAAAACAGGGACAACTAGTTCGAGTACCCCCTTTAAAAGTAGAAGTGAAAAGTAAGAAACATAGAAATATTCCCGACCTATCAAAGGATCAAATTTCTTTTATACGTTCTCTAGTTATTTATATGGACGATGACATTATTGTCGTAAATAAACCGCCGGGTTTGGCCGTTCAAGGAGGTAGTAAGACGCTGTTTCACTTAGATGGTTTATTGAATGCGCTAAAATTCGGAGGATTAGAAAGACCAAAACTAGTCCATCGGCTAGATAAAGACACCAGCGGTATTATGCTTTTGGCTCGCAATTCATTTTCTGCAGCCCAATTAATCTCCAGCTTTAGAAATCGTGAAATTTCGAAGGTTTATTGGGCCTTAGTCGTTGGTGTTCCAAAGCCTCGACTGGGAGAAATAAATGCACCAATTAGTAAGAAAAAAAAGTTTGGAATTGAAAAAATGAGTGTGGAAAGATGGAATGGAGCTGAAGCAATTTCAGATTTCTCAACTATTGAAACGGCGGGACGGCATGTTTCTTGGTTAGCTTTAAGACCTCATACTGGGCGCACACATCAGCTTCGGGTTCATTGTAGTTTGATTGGAACTCCTATACTCGGCGATTTTAAGTATGGAGGAAGGCAGGCATTCATAGATGGAGTACCCGGCACCCGGAATCTGCATCTTCACGCAAGATCATTAGAATTCAAGCACCCATCTGGGAAAAAAAAATATTTTGTAGCTTCTCTCTCTGAAAAAATGAATCAAACTTGGCAGTTTTTTGGTTTTAATGCTGCAAAGACCTTTGATGCGTTTTCAGAATGGGAAACAAAGGGAAAGATTAAATGCTTGAGCCTTCACGAATAGTAGCCTTCGATTTAGATGGTACCCTTTTGGATAGTGCAAATTCTATAGTCACTGGCGTCTTAGCTTGTTGGAATGCATGTGGTTTTCCGCCGCCCGATCAAGATCACGTCAGAAAGATCATCGGCTTACCTTGGGAGGAATCTATACGGGAATTGTTACCTGAGGCGGGAAAAAAAGAATTTGAAAAAATTAAAGCTTATCATGAAGACGTGGCGAGTGGTGTTAGGGCGGCCCCGCCCCGCCAGGAAAAACTATTTCCGGGGATTTTAGATGCACTCGATAAAATCGAGTTGGCTGGGTATTTATTATCAATAATTACTAGCCGTTCCTCAGGGCGACTACAGCAATTATTAGACAAAAATGGAATTGGTGGGCGATTTGTTACTTTAAAAACAACTGATGATGGTCCTGGAAAACCAAGCCCCTTTTTGATGAACCAGATATTAGACGAGTTTGGTATAGATAAGGAAAATGCAGTAATGGTTGGAGATACAACATTCGACATTTTGATGGCTCGTAATGCCGGCACATCTGCTATTGGGGTAACGTGGGGCGTGCATGATATTAAAGAGTTATTAGACGCAGGGGCCGACACAATTGTTGATAATATTTCCCATCTTCCCAAATCAATAAATCAAATTTTGCGTTGAAAGTTTATAGATCAACCCTGATATTATGGAAAAATTTTACAAAAACGTTTCTATTTCCGAGTACCATAGCGGTTGGATTGTTTCTTTAGATGAGAAAACCCTTAAAACACCTCAGAATAATAAATTGATATTGCCAACTGAAAATCTCGCAGCAGCTATATTAAATGAGTGGAATACACAAGATACTGAAGTTGACCCTATGAATATGCCGTTAACGCGCCTAGCTAACACCACGATAGATAAAACGCAGGAGAAACGTAAAAAAACCATTGAAGAAATTTGTAGTTATGCGCATACCGATGCAGTTTGTTACCAAATTGAAGAACCCAAAGATCTTTTTGAGAGACAAGAGGCCGAATGGGTACCATTACTAGAATGGCTACACCAGGAATGGAGTATTAAGCTTTTGATAACAAAAGGCATCACGCAAATTGAACAGACAAAAGAAACTATTGAGAGGGTGCTAGGTGTTGTCTCTACTTATAACGATTTTGGTTTGACTTCTCTTTACGCTTTGACTGACGTTTGTGGTTCATTTGTGATAGCTCTCGCTGTAATGGAAGAAAAAATAGATATAGAACGCGCTCTATGTTGTACGACACTAGAACAGCAATATCAAATGAGTTTATGGGGCAAAGATCCCGCTATTTTATGTCAACATAATGAGCTTAGAGATGAAATTTCAAATGCTTATCAATTTCATATTTTGTCATCTGTTTCTGGAAGTATAAAAATTTAAATAAGGTAATTTTTGGTTTTTATTGCGCCTTAGCTACTGTTATTAGTGTGTGAACCAAAAATGGAATAAAAATGATCTTTGAGACTTTGCGCCACCTCTGAGATATCGGCTTGTACTCCTAAATCTGATAGAGAAGTTACCCCATATTTTTTAACGCCGCATGGAATAATACCTGAATAATGTTCTAAATTAGGGTCTATATTAATAGAAATTCCATGATAGCTGACCCATTGCCGAACACGAACCCCAATCGCGGCAATTTTTGCTTCTAATGGGGGTTTTTTTGGGCCGGGGTTCATTATAATCCAAATACCGACACGGCCCTTCCTTCTATGGCCAATAATATTGAATTCAGCTAGCGCATTAATAATCCACTGCTCTAAATCAAATATGTATTTCCGAATATCTTTTTCTCTTTTTTTGAGATCAAGCATTAGGTAACAAATGAGTTGGCCGGGACCATGATAGGTCGCTCGACCACCCCTACCGGTGTGAAATACCGGGAAACGGCTGGGTTCTAATACTTCTGATTTATCAGCTCTAGTACCCAGGGTATATATGGAGGGGTGTTGTAGTAACCATAGTTGTTGGGGTGCCTTATGATCCCTGATCTCAGAAACAATTTTTTCCATTTCAATGACAGAGGATCTATAATCTGTCAGAGTGGTCAACGTTTCTTTGCAATTTACATAATTTTTTAACATTTTATCGGTTGGTCTTGCGATAGTGCCGGCAATTTGGTATCTCCCGAGACAGTATGGATGTCTTGTTGTAGATATTCCAGTTAATTCGCGGTCGTGGCGGAACTGGTAGACGCGCAGCGTTGAGGTCGCTGTGGGAGGAATCCCGTGGAAGTTCGAGTCTTCTCGACCGCACCACTTTTCTGGTCTGTAACTGTTGGATTTAGATCTGAATGATTATAGGCTTTGGTTCACTCGTAACTGTTTAAGCGGCAACATGGGTAAAAATATGTTAGAGCCGAAAGTTAAACCTGAAGGCCTGTCGGTTCGAGCGGATGAATTACTGGGCCTCAGCCCTGAACTCATAAACAGTGTAAGAGATTCCCTTCGAGAACAAAATCAAACTCGAGCTAAAATGATAGTTGCTTCACTTCGGGCTTCAGAATTTGCTGATCTGCTGCAACTCTTGAGCCCTAATCTTAGAAGACGTCTTATAGAATGCATGGGAACCGACTTTGATCCACAAGTTTTAGCCGAGCTTGAAGGAGATATACAGGAGGAGATATCTGAACAGCTTGGGCCTGTCTCATTAGCTAACATGATCATCCGTTTAGATATAGATGATGCACTAGAACTCATTATAACTCTGAGAAAAGATAGGCAACGGGAAATACTAAAACAACTTCCTTCTGAACTTAGAAACCTTGTTGAGGTAGGCTTAGCTTTCCCTAAAGATAGTGCTGGTCGTCTTATGGGACGTGAGTTTGTTGCTGTTCCATCTTTCTGGACGGTGGATGACACGATTAAATTTCTGAGGGAAGCCGATAATTTACCTAATGAATTTTACGAAATATTCATTGTAAACCCCCGTCATCGGCCAATTGGAAAAGTATCTTTAAGTAATATTCTCAGAAATGAAAAGCCGACTAAGATAAGCAGTATAATGCTATCAGAAATTGTAACAGTTCCAGCTATAATGGATCAGGAAGAGGTTGCTTTTGTTTTTTCTCAGAAAGATTTAGTGTCTGTTCCGGTAGTTGATGAGTCCCAGCGCCTCATTGGGGTTATTACCGTTGATGATGTACTTGATGTCATACAGGAAGAAGCCGAAGAAGATATTATGCGGTTAGGTGGGGTTAAAAGTGATGACCTTTATTCTGCGGCTTTTCAAACTGGGAGGTCCCGATTTTCTTGGCTCTTTCTCAATTTGATAACGGCGATTGTTGTTTCAATTGTGATAGGCATTTTCGAATCCACACTGGAGCAAATTGTAATGCTCGCCGTATTGATGCCTATAGTAGCGTCAATGGGAGGAAATGCCGGAACACAGACAATGACCGTAGCAGTGAGAGCTCTTGCGACCAAAGAGTTATCCGATACGAATGCTATGAGAGTTATGGGGAAAGAATTTTTAGTCGGTGTCTATAATGGAATTCTTTTTGCGACCTTGGTTGGTGGAGTGGCATGGTTCTGGACTAATTCTTTGAAGATTGGAGGTGTTATGGCTGTGGCAATGATGATAACATTAATTATGGCGGCACTTTCTGGCATGACAATTCCTCTTATTTTACAAAGAGCAGGAACTGACCCCGCTATTGCATCAGGTGTTGTCCTGACCACGATAACCGATATTATAGCTTTTGGTGTGTTCCTTGGATTTGCTACTTTGCTTCTGCTCTAAGTTTTACAAGCAATTGTCTGGGCCGTTATTTTGAAAATTAATCATTTAATTGCCTCGTTATCCATAATTATGGGTGTGGTTCTTTTTTTTACTCCCCCACCAGGTGACATTGCTCCGGTTGTGATGCGAACGGCTGGTGTTGTTATCATAGCGGTGAGTTTGTTTGCGACGGCGGTTATCCCCGAGTTTCTAGGTGGGTTAATATTTTTCTTTTTGTGTGTCATCCTCACGATAGCACCTCCCGATATTGTTTTTTCAGGTTTTTTTTCTGGGGCAGTTTGGCTTGTACTCGGAGGGATGATTATTGGTATTGGCATAGAGGTTTCGGGTTTAGGCGCACGCTTAGCAGGAAAATTAGAACGTGTCTTTGGCGGAAGTTATTTTAAGTTGATATGTGGTACGGTTCTACTGATGTTGGTGTTGGCCTTTTTAGTACCTTCGGCATTTGGGCGGGTTACCATGATGCTACCTGTTGTTCTTGCCTTGGCAGGTCGTCTTGGTTTTAAGGAAGGTAGCAATGGCAGGGCTGGACTTATACTCTCAGTTGGCATGGGAACGTTGATAACGCCATTTTCGATTTTGCCTGCGAATGTTCCAAACGTTGTTTTATCTGGTGCAGCAGAGGCTGTACACGGTGTCCAGTTTTCTTATACGGATTGGCTTCTTCTGCATTTTCCTGTTCTCGGTGTTATAGGTTTTATCGGACTTCCTATCGCTATTTATTTTCTCTTTCCTGATAAAATTGAGAAGCGTTTAATAAAAGAACCCGAAGTGCTGCAGCCATGGTCGTTTGACGAGAAAAAGCTTTTAGTTCTTTTATTTATTACACTCGGTCTATGGGCGACGGATAATTTACACGGTATTTCTCCCGCATGGGTTTCTCTTGGGGCAGGTATTGTCTGTTCGTTGCCCGTAGTAGGGGTTTTACCAGCAGGACAAGTGATATCTAAAATAAATTTTGGTCCGATTATATTTCTTGCATCAGTCATCGGTATGGGGGCTGTGGTAACGCAGACAGGGCTCGGTGAAAGCTTGGCACATTTTCTTATATCGAAGGTCGATTTAACGGAGGGGACGGGTCTGNAGAAATTTTATTCTGTTATTGGGCTGGGGTGGTTTTTACAGTTATTTACTACGTTNCCNGGACAACCAGCGATTATGACNGCAGTNTCTGAACCGATAGCTTTAGCTACAGGTTGGTCTTTGCCAACCGTGTTAATGGCACAGGTGCCCGCATGGGCAATGGTTATTTTTCCATATCTGGCGCCACCATTAGTAGCTACAAGGGCTCTTTCTGGTCTTGCAATTTCAAAGTTCATGAAATTGATGATACCGTTTGCGATATTTGGCGCGCTTGTTTCCATACCTTTACAATTTTACTGGTGGAAATACCTCGGGTACCTGCAGAGTTAAGTTTGTTGAAACAATAAAAATATTTTCTTATTTGGTTTAAAAAAAAATTACCGAAAGGTATAGGATAGAGAGCCGTTCGAACTCATATTGTAAAAATGACTATTCATCTTGTTAAAATCGCGGTTGGTATAGAAAGTATTGACCATCTTAGGGATCTTCAGCTTGAAAGAATTTGTCGGGCTAAAGAGCAAGGTGTTCATGATAAATTAATACACTTGACCCGAAACACACCGCGCAGGAGAAATGAAGTCTTACAAAACGGATCTATCTACTGGATTATCAAAGGCTACATAAGAGTAAGACAACACATAATAGGCATGGAAAAAGTCGTTGGAAGGAATGGTCAGCAACTGTGTGCACTGGTTCTGGATCCGTTGCTCAAAAAAACCATTTTACTGCCCCATAAACCTATCCAAGGTTGGCGNTATATGGAGGAGGAGGCGGTGCCAAATGACTTAAACGAAGATGAAATTAAATCTTCTCTTCCTTCTAGTATGGCTGAAGAATTAAGATCGCTGGGTTTATTGTAAGTCGATTTAACTCCGAAGTAAGGTTTGTAATTTTATATCCATATTTGAAAGGTCCTCGACAGAAACAGGTTTTTTTGCTTGCATAAGGCGTTTTCCGAAACGTAAATCCCGTGGATTATTAATGGAAATTGCTCCATCTATAATCCCATTTTTTAAATAGAAGGTAATAAATTGATTTTCGTCTGGGCTTCCTCTTGTCGCAGTTGAATCCCAATTTTCAGGTAAACCGATCATCTGTATATTGGCATCAAATTGATCAGACCAAAACCANGGGATTTCATAATAAGGTTCGGAGCTACCAAGCATGGCTTTGCCGGCCGCAATGCCTTGGTTTTGGGCATTTTCGTAACTTTCGAGGCGTAACCGGCGCTCAAGTATCGCATTTGGATGATTAGCTACGTCCCCAGCTGCATAAATATCTGGATCAGAGGTCTGGGTTTTTTCATTTACCACAATTCCGTTATCAACATCGATACCGGAAACGGCGGCTATTTCAGAATTGGGTATTACTCCGATCCCTACAACGGCAATTGTACAGTCAACCTTTTCACCGTTTGATAATAATGCGCTTTCTAGTTTTTCTTTACCCTCGAATAATTCAATTCCTGTGTTTAAACGAATATCGACTCCGTTCTTGGAATGGTAATTTAACATCCAGTTACTGATCTCTGGTGTTACAGCACGCCCACATAACCGATCAGCAGCTTCAACGACAATGCTTTTACAACCCAATTTCGTGAGCGTTGCTGCGCATTCCAGACCAATCCAACCTCCTCCGACGATCAGGGCGCTTGCTCCTAGCTTAATTGTTTTTTGGATAGATAATGTATCATCCATNGTACGAAGATAGAAAATTCCCGGTAGGTGTGAGCCCTCTATATTAAGTTTTCTAACTCTTGCTCCTGTCGTTATGGCTAACTTATCATAGACAATTTCTTGACCGTTTTGTGTTTTAACCTTTTTTGCTGCTCGGTCTATAGAGATAACTTTTGTGTCTAATAGGGTCTCTATTTTTGCTTCCTCCAGAACTTCTTTTGTCCAGAAATAAGTACTATCTATTGTGACTTCTCCGGAAAGAACGGTTTTTGATAATGGAGGCCTTTCATAGGGCAGGTATGGTTCTTCGCCAATTAAAATGATTTTGCCTTCAAAACCCTCGGATCGTAGCGTCTTCGCTACCCATCCACCCGCTTGGCTAGCCCCTACTATTAGGAAGTTTTGTTCATGTGTCATAATTATAATAGTAAATTTTCAATNTAATCATCAGTTTTGGGTACACCCACAGATATTTGATCACCCTCTACTTTTACGGGATAAGGTCTCAGGTCAATGGTTGCCGGGGCCGTAAGTGCCTTGCCAGATTTTATATCAAAACAAGCTCCATGGAGNGGACATTCAATTTGACCGTCCTCTATATATCCGTCAGTCATCATAGCGTAAGCGTGGGTACAAATATCGTCGATAGCATAAAATTCCCCATCTAATTTATAAATTCCTACATCCAACCGTCCAATGGATACAGCTTTGGGCTCGTCTTCACTTATTTCAGATGTTGTTGCAACGGCGTGGAATTCGATATTTTCATCAGTCATTTAGATTTCCTTTTTGTAAAATATATATCAAATACTTTGTTCAACGCCAACGTAGATGGTATCGCCTTCGACTTTGACAGGGTATGTTTTTAAATCAATCTCGGCGGGAGGGGTTACTGCCTTTCCAGTTTTAATTTCGAAACAAGCACTGTGCAAAGGGCACTCGATTAGGTCACCCTCAACAAATCCGTCCGCTAAACCAATATCCTCATGGGTACAAATTCCATGAGTAGCGAAATATTGTCCTTCTATATTGTATAGAGCTATTTCTTCTTCCCCTACAAATACTGCCATAACATCTTCTTCACCCAGATCTCCAACTTTTGCTACAGGATGATACTCGACTTCACTCATCACTTTTCTCAACTTTACAAAGAATACGGTGTTTTTTTTTCTTTCAAACCTTTAAACCGGCGGCATTCTACAAATTAATCCGCTTCTGCCAACCCGAAACCTGCGTTTTAACATTAGCTTGCCACTGAAAAACTGACGTGACCTAGTTTCTGCACGACATTACGAACATAGTCACCATGGTTTAGCGCGTAAGCGGCGGTAGCTCCTCCAGCCATTACTATAGATCCCGTATTTAGACTTTGTCCGGATTGAGTAGCTAATCTAGCTGCATGGGCTAGTGATCGTGCAGGATGTCCCAAAATGGCTGCGGAGGAGCCAATTTGAACCGGTCGTCCATTTACTTCTAAGAGCATACCCAGATTACTAAAGTCGGGTGTAGGGTCATTCCATGCTCCCAATAAATAGCCAGAAGAAGAGCTGTTATCGGCAATTACATCTTCTAAAGAGAATTTAAAATTCTTATAACGGGAATCTATTATTTCAATTGCAGGGGCAACTGCCTCTACAGCTGCTAAAGCTTCAGCAGATGACACAGGTCCTTCCAATGGCCTTTTTAGAAGAAATGCCAGTTCAGGCTCCGCTCGGGGGTGAACATAATTCTTTACGCTTATTTCCCCTCCGTCTTCGATTAGCATTCCATCTGATAGACGTCCCCATACCAAGTCAGAGAGGCCCATTTGCAGCATTTTTGCTCGGCTAGTGAACCCCATCTTGATACCGACTTGTTTTTCACCTCGTGCAATACGTCGTTGAAAGGACGCCGACTGAATCGCATAAGCTTCGTCAAGTGTATAGCTATACTTATTGCTGAGTTGTGGAATGGCTTTCGCTGACCGTGCTGCTTCATCCACAATTCGAGCCATTTGATTGATATCTATCATCAATCCACTCCATTTGTATTACGTTTTTTAGCTAAATCTAATGCTACATCGACAATCATATCCTCTTGCCCCCCAACCATTCGCCGTTTGCCTAACTCCACAAGGATGTCTCTTGTATCAATTCCATAGGTCTTTGAAGCGGTCTCGGCATGCCGCAGAAAACTCGAATAGACACCGGCATACCCAATTGAGAGGGTTTCCCTATCTATCCTTACAGGACGGTCCTGTAGAGGCCGAACTAAATCGTCAGCTGCATCCATTAAACCAAAAACATTGCAGCCGTGGTTGAGACCCATTCGGTCTGCTACTGCAATAAAAACTTCTAGTGGTGCATTACCAGCTCCCGCTCCCATACCACCTAGTGAACCATCGATTCGAGTGGCCCCTTGTTCTAAAGCAAAAAGATTAAAAGCCACCCCCAAACCAAGATTATTATGTGCATGCATGCCGGTCTGCGTTTTCGGGTCTAGTACATCAGCCATAGCGCTGAAGCGATCTGTGACACCATCTAAAAGTAATGCTCCAGCACTATCGGTTACGTAAATGCAATGAGCGCCATAGCTCTCCATGAGTTTCGCCTGCTCTGCGAAAGCGGTAGGTTCGGTCATATGTGCCAACATCAAAAGGCAGGCTACATCCATACCATTTTCGCGCGCCCATTCTATGTGCTGTTTTGAAACGTCGGCTTCAGTACAATGGGTAGCAACCCTAACTGACGTAGCCCCTGCGTTTTTTGCATTTTGAAGGTCTTCAACCGTGCCAATACCAGGTAATAATAGGACGGTAAGCCTTGCGCGGTTTACAACCTCCGCTGCGGCTTCTATCCACTCAAGGTCGGTATTGGTTCCAAACCCGTAATTAAAGGATGTACCAGATAAACCATCACCGTGAGTTACCTCAATACCATTAACACCTGCTTCATCTAAAGCTTTAGCAATGGCTTGGACCTGGGCGGGACTGTATGCATGCTTGATGGCATGCATTCCGTCACGGAGGGTAGTATCTTGCACATATATCTCTCGATTAGGGTTTATATTCATGTTCACGTTGCCCTTTTAAGTTGGACTAATTTTTCTGCAGTTTTTTGTGCTGCTGATGTCATGATATCCAGATTACCTGCGAAATTGGGTAGATAATGTGCGGCACCTTCAATCTCCAAAAATATTGAGGTTTTTAAGCCCACAAATTCACCAAGACCCGGAATTTTAAGCGGAGTATTATCACCTATACGCTCAAATTGTACCTCCTGCTTTAACCGATAACCAGGAACGTAACTCTGTACTTCATTAACTTGAGCGGCCACAGATGCGGCAATTTCAGTCTTATCGGCATTCTCGCTGAGAGTGTAAACGGTATTTCTCATCATGACCGGTGGATCTGCCGGATTCAATACAATTATCGCTTTACCGCGATCTGCACCACCAACTTTTTCTATACCTGCAGCCGTAGTTACAGTAAATTCGTCAATGTTAGCCCTTGTGCCCGGACCTGCCGATTTACTAGCTATTGATGCAACAATTTCTGCATAATGAACTTTGGCTATTTTTCTTACTGCTTCGACCATCGGGATTGTAGCTTGTCCGCCACAAGATACCATGTTGATATTTGGAGAATTTAAATGTTCATCGATATTTACAACCGGCACTACGTAGGGACCAATTGCTGCAGGGGTCATATCAATAATTTGTTTTCCGTGTTTTCGGGCAATAACGTCATGGTATGCGTGGGCTTTGGCGGATGTTGCATCGAAAAGTATTTCAATATCTTTAAATACATCCATATTGACAAGCCCATCGATACCTTTATCGGTAACTTCTATACCAAATGTTTTTGCACGAGCGAGACCATCTGAACCCGCGTCTATTCCCACTAAGACGGCCATGTCTAAAATCTTTGACGTCCGTATTATTTTAATCATAAGGTCGGTTCCAATATTCCCCGAACCGATAATGGCTACTTTGGTATTCATAGAGGCATATCCTTTATTCGCCAAATACTGCTCTAACGGAACCAAGGTCAGAAATCCTTACTTCTATTACATTACCAGGTTGAACTGGAGCCATCGGACCTAGAGCACCAGTCATTATGGTATCTCCTGCCATCAGTGGCATGTCCACCTCTACCATTTTACGTGCAAGCCAAAGGGCGGCATTAAGAGGGTTCCCTAGGCAGGCCGCGCCAGCTCCGATTGACACTTGTTCTCCATTATTCTCCATAACCATGCCGCACATCCTCAAATCAATTTCATGAAGTCCGGTTGGTTTTGTTCCAAGTACATACAATCCGGAAGAGGCGTTATCCGCTATCGTATCAAGAATTGTAATATCCCAATTTGCTATTCGACTACCTACAACCTCAATAGCGGGTAGGGCATAAGCAACTGAGTTAATCAAATCTGTTAGAGTAAGTTGTTCATTTACTAAATCAGCGTCCAGTACTAATGCAATTTCGCCCTCTACCTTTGGTTGCATTAATTGTTCGGGGTTTATTTCTTGGCCGTCAACAATTTCCATATCCGCAAACAAAACACCAAAATCTGGCTGATTAACACCAAGTTGGGCTTGAACAGATTTTGCTGTAAGACCAATTTTTCGTCCTACTGGGCGACGGTCTTCTTTTATCCATAATTCGGTATTTAACTGCTGGATATTGTAAGCGGATTGGAGGTCCCCCTTCTTTAACAGGTCACGAATTGGTCTGCAGGGTTTTCTGGTTTTCATTGCCCGTCTAATACGGGTCGCAGCCGTTTTTATTGGGTCAACTGACTTGGACGGTTTTCTAGCCATCTCTGATGCCTTTTTCAACTTTAATAGATGGCTTTTTATAGAGCAGCTTAGCAAGTATGAAAATAGTCCGTTTGAAAGAAACTTTGCATAGATAGTTTCAGAATTTTCTCATTCTGAAGCAATTCATGATTCCTTTTCGTCAGCAACATTGTCTTGTGTGACATTCTCCCGAGTTGATTTATTAACTGCGACGTCTTCAGGGGTTAATTCCTCAATTTGAGTAATTGCCTCCTCTTCTGAACGCGCTACATTAGCAGTGACTTCTACGCTAACCTCTGGGTGTAGTCTTACAATTATCTCATGCATACCTATTGTTTTTATAGGGCGGGCCATTTGCACCTGTTTGCTGTCAATCGTAAATCCAACCTCGGTAATTGCTTGGGCAATATTGCGGACGGTAACTGAACCGTACAACTGATCATTGTCACTTGCTTGACGAACAATGGTGACGGTAAGACCGTTCATTTTTCTGGAAATAGCATCCGCTTCCTTCCTGTGCTCAAGATTTGTAGTTTCAAGTTGAGCTCTCTGAGCTTCAAAAAATTGTCTATTTTCTCTGGTTGCCCTTAAGGCTTTTTTTTGTGGTAGGAGATAATTCCTTGCAAAGCCAGGACGTACTTTTACTACGTCACCCATTTGGCCTAGTTTTTCAATTCTTTCTAGTAGAATTACTTCCATTACCTATTCTCCTGATTTCCGCCCNGTATGGNGTAACGTTTTCTTAACGATACCCATTGTTCCAGAACNCCCAATAAAACAACAATGGCTGANAACCAACCAACAATTATAAGTAGTATATATACNCCCNCAAGCACTGCACCACGCAATGCGACNCGGTGTGAGAGATTGTGTATAACCGCTAGACCCAAAAGAAAAAAGGGTGTTGATAATAATGGAGCGGCATTACGCCCAANATCACCTAAAAGTCCCGGTATCAANGACNANAATATAGAAATAGCCAAGGCTATACTCATCCATCCNGGTAGGTTGAAGNTAGAATATGATGGNCGNGGCCGGATGGCATAACCAAATCGACAGAGNATATTTTGAGCAAGAGTNGNATTTATAATCGTAATTAATAGCCATACCGATAGAAGCATTCCGGGAAGATATTTTGCCATCATCTGAATCAAAATTGTGGCTTGTNGACTGCTAGTGGGGACTTGAGAAAAAACGTTTTGCAGTAATCGTTTTGATGCGCCCGACAACCCTTCAGCCTCTCCCAAAACAGCGATGGATATTATACCAAGAATTAAAAGTCCGCACCCTGTTAACCAACTTAATATCAGACCAATTGGATACCATTCTATGTCACCCGGCTTGCCCCCCTGCCGAGAAAATAAAGCCTGACGGACGACGATAATCGACGGTATTGCTGCTATTACCAAAAAGATGCCGACAGCTTTTGAATGTAGCCCTAGAAAAATACACCCAATCGCTATCGCAGATGAGATTAAAACTGGCGTCAATCCCTGTGATAGACCAACTAGCAATAGGGGAATAGCGGATATGTAAGTCAATGCAATGGCTCCGGGAGATCCCGTTCGGATGGCAAGAAACAGTAATCCACACGCTAGCCCACCGGCGAGGGTAATGAGAAACCCCCTATTCATGTTTCAGCGTACCGGTATTTTTATTCGACAACAAAAGGAAGTAAAGCGAGGTTGCGGGCACGTTTAATAGCACGGGCAAGTTCCCTCTGCTTTTTCGATGAAACGGCAGTTATCCGTCTAGGCACGATCTTTCCACGCTCAGAAATAAATCGTTGGAGCAACTTAACATCTTTATAATCGATTTTTGGCGCATTAGGTGATGAAAAAGGACAACTTTTTTGCCGCCTAAAAAATGGTTTTCGACTACCTCTCATGTTTGTTCTCCTGCCGTATTTTCATCAGCTGCATTTTTATCATCTGCAGCAGTATCAGGATTTTCATTCTCTTCGGATGTTTCTAATGGTGTTGTATCATTTGCAACATCTTCGATATGATTTTCTTGGTAGCTTCGTTCATCTCGTGAATGTTTATTTTTCATCATGATTGATGGNTCATTACTTAACTCATCCACCCTGATAGTCATGAGACGCAGCACATCTTCATTTAATCGCATATTACGCTCATATTCTTTGACCGCANCGAANGGAGCNTCCANAGCNAACATTGCATAGTGCCCGCGGCGATTTTTTTTGATTCGGTANGCTAAGCTTTTTAAACCCCAATACTCAGTCTGAACGACTTTACCGCCGCCTTCNACGACAATATTAGACATACTTTCAGCTAGCGATTCTACCTGNGCTGGTGAAATATCTGGCCGTGCAATGAACACGCTCTCATAGTAAGGCACGTTCGAAACTCCTCATAAAAGTACATTTATTAAAATTTAGTCGAACTAAATATATAAAATTTAACTGTTCTTAATCAAAATTAAACCAACTAAAGCAGATTCAAAGCCACTCTAGGGCGCGCATATATACACGAATATAGCTTATACGCAAGTATATCAAATTACCTTGATGAACTTGACAGTTCAGGACACTCAGCTATCACTTGGTATAATTTTTAAGCCGATCAAAGGAGAAAAAATTTATGTCCATTGCGTTATTGTTTCCCGGGCAAGGTTCACAGGCAATAGGAATGGGTGCTGCCCTTTCTGCGGCATTCCCCGAAGCAAAACAAACCTTTGAGGAGGTTGATGATGCTCTGAAACAAAATCTTCAGAAAATAATTTTGGAAGGGCCAGAAGAGCTGCTGACAATGACTGAAAACACCCAACCTGCGCTAATGGCTGTAAGTATCGCAATTATGCGCGTNCTAGAAAAGGATGGGGGATTTGAAATTTCAAGGCAAGCTTCCTTCGTTGCTGGACACTCTCTGGGTGAGTACAGTGCATTGGCCGCAGTGGGGAGTTTTTCTCTTTCCGATACCGCACTCCTGCTACGACAGCGCGGAAAGGCTATGCAAGAGGCCGTACCTTTAGGTGAGGGAGGCATGGCTGCTTTGCTTGGGGCAAATATAGAGTCTGCTACCAAACTTGCAGAAGCCGCTTCTGAGGGTGATGTGTGTTCCCCTGCAAATGATAATGCCCCTGACCAAGTCGTTATATCGGGTACTACCGGAGCAATAGATCGTGCTGTCGAACTCGCGCCGGATTTTGGAATTAAGAGGGCCATTCCTTTACAAGTAAGCGCCCCTTTTCATTGTAGTTTGATGGCNCCAGCTGCCGCAGNAATGGCCGATGCCCTNCAAAANGTTTCAATTTCACCACCGNTNTTACCTTTAGTATCTAATGTNTCAGCTAGGGCAATTCAGGAGCCCGACACAATTCGTCGTAACTTGGAAAAACAAGTTACAGCTATGGTACGCTGGCGTGAATCTATTTTAGAAATGAAAAAAGAAGGNGTGGATAAAGTTGTAGAAATCGGNTCTGGTAGGGTNCTNTNGGGTTTAATGAAAAGGATAGATAAAGANATTTCAGCNATATCGGTAANCGANCCTGATAGTATAGAAAGTTTTCTNAATTCTATTTAGCTTAATTTGGAGATAGGTCATGTTTGAACTCAAAGGTCGNTCTGCGCTTGTAACCGGTGCCAGTGGAGGAATTGGTGCTGCAATTGCAAAATCATTAATTGAAAGAGGGGCTAAAGTTTCACTTTCTGGACGTAATGAGGTTGCTCTTAATAAACTTGCCTTGGAATTGGGAAAACATGCACACGTTTTGGTTGCAGACTTAAAAGATCAAAGTAGCACGGAAGACCTGATTAATGCAGCCCATAGTAAAATGGGCAGTTTAGATATCCTAGTAAATAATGCAGGTTTAACTCGTGATGGATTAGCAATTCGACTGAAAGATGAGGATTGGAAAGAAGTACTTGAAGTAAATTTGACTGCAGGGTTTAGGCTAGCGCAATCTGCAGTCAAATTTATGTTGAAAGCCCGTTACGGGCGTATCATCAATGTAACTTCCATTGTTGCACAGACGGGTAACCCTGGGCAGGTAAACTATGCAGCATCCAAAGCAGGAATGACCGGTTTAACAAAAGCTTTGGCAGCAGAAGTTGCTTCACGTAATATAACAGTTAATTGTGTTGCCCCAGGATTTATAGAAACACCGATGACCGAGGCCCTTTCAGATTCTCAAAGAAAAAATATGCTTGAGAGAATTCCCATCAGCAGATTTGGAAACCCTGAAGACGTTGCCGCGTGTGTATTATTTCTCGCTTGTAATGAAAGTGGATACTTGACAGGGCAAACTCTGCATGTAAATGGGGGCATGGCAATGATATAAATGGCCTATAAGTATAGTATGGATTGTGCGTTTTGGCCCTGATTCGACATAAAATCACGTATTATATGTCGATCAAATTAGTTTATTTTTATTTTAACAAAGGAATGCTGGCATGAGTGATATAGCAGATCGNGTCAAAAACATAGTTGTAGAACATTTGGGAGTGGATGAAGAAAAGGTAACAGATGGGGCTAGTTTTATTGAGGATTTGGGTGCAGATAGCCTAGATACAGTAGAGTTGGTAATGGCCTTCGAAGAAGAATTTGGTTGTGAAATTCCAGATGATGCGGCAGAAAAAATTCTAACCGTTAAGGATGCGATTTCCTTTATTAGTGAAAACTCCGATTGTTAACAAATTTATTATTTTCTNAAAAAATTTTATAACGTTAATTAGAAGAACCTAATGAGACGTGTCGTCGTTACCGGCATAGGGTCGGTTACTCCACTAGGCTCAGGAATTGAGTCCTCTTGGAATTCTTTACTCAAAAGTCAAAGTGGCATTGATAAAATTCAAAGTTTCGACGTTTCTGATCTTCCAGTAAAAATAGCTGCGGAGGTTCCTGTTGGAATAGAGAGTGATGGAAAGTTCGACTTTAGACGCTGGGTGAGTGACAAGGATAGACGAAAGAATGATGCGTTTATAATATTTGGGATTGCTGCTGCGTCTCANGCTATAGAAGACGCGGGCTGGAAACCAGAACGAGAAGAGGACCTTTGTCGAACTGGTGTTATTATAGGATCCGGTATAGGTGGTTTACCCGGGATCTACGATGCTTCCGTGGCCCTATATGAGAAGGGTGCCCGTCGTGTTAGTCCGTTTTTTATCCCTTCGACATTAATTAATTTAGTGTCGGGACAAGTATCAATTCGATTTGGCTTCAGAGGACCAAATCACGCTGTTGCCACCGCCTGTTCAACTGGTGCACATTCAATCGGTGATGCTGCAAGATTAATTCAGTTTGATGACGCCGACGTGATGGTAGCTGGAGGTGCCGAGGCAGCAATCTGTCCGCTCGGTATTGCAGGTTTTTCTGCTGCGCGCGCGCTTGCCAGTAAGTTCAATGAAAGACCTAAATTCGCATCGCGACCATGGGACAAAGACCGCGATGGTTTTGTTATGGGTGAAGGAGCAGGTGTTTTAGTTCTAGAAGAACTTGAGCATGCGAAACAACGCGGTGCAAAAATTTATGCAGAAATTGTGGGTTATGGACTGTCAGGCGATGCGCATCATGTCACAGCCCCTGCCGAAGACGGAGCAGGTGCTACGCGTGCTATGGAAATTGCACTCCTAAGAGCCGGTTTAAACCATGATGAGGTAGATTATATCAATGCACATGGTACATCGACTCCTTTAGGCGATGAGATAGAGTTAGGTGCGGTAAAACGTTTGTTTGAAGACAGCGCTTATAATCTCTCAATGTCATCAACAAAGTCATCAATCGGTCATTTATTAGGTGCTGCTGGAGCGGTAGAAGCAATCTTCTCTATATTGTCGATTCGAGATAATTTGGTTCCTCCGACTCTAAACTTAGACAACCCCTCTGAAGGCTGTGATCTTGATTTGGTTCCCCACAAAGCCAAAGAGCGTTCGGTCAAGATTGCAATGTCCAATTCTTTTGGTTTCGGGGGCACAAATGCTACACTTATTTTTAGAGAATTAAACTGAAAAATATTTTTGGGATTCTAAACCTAAATCTGTTTATCCTAGCGTGTATTATAGTTGGTCTTAGTTTCGGGCTAGTCGGTCTTTTAGAATATTGCGCTAATTATCAGGGACCCCTTAAACAGCCAAAAATACTTATTATTAAAAAGGGTAGTGGGGTACAGAAGATATCTACACATCTTGAAGAAGAAGGTGTAATCCAAAATGCGTTTTTATTTCGACTCTGGAGTTTTTACAGCGGTTTGGATAAAAAACTTTTGGCTGGAGAGTTTAAATTTCAACCGAATTCAAGTATTAACAAGGTAGCGTTGGTGATCTCTTCCGGACTTACTGTCAAACGACGTCTTACCATTGCAGAGGGATTAACTGGAAATCAAATTAAAAATATAATTTTTTCGGCACCAGGGCTTATTGGAGAAGTTCCCAATGCCTTTTGGCGCGAAGGTACCCTGCTGCCAGAAACTTATTTCTATTCTTATGGAAATACACGCTTATCCATAGTAAACAGAATGCGTGAAAATCTTGATCAAGAACTAAAAAAAGCTTGGTTGACACGTCCAGAAAACAGTCCGTTGAAATCTTCTGCAGAGGCAATGGTTTTGGCATCAATAATTGAAAAAGAAACCGCAATAAATACAGAGCGTTCCATTATTTCAGGAGTATTTCATAATCGTCTGAGGTCCGGGATGCGTTTGCAGTCTGACCCTACTGTTGTTTACAGCATCACTATGGGTAGGAGACCTCTCAAGAGAGCATTATTGAAAAAGGACCTTAGTTTTGATTCACCATTTAATACCTATGTCCATAAAGGATTACCTCCTAATCCTATATGTAATCCGGGCGTCGCATCAATTAAAGCCGCCATAATGCCAGCAAGAACGCCTTATTTTTATTTCGTTGCGGATGGATTAGGTGGTCACGCATTTGCTTCTACACTTAAGGAACATATTCGCAACGTAGTGAATTGGCGCAAAAAGAAACGCAGGGCTAATTGAGGTAAAAACTATTCCTTTTTTTTATAGGGTTATTCTTTTTGTGGTATTTTAGTGGTTAGGAGGTTAGCTAAAAAAGTTGGCAATAAGCTAAATGCCAATGCGATAAAATACATTCTTCTGGGAAAAGCAATTCGTGGATAGTTTTTATGAAGGCCTCGACAGATAATTTTAGCGGCCTTCTCACTTGACATCAGAAGAGGCATCCAGAATAAATTTTTTTCCGTAATTCGACTTTTTACAAAACCTGGGCATATAACAGAGACTTTTACTCCCTTTTCTTTATAGCGTTCCCTAAGGCCTTCTCCCCAAATTCTTACCGCCGCCTTAGTGGCTATATAAGATGGTGCTCCAGAAAAACCTTTAAAGGAAGCTAGAGAACTCATAATCGCAATTTGGCCGCTTCCTTGTTTTTCCATGCAGTTTAGGGCCGGTATGACGGTATTTAATACACCTTCTATGTTAGTGTTAAAAATCATACGAGTTGAATTAATAGCTTGTCCATAATCAAATCTGTTTCCAGCTATTCCAGCATTGGCAATTACAAGGTCCAGACAAACACGTTTATCAATCTCTGATATCCATTCCGTCATCGCCTTACCTTTAGTTACATCAAGTATTTTAATTTCAACAAACGCCCCCATTTTTCGGCAGTTATTTGCAATGAAATTCAATCTATCTAAGTTTCTCGCTGATAGAGCTAAAAATATACCTTTGTCCGCGTATTCCAACGCAAGAGCCGCGCCTATCCCACTTGACGCACCGGTAATAAGAATTGATTTGGGTTTCATTTAAACATTATTCCTTCGCCTTGTTGCAAATAAATATCACACTTATAGTGCTCCAAATTTAATCTAAAGATTAGGAAGTAAAAGTGTCTATATATAGTATGACAGGATTTGCGCGTGTTGAGGGTGTGGAAAGTGACTTTTCGTGGGTTTGGGAGCTAAGAAGTGTGAATGCACGCTCTTTAGATATAAAACTTCGCTTACCGGCGGGGATGGAGGGCATGGGAACAAAATTAAAGGGGTTGTTGGCAAATAAATTGAGCCGTGGAAATATTTTTGGAAGCCTGATTTTGAAAAAAACAATAAATGGACAAGACGTAAAGATTAATACCCCTGTACTTGAAAAACTGATAAAAGTTGGAAAAAAAATTTCAGCAACCCACAATATCCCCTCACCGAACGTCGACGGTTTGTTATCAATAAAAGGGATCATAGAGATAAAGGATGTAGAGTCTGATGAGCAAAGAAAAACTATAGAAAACGTTAGTTTACAGGAGTTAAAAAAAGCTATTGATCAACTAGTAAAATGTAGAGCTGATGAAGGAAAAAATTTACACGTTAGTATTGAGGCTCATTTAGATTGTATTGAAAGGTTTATCGAAAACGCATGTGAAATTACAAGTACACAAAGAGGGCTTTTACAAGAACGCCTAATGAAAAAAATACAATCGCTTCATATAGAAAATCCTGAGTTAAGCGAAGAGCGTTTAGCACAGGAAGTTACAATTCTTGCAGTCAAAGCCGATGTGCAAGAGGAACTAGATCGTTTGTCAGCGCACATCGAAGGTGCACGTGTATTGCTCAGAGAAGGATCTCCTCTGGGTCGAAAATTAGATTTTCTTTGTCAAGAGTTTAACCGGGAGGCAAATACGATTTGTTCTAAATCTTCTAATTTGGACTTGACCCGTGTAGGGTTAGATTTAAAGGCTTCTATAGAGCAAATGCGTGAGCAGGTCCAAAACATAGAATAGACTGAGGATGATATGTCAGCATTTAGAATAGAGCGAAGAGGATTAATGCTAGTCCTGTCCTCTCCTTCTGGGGCCGGTAAAACGACCATTTCCCGCTTATTACTAGAGCGAGATAGTAATTTATCAATGTCAATATCGACTACAACCCGACCAATGCGTCCCGGCGAAGAAGATGGTTGCGATTATAATTTTGTAGATCCGACTGAATTTAACCTTATGGTTAATCGCCATGAATTTCTCGAACATGCCAAAGTATTCGATAACTATTATGGAACACCGAGGGCATCAGTTGAAGAAGCGCTGTCTAATGGCTCTGATGTAATATTTGACATTGATTGGCAGGGTGCACAACAGCTGGGTGAAGTAGCCGGCGACGATTTAGTAAGGGTTTTCATTCTTCCTCCATCAACAGATGAACTTTATCGCCGATTAAACCAACGCGCACAGGATTCCGATGAAGTCGTAGAAACAAGAATGGCTAGGGCTGCAGACGAAATGAGTCATTGGGCAGAGTATGATTTTATAATAATTAATGAAGACATAGAAGTTAGTGTTGGCAGGGTACAATCGATACTAAGGGCAGAACGTTTACGTCGTCAGCGCCAAGTGGGTCTATCTGATTTTGTCAAAAGACTACAAGAAGGTTATTGATTTCACAAAATCGTTTTTGAATTTAGATACAATTCAGAAATTTTAAAGAAATCATCAACTTTGAGTCTTTCGGCACGGTCAGAAGGATCAATTTTTGCAGAATTTAATATATCTATGGGGTTATGAAAAATAGACTTTAATGAACTTTTTAACATCTTTCGCCTTTGGCCAAAAGCAGCGGCTGTGACTGTTTCCATGGCTTGAAACAAAATTGGATCAGGATGCAGGAAATTCGGCGTAAACTTTACTATGTTGGAGTGCACCTTTGGGGGCGGCACAAATGCTTTAGGGGGAATAGAAAGTTTTTTTTCAACGATACAAAGCCACTGTGCAATGACGCTTATGCGTCCGTAGGTTTTTGTCCCGGGCTTTGCTGTTAGTCTGTCCGCCACTTCTTTTTGAAACATAAGAGTCATGCTTTTTATTTTGTTGATTTTTTTGAGATAACTCATGAGAAGTGGTAAAGAGATATTGTAAGGAAGGTTAGCTACGATTGTTATTTTGCTTTTATTGATAACTTCGAATAAATCAAAATTAAGTGCGTCAGCTTCTATAACGTTTAACCTGCCCGGAAAATAACCACTTAAATGCGAAAGTGCAGCTACGCACCTTGGATCTCTTTCAATGGCAAAAACCATTTTTGCCTCTGTTTCAAGGAGAGCACGGGTCAGTCCTCCTGGCCCAGGCCCAATTTCTAGTACAACTTGGTTTTTCAGGTTTCCTACTTCACGCACAATTCGTCGCGTTAAATTCATATCAAGTAGAAAATTTTGGCCGAGGCACTGTTTTGCACTGAGGTCAAATTTGGCAATTACATCCCGTAAAGCCGGTAGTTGGTATGGGCGTTTATTCTTGTGTAACAATGAATTTATCAGTTTTATTTTTCTTATTTTCTGCCATTTTCCATGCAAATTGTATAGCGTTAATCAAACTATGCGGGTCCGCTTTGCCACTGCCAGCGATATTAAAAGCCGTTCCATGATCTGGTGAAGTTCTGATTATTGGTAAACCTAAAGTTATGTTAACACCGCCGTTGAAATCTAAAATTTTTGAGGGAATCAAAGCTTGGTCATGATACATACAGATAAT
>PBFH01000021.1 GCA_002719885.1 Rhodospirillaceae bacterium | reverse complement strand
CCATACTGAAAGGTAGATTCCCACGTGTTACTCACCCGTCCGCCACTAAGGTATCCGGAGCAAGCTCCGGGCCTTCGTTCGACTTGCATGTGTTAGGCCTGCCGCCAGCGTTCGTTCTGAGCCAGGATCAAACTCTCAAGTTTACGGTATACTCTCAATCGCAGAGCGATATCGAGTCGTAATCTTAAGACCCGTCCAAGCTAAAGCATGCGTAACTAAAAGTTACGTACTTCTAGATGCACATGCGAACTTAGACGTGATCGTACACCAACACGTCGCCGCCTGCGCATCCCTTCCATCATTCACATTTCAAACAGCTCGGATCTTGTGTTGGTATAAACTTCAACAACACAAATCCGTCGCGCTCTGGTTAGCCAGAGCAGCGAAGAGCGGCGGTTATAACGGCTAACGCCTCAACATGTCAAACGCTTTCGATAATAAAAAGTATACAATTTATCAATTAAATTTACATCCCTTTCCGGGCGTTCATTTATAGGGTGACTAAAAACCTAAAAAAAACTTAGTTTTCCGAATGTTAGAAACATTAATTCTTTATTTATCTATTTAACCATATTTAATCTGACGCACACTCTTAAATTGATGTTTTTAGGGCCTTTTTGTCTCTTTTCGCGCCATCCAAGTTGTAGCCAAAATTATGATTACCGCGCCAACCCAGGTCCAAACCTCTGATTTCTGGTCAAATGCTATCCAACCTATCACCGCCACCACAGGAAGACGGAAAAATAATATTGGCGAAACGAGACTGGCATCAGCGAGACTAAAAGACCTCGTGAGACAAAATTGAGCACTGATCCCCGCGATACCGAAACAAAATAAATATGGCAGAATATCTGCAGACACAGGCGTCCACCATATAATTGCTGGAATCAAAGCAAAAGGAATAGTGAATACAAAATTATAAAACATTATAATCTTCAATTTATCGTAGCGCGCAAGATATCTTGCATAGGTATCGGAGACAGCATGTGTTGCGGCTGAGGCTATAGCGAGAAAAATTCCAAAATTTATATCTGCAAAACCGGGACGAACAATGATTAACACCCCCACAAAACCTATAAGCGTGGCTATGATACGGTGCGAATAGATTTTTTCTTTCAGGAGCCAAACTGCACAAAACATTGTAAAAATCGGAAGGGTGAACTGTAACGCTACCGAATCAGCCACGTTAATAAGTACCAGTGAATAGTAACCGGTACACATCCCTAAAAACCCAAAGGCTGATCGTGTGACGTGCTTAAAAGGAACAGCTGTTTTTAATTGCTTGACTTCTCCGCTAAAAATTATCGCCGGTAAAAAAATCAACATTCCCAATACTTGCCTGAAAAGTACGGCCTGAAACGCTGTCAAACCCAAATCTTGAAGAAATTTCACTAACGTTAATGAAATAGAAAAAAACAACGTAGCGCCGCACATCCACAAAATTCCGGGAATTGGTATGTGTCGATCTTTTTTATCAAGCGGATTGGGCATATTTAATATAATGATACCTATTATTTTATTTTTATTAATCCCTAATATTCTGCATAAACCATTCTGTTGGTATTTTACGGCCCAATCCTGCATTCAGACATTTTTTTAGTACGTGTCCTCCAACTGCCGAAAATTGAAGACCCTGCATCCCACTATTCTGATAAAATGTAATTTGCTCAGAGTTTTCTCTTCCATTAACACGTCCGGAAATTACATCGCCATAACTCGGGAAAACGTTAACAATATCTCGAGAAGAATTTCGATGAGGCAGCCTTTCCCTTTCTTCATTGTTGCCAGCAATAAAGGCGACTGGGCTGTGACCGCGAGAGGCTTTTATAGTTAGTCCGTCACTTCCGTCTATCGTCTCAAAGGCATCCTCCAATATCTTCAAACCTTGTATTCCCTGACGAATTTTAACATCGCAAGCATCAAGCCCATCTTTGTCGATTTCAAATGCATTTACTATTGTCACATGTTGACCAGCTTCTAACCAGTCCCCTCTTATCGTGGGCTCCATGGTATCTGTGCAACTTGAGACAATATCGACGTCTTCATAAACGAGTTGTGGATCATCAACCGTAATTACCTCTATACTATGCTTCAACCGCATTTCTTCCGCATAAAGTTCTCTATTAACTTTAGTCGGGCTGTACACCTTTACTTTACGAATATTTCTTACACAGCAAAAAGCCGCCAAGAAAGTTCTAGCCATACCACCGGAGCCTAACATTCCAACAGACTCCGAATCCTCACGAGACAATAATTTAGTCCCCAAACCGGCACCTGCCCCCACCCGTACATGTTGGATAATGCCATCATTTATAATTGCTAGTGGTTCTCCGTTATCAGCGCTGAATAGGAAAACAAGACCACAATAAGTACCCTCTTCTCTGCAGTATTTTTCTTCTGTTCGGTTTCCTGAATTATCCACCGGCCAGGTGACGATGTCAGATTTCATGCGGATAGCGAAAATCCCATCATTATAACCCTCCATTGTTCCCCAACGATAATAGCCTTTTTTGTTTACTCTTGACGGTGCATAAAGATCGCATCGCGGTCGGTGTGTCGCCAGCCCCTCAACTAGCTGGCCAAAAGCCTTTTCCAGACAAGATATTGCATCCTTCATAGTTAAAACATCTTCTACAACGTCGTTATGGATAAAAAGCATCCAAATCCTCCCATATTACGTTTACAATTGTGACATTTGCCGTTTAGGAAATGTAAAGTTATTATGTTTAACTGCCAGTAGAGTCTGGACAGCAAATTAATATAGAGAGAAAAATTCAATGGCACCACACGACGGACCGGACGGACACACTCATGAATGGGCAGCGCCCACAGATAAATTAACACGCGCTGGCTTGGGCACTTTTACGGCACCCAAGTCACCGTATGACTTATGGATGGAAGCTCAAGATATTCCGATTTACCGTGATATCGGTGTAAGTAAGGTCCAAAATCTCCCGACAACTAAATGGAATCTTATGGGAGGCAATGCATCCTTCATTCAGCTATATGGTACAGAAGGCATGTGGGGTTGCCACATTATAGAAGTGCCAGGGGCCGGGGCTCTCAATCCTGTAAAACATATATATGAACAGCAATATTTCGTTGTGGAAGGTAGGGGTTCG
Organism: Rhodospirillaceae bacterium; assembly: GCA_002719885.1. Classification (GTDB taxonomy): domain Bacteria; phylum Pseudomonadota; class Alphaproteobacteria; order MPNO01; family UBA2964; genus UBA2964. Next base: position 26,354 of record PBFH01000021.1, on the reverse strand, counting down.
ACCGAAGTATGGGAGGAAGGCCAAGAAGACAAAGTTCATGTTTTTGAATGGCAAAAAGGCTCCCTTTGGTCTGTACCACTCAATGCCATGTACCGTGTGGTAAACGCATCCTCAAGTCCGGCCCTATTGCTGGGTGGTAATACTGCACCCAATGTGATGAATATTTACGAAAACGCTGATTTTATTTTTAATTGTCCATATAAATTCCGTGATCGTTTTGACCCAGACCGAGACGATTATTATAAGCCCAGCGATGAAATTCTTGCGGATCCTATTCGTGGTCTTGCTATGACTCAAACGAATATTGTTCCTGATATCGTCGACTGTGAGCTTCCTCTAGATAACAGAAGATCGCCCGGTTATCGGCGAATAGAACCACATATGACTGATAATAATTTCTATCTTTGGATTGGTCAGCATGAAACCGGTCGTTACTCTAAAGGACATGCTCATGGTTCTGCAGCAGTGCTGATTTGCATCAAGGGCAAGGGCTATACTTACACGTGGCCAGCGATACACGGCCAAACGCCGTGGAAGGATGGTAAAGAGGAATTCGTCATGAGACAGGATTACGAACCTGTTGGCATGGTTTCAGCGGCGCCCATGAGTGGTGATTGGTATCATCAACATTTTGGTGTTAGCGCTGGGCCACTCCGTCTAACTGCTTGGTTTGGTCCGCACCACCCCGGTCGTAAAGTAAAAAGACCAGGAGAAAAAGCTTTAGATTTTGGAGCCATCGATGTTCGGGATGGCGGAACTGCTATCGGCTATGACATGGAAGACCCTTACCTTCGCAAAGAATTTGAGGGTTATCTTAAGGAGGTTGGAGCTGCAACCCAAATGGAGCCAGATTTATATGAAAGTAAGGCCAACTAGCAGTGGCTGAAGAAAATAATAGCGCTAGGTTTTCAAGTGTTGACCGACATATTGCGGAAGAAGAAGAGATTGAATTAGTTAGCGTGGGCGTTGATATTGGTTCATCAACGTCCCACCTTGTATTTTCTCGTGTTCTAATGGAAAGGGTGGGTGCACGCTATATTGTTGCGCAGCGCGAGACTATACATGAGCCACCAATTCAACTCACTCCATATTCGGACGGAGAAGATATAGATTCAAAATTGCTTGGCGAATTTATAGACCAAAGCTTTAAAAGTGCCGGAATAGAAAGATCCGATGTCGATACTGGGGCATTAATTCTCACGGGAGTTGCAGTACGGAGAAGAAATGCACGCGCAATAGGTGAATTATTCTCCGCTGAAGCCGGAAAATTTGTTGCAGTCAGTGCAGGTGATGGACTTGAAGCCACAATGGCCGCCCACGGTTCCGGAGCGGTTATTAGATCATCTAAAAGCGACGGATTAACTGTCAACGTGGATATCGGNGGGGGAACTACTAAAATTGCACATTGCAGACANGGAAAAGTCGAACGGGTTACCGCTGTAGACTGNGGNGCTAGNCTCATCGTTTTGAATGAGCGAGGNNAAGTAATAAGACTTGAACCAACNGGAAAGGCTCATGCAAANGATGTCGGAGTNAGTTTNAAAATTGGATCNCAACCAAACGNNGAAGAATTAGAAAAAATAGCAGATAGNATGGCNACACGCATTGTTGAGGCTNCCGGNTTANCAGAACTATCATCTAAAACAAAAGATNTGTTGTTATTACCTGCACTACCNCTAATNAAGAATATNGACGCACTAACATTNTCNGGNGGGGTATCAGAATTTGTTTACGGCAACGAAGCCGCNGCCTTCGGCGATTTAGGGCCACAATTAGCCAAATATNCAAGAGAAAAATTTGAAAGCCAAGGTGCCCCAATTGAAGAGCCTGTTGCAACAATTCGCGCTACTGTCGTTGGAGCGTCTCAATACACAGTACAATTATCTGGGACNACAATCTTTATTGAACCGAGGGATACAGTCCCCTTAAAAAATGTGCCGGTCATCGTGCCCGAGTTTGACTTTTCAGCCCCCAATATAGAAACAGTGAATATCAAATTAGCTATCAACGCAGCATTAACAAGGTTAGACCTGGTGGATGACCAAACGCCTGTCGCTNTCGGGTTTCAATGGAAGGGCTCCGCGAGTTTCATGAGACTGCAGCAATTCGGTGAGGGTGTAAAGGCCGCCATTTTAGGACGANTAAATAAAAAACTACCCGTCGTTCTGGTTAGCGATGGCGACATTGGCGGACTGGTAGGCATACATCTCAGGGAAGAAATGAAAATTGACGCACCTGTAATCTCCATCGATGGCGTCACCCTCAGTGAATTTGATTATATTGATATAGGAGAAATCATACCATCCTCCGGCGCCGTTCCGGTCGTTATCAAGTCTCTGGTTTTTCCTNCCTCCTTATCCGCCGATTAAAAAGCTTTATATAATGATGGTTGGCTTTATGTTTGGGTGTTGTTAGGCTCCACAAATACCAAATCTGGATATTAAAATTTCNGGGAGTGTCTTTTATGTTTAAAATAAAGTTATTACCGCTTTTTCTGGGTGCATTAACCCTGGGAATCGGAGCAGTTTCCGCTACAGCTGATGAAATTGCTGATTTTTATAAGGGTAAACGTATGAAAGTTATCATAGGTTCTGGCCCTGGTGGAGGATACGATACTTATGCGCGCTTGGTGGGACGCCATATAGGCAGACATATTCCGGGCAATCCAACCTTTATTGCTCAAAATATGAACGGCGCAGGCTCTATCGTTGCTACAAACTTTGTAACAAATGTTGCACCACAGGACGGATCTATTATAGCTGGATTGCAGCGCGAAATAGCTCTCGTTCAATTGATGGGTGTCAAACAAGCCAAGTATAAAGCAGAGCAAATCCAGTGGTTAGGTAGTCTCGCTAAGGAAGCGGGAGTTTGTGCCGTTGCAAAGCACNCAGGNATNACAAAATTTGAAGATGCATATCAAAAAGAATATGCCTTGGGTGGTACCGGTAAAAATGCCACCGAATTTTGGCCAGCACTTTTCAACAATTTAGTTGTNACTAAATTCAAATTAATTCGTGGTTATCCGGGTACCCCGCAAATACATCTCGCTATTCAGCGCAAGGAGCTAGACGGTGTTTGTCAAAGTTGGGCTTCTTTTAAAGAGATAGCAGGATCCTATNTGCCGAAAATGGTGCCTCTTGTTCAGGTTTCACTTCAACCTGANCCAGAAATGAAAAAACTTGGCGTACCAATGCTTGAAGAGCTACTTACAAAGGATAACCTTGCAAAAGGACAAAACGTCGACGACGTGCGTACCTTTTTTAAACTTACCATGGTACCNGGCATCATGGGNAGACCATTTGCGATGGCTCCAGGAGTGCCAAAAGCGCGGGTGCAAGCTATACGTCAAGCATTTGTGGCCATGGTAAAAGATCCCGTATTTCTCAAGGACGCCAAGCGTGTTCGTCGTGAGATTGAGCTTGTCACTGGTGAAGAAATTCAAAAACTCGTAAATGATATAGCGAAGGTTCCAAAATCTAAGCTTGCCGCCTTACAAGGCCACTTCAAATTCAAAGGCAAGGTAGAGAAAGTCGTACTTCCTATTGTCGTAGACAAAGGCAAAGTTACAAAAACAAAACGTGGCGGTCGACGCATAACGATAAAAACAAATGATGGTAAAAAACGAACCGCCAAAGTTTCTGGTAAAAAAACCAAAGTCACCATTGGCGGAAAAAAGGCCAAACGAAAGGCAATCAAAAAAGGTATGAATTGTGTTTTTCATTATTATGGGCACAAGACACGAGCAAAAAAAATTATCTGCGATTGACCTAGCGCTATTATATAAAGGGTCCTAAATTGTATTTTGGGACCCTTTTTTATTCGGGCATGTTTTAGAATTTTATCCGATTTTTTCTTGTACTAAAAAATGCTATTTTTAATTAAGTTTTAAAAAAAATATTAAAAATTTGAGTATATCATTCCAGGGAAATTCGATGCCGAGATTTAAAGATTTTATGCCAAGTGGGGTTATTCCTGCCACACTCTTAGCCTTCCATTCAGACTATTCGATAGATGAACTNGCAACCCGCGAGCATTTAAAACATGTCAGTAATGTTAAAGGAATTTCAGGGATAACTATAAATGGTCACGCGTCTGAAGTTCACGCTTGCTCAAGTGAAGAACAAAAAAGAATACTTGATCTTNCTCTTGAAGAGGTAGGNGATAAAANTCCANTCATCAANGGGGTGTGGGCCGATGGAAGCCATGAGGCAGCGCGTATAGCAAAGTGGTCGGAAGCTGCCGGTGCTTCGTGTCTACTAGTGTTTCCCCCTCAACCAATTATGTTGATGCAAGGTCAGATCAATCCAGAAATGGGTTTAACCCATTTCAAAATTATCGCCGAAGCTACAAACTTGCCAATAATTGCTTTTCAATATCCCGCAGAACAAGCATATCAATTGCATACCTTACTCAGAATGATTGATGAAATACCTAACCTTGTCGCAATCAAGGATTGGAATAGTGGTCAAATACATGAACGACATATTAGAGAACTACAAAACTGTTCTCGTCCATTCAACGTGTTAACAACAAATAGTGCTTGGCTTATGAGTTCACTGGCAATGGGTGCCAATGGATTATTGTCTGGCTCCGGTAGTATTATAGCTGATTTACAAGTAGCTCTTTTTGAATCTATTCAACAAGGTGATCTTAAAGGAGCTCAAAAAATTAACGATCGAATATACCCAACGGCCCAGTGCTTTTATGGTCCGCCAGCAACAGACATGCATAATAGAATGAAAGAAGCCCTAGTAATGCTCGGCCGTATGCCATCAGCAGTTGTTCGTCCACCGCTCGTCAAACTATCGGACAAAGAAAGAGAGGGTGTTAGGATGGCAATCAAAAAGGCTAGACTTTCATACGAGGGCGCAGACAACCTAAAGCGAGTAGCATAATTTAGAATAATATTTTTATTAAAGTAAAACTCTGAAAGCTATTTTTTAATTTAACCCCTCAGACCGACTTGTTGCATGCGCGGCAGTATTTCATCTCTTATGACGGGCATATCATCAATATAGTTGACAAGGCCAATTGCCATCCCATTTAATCCACATTCCGCTAGAAATTTAAAGCATTCCACAACTTCATCATAGCTACCAACCACTGGATATGTTCCGGTACCGCTGATTATCGCTTCTTTCATCTTTGCGAGCTTTGGCCCGGAAGACGAGCCCCCCTTTGTTCTTATTTGAACCGTATGCTCGGCCGCATCCCAATCTCCATTATCATACACAAGGTAGTGATAATAATCTTTAGCCTCTTTTGAGGTGGCTTTTGTAATTACGTGTCCACTTGCATAAATACCAGCATTAGTATCTGGTGCTAGTTTCTTTAAATCACCTACTTTACCTGCGAGCTCCTCAAGTTCACGAATTGAAGTAAAAAGGCAATCGCAATGACGCGCAGCGAAGGCACGACCTACCGGCGAATTTCCAGCGCTTATTAGAAGAGGGCGTTCATCGCCATACGGCTTGGGCTTACATTTTACGCCCTTTAGGTCAAAATACTTGCCCTTATGATCAAAAGATTCGGTTTCAGCCCAGATCCGTTTAACTATGCTAATCCATTCCTCGGCATATTCGTACCTTGCATCATGATCCCGAATGCCAATACCGTGCATTTCATGCTCGTCAACATTCCAGCCCGACACTATATTTAGGCCAAAGCGTCCTTGGCCAATGTGATCAGCTGTCACCATTTGTTTTGCACAAAATACTGGTCCAATCATCGACACATGCACTGTACCAAAGATTGCAATGCTTTCTGTTTGAGCCAATAATCCGGAAGCCCATGTCAATGTTTCGAAAGTTGCACTCGCTGTATCGGTAATACCTCCATAACCATGCCACCTGCCTATTGGTAGAATAAACTCTAGACCAGCTTCATCTGCTAATTTGGCTGCTTGTAAGTTATTTTTCCAGGAGGCATCCCAATACTCCGGAGCTAAGGTCATGGTCAAGCCCCCTGAGCAATTCATCCCAAACAAACCAATTTTAAACTTATTATCATTAAACATTGAGGTAGCTTTACGAGTCATTCAGTATTCCGATCAAAAGGTTTAAATACACTCGATCTCAAAAATAACCTTCCCATTCTTGAAAAAAATAATTGAGAAGATTCAATAACTGGATAGACCAAAATTAGATTATTAATTTTTAGATTTTCCGACATTTGAGACAAAATTTTGTATTAATTTCTCAAACAGGCACGCTCCCCGCCATGAGTGTGCGATGCAAATGGCGAATTCCCGGAGCCTTAATGTCACCCATACCTTTATGGAGGGTGCAACGATTATCCCATATTAGAACATCCCCTAATCTCCACTTGTGGGTATAAATGATTTGCGGATTTTGCTGAACTGAGAAAAGTTCCTGCAAAAGCTCTTCAGATTCCTTCACAGGCATCCCTTTTACAAAAAGGGTGTGACGCGGCGAAACATAAAGAGCTGGCCGCCCGGTTTCTGGATGGGACCGCACGATGGGATGTATAACGTCTGGATGACCAATGTCATAAACAGACTTGCCATCTCCGTGCTGTTTGGGAATTTTTACCCTTGGGTTTTTTAATCGGTTCCAGGAGTTTACTCCTTTTAAGTCTCTAATTTTATTTTGAGTAGAAACTGGCAAGGCTTCAAAGGCAGCGTAGGTATTGATAAATGCTGTTTCTCCTCCTTCTTCCGGAACTTCGAGTGCATGTAACATTGTACACTTACTTGGAATAGGCATGTATTGGGTATCGGTATGCCACTCGTCACCCGCATTGGTCGCACCGATCCACTCCCCATTAATTTTTTTATTAGAAAGAATTAATAATTCCGGATGATCCTTATGCTTGTTTTTACTAGATATATGAATATCCAAATCACCAAATTCTTCACTAAATTTTTTCTGCTCTACAGGGCTAAGTTTTTGATTGCGGATAACAATTACCTGATAGGCTAGAAAGGCTTCCATTATTGTATCCAAATCACCTCTATCCGTTAAATTTGGGATATTAACATCAATGATTTCAGCGCCAAACGTATTGGTAAGTTTCTTAATCTGCATTCAGTAGTCTCTATCTCTTTGTCAAAATCAGTAAATGTTCTTTTTTAACTAACTTGAAACTGACCAATATTAACCAAAAAAATGATGTAACCTTATAAAAAAAATAATCTGGGGACCGATGAAAAAATTTTACTGGCTTCTTTAAACTTAAAGGGTACCGAAATCAAAAAATTAGGTCTATATGTAAATACAGCAGATAAAAAGAAAGATAGGGGGAAGTTTTTTAAATGAGACGTGCCGCAATTGTTAGTCCTGTTCGAACACCCGTTGGAACCTTTGGGGGTACACTTAAATCAGTTTCAGTCGAGGAGATGTCTGCTGTCGTCATCAAGGCAATACTCGATAGAACCAACATCAACCCTGAAAAAATTGAGGAAGTAATCTTCGCTCAATCTTATGCTAGTGGCGAAACACCCTGCATCGGTCGATGGGCCGCTCTTCAGGCTGGTTTGCCAATAGAAACTGCAGGTATGCAAATCGACCGACGTTGCGGTGGAGGTCTGCAATCTGTAATAACAGCTTCGATGATGATACAGACAGGTGCAGCGGACGTTGTCATTGCAGGCGGTGTAGAAAGTATGAGCAATGTTGAATTCTATACGACTGACATGAGATGGGGAAAGCGGGCTGGCTCGGTAAAATTGCATGATCGTCTAGATCGCGGACGAGAAAGATCGCAACCAGTGGAACGTTTCGGCAAAATTTCTGGGATGATAGAAACAGCAGAGAATTTAGCTACCGAATATCAAATTTCCCGAGAGGAGGCTGATGAGTACGCCATGCGGAGTCAAAAAAGAGCGGCCGCTGCATGGAAGAATGGAATTTTTGAGGAGGAAGTCGTCCCAATTACCGTCTCACAACGACGTGCTGAAGATATTATATTTGATAAAGATGAAGGAGTACGGCCCGACGTTGACGTGGAAAAACTAGCGAAATTACGTCCGATCATGAAAAANGGTACAGTAACCGCTGGNAATGCGAGNCANCAAAATGATGCTGCGGCTGCCTGCCTTNTTNTANCAGAAGATCTATTAGAGAGCTTTANTCTTGAACCNATAGGATATTTAGCNGGNTGGAGNGCGGTTGGTTGCCACCCTNGCATGATGGGAATCGGTCCTGTNGGAGCCGTTAAGAAACTTTTTTCTAAGTCCGATTTATCAATAGATAANATGGATCTCGTGGAGCTTAATGAAGCATTTGCCTGTCAGGTCTTAGCATGCTTAAAAGGCTTAGAGTGGAACGACCCTAACCGATTAAATATCAATGGCTCAGGGATATCCCTCGGACATCCCATCGGTGCAACGGGCATACGCATAATGACCTCGTTACTCCACGAACTTAAACGCAGAAACGGAAAATATGGGCTCGAAACGATGTGCGTTGGTGGTGGGCAGGGTATCGCTGCATTATTTGAGGCCGCATAGCGGATACATTTTTACCGAAACTTTGATTCGTCAATGAAACCGCCCATTCCAGACTTGGCACCAGCCTTTTCCATAGCTTCAAGAAACATTTCATGAATACGAGGGTCCTGATTCTCATATTCTATTTGAGCGCCGCCCTTATTGACATCAACATCCATACCTAAAAAGATCCGCTTCTTTTCTTCCATTAATGGATATCGTAACCCACCACATGCGATAGCAAGATATCGCGTTGGTGTTGCGGAGGCATTGAAATGTTGGTGAAACATCATATCAGGTGGTGCAAATACCGTACCATGGCTCCAGTCAACCCTAGTTATCTCTTCATCACCTTCATACCAAAGAAGTGAGTAGCCATGACCTGTTACACACATTACATGGAAATCTGCGCCGTGCCGGTGCCCTTTTTTATAGGTACCTACTGGCATCTCTGACATATGTGCATGCATTGCGCCATCTGCTAATACAAACATCATATTTGAGCCACCGGCTCCACGAGCTTCCCATTTTTGCAATTCAAAGGTTTGAAGATCAGGAATAAAATTGGTTTCCCACATGTGACGCCCAGGACGTTTGGGTATAAAGGTCCCTTCGCCTGCATAGTAATCCGCTGTTCCTTCTCGTGCAGGAAAACGGAAAGGATTCTCAAATACAAATTTATCATCGTGAAAGACATTCATGATCATTGGCATATTGTTTGTAGATGAAAGACGAGCTGTTTCCTGACCTGACCCATTAAAATGTTGATACTTAGCATTGAGGGGAAGAGCAAATAAGCTACCTTTTCCCCATTCAAAACTGTGTTTAGTGCCATCCGCAGTTTCAACTTGCGTACTACCCTGACCCGAAAGACAATAAACCACCTCTTCAAACATGTGCTGTTGTTGTGTTGTTGACTCGCCCGGTGCAAGTTCTAAAACCATAACTGATAACCAGTCACCACGACCCTTTAGATGTGCCAGCCCTCCTTTACATCCAAAACGACTCCAGGGTTTCACTTCAACATCCGGCAAATGAATGCCAAAATCCTCAGTGATTGGTATTCCCTCTCGCTCAGCCCAATCTAGGAATGGGTCAGATAAAAAGGGTTTATCTCCTTCGGTCGACCTAAGCTCTTGCTCGAGGGTATCCATTAAGTGCTCCTTTATGTCTTTTACTTCATGCACGGTGGTGCTTGCTGTCCGCTATATTATCCGGTTAAATCATAATAACAAATCCGTTTTGGGCATTAATCCCCAAAAACTTAAAGGAGAGGAAAATAATGGCCGATAAAAAGGCTGATTTTATTGAAATAAATGGATGTAAAACAGAAGTTTGGCGAGGCGGCAGCGGACCTACGTTGCTATTTCTTCATGGTGCAGGCGGTATTACTAGCTGGACTCCATATCTTGATGAAATGGCCCAAAGCTATGAGGTTATCGCACCAAGCCATCCTGGTTTTGGAGGCTCAGGAAATCCGGATTGGCTGGATAGCGTTTCCGACTTAGCTTTCTTTTATTTAGATTTCATTAAGGCATTAAAATTACAAAACATACATCTAGTTGGTAATTCATTGGGCGGATGGATTGCGAGTGAAATAGCGATCCGTTCTATTGAAAACATAAAAACACTCACTTTAGTTTCTGCTGCAGGATTAAACGTCGTCGGCGCACCGATGGGCGATATATTTATGTGGAGCAATGAAGAAACGGCTAAAAAGATGTTTTATGATCAAAATTTAGCCACTCAACGCATTGCCGCAAGTCAACAGATGACCGAGGCACAAAAAGATATACAACTTAAAAACTATTTCACTACCGGAAAGCTGTCATGGAACCCAAGATTTCATAATCCTGATTTGAGCAAGTGGTTACATCGAATTAAGGTTCCTACTTTGATAATTTGGGGTGAAAACGACAATATTTTTCCACTCGAATATGGCGAAGCTTTTAAGGAATCAATACCAAATTCAGAGCTACATATTATCACTAAATGCGGCCATTTACCTCATCAGGAGAAAACGCAGGAATTCCTCGAGGCAATGGGCACCTTAACCTCCAAGAATTGAACCTATGATTTAACCAAAAGAGCAGAACAATGCGATTTTCTTTTTTTCATCTAATGCCCTACAGCGCTGTCGACCTCGATGCTATTCAGGATACCGCATGGATTAATTTCTCTAATAGTAATTACGACCCCAAGGAAGGTCATAAGCTCTATAATCGCTATCTTGATGAGCTGGAATACGCTGATGAACTTGGATTTGACGGTATTTGTGTCAACGAGCACCATCAAACTGCTTATGGTATAATGCCTCAACCAAGTTTGCTCGCCGGGGCACTTTCAAGACGAACCGAAAATTCGAAAATTTGTATTCTTGGTCGTGCCTTACCTTTGACAGAAAACCCCCTTTCTATCGCCGAAGAATATTCAATGATTGATAATGTTACCGGTGGACGTTTAATAGCTGGTTTCGTTCGAGGTATTGGCTGTGAATATCATTCATATATGGTTAATCCCGCAAACTCACTTGAGCGCTTCCACGAAGCCCATGACCTGATACTTCAGGCATGGACGCAGCCTGGACCGACAGCCTTCGAAGGAAAACATTATCGATTTCAATATGTGAATATGTGGCCGCGCCCCTATCAAGAACCTCATCCTCCTATTTGGATTCCTTCACAGGGTTCTGCAGAAACAAAGGACTGGGCATCCCACCCGGATCGAAAATATACGATGCTAATGACGTTTAGTCCTGTAAAAAACGTAATCCGCAATATGAATGCTTACTCCAACAAATGCGAGGAGTATGGTTACAAATGCCAACCAGAACAGCTTGGCTGGGCACTGCCACTTTATGTTGCTGAGACCGACGAAAAAGCAATTGAGGAAGCCCGAGATCACATCCAGAACTTTTTTAACAAATTTGTGCTAGCTCCAACTGAGTATCGAATGCCGCCAGGTTATTCATCAATCAATTCCTATAAAATGATACTGGAAAATAAGATGAAATTTCGTGAACAATTTTTGAGCATAGAGATGCTAATGGAAAATGGTATGTTTATTTGCGGCAGTCCCTCTACAGTAGTTGAAAAATTAGAAGAATATCAATCAGCGATGGGCTACGGTAACCTGGTAATCATGGGGCAGTTTGCAACCTTGAGCCATGATCAAACTAAAAAAAGTATGCAAATGTTTGCTGAAGAGGTTATGCCCAAACTGCGCCATATTGGTGCACCGACAGCCGCCGCTGCAGAATAACCTTTAATTGATATCCAAAATTTATCCGTTTAGTAAAAACAGTGTTACATTTTTCATAAGTTCTTAGTCGCGACTGTTTTTAAAATTTTAGTTTTTTGTGGCAGTATCTCTATACCGAGCCTAATATTTTATCTATTACCCTCTGATCGTCTATTGTCATTTTCCAAGAAGCTGCTTCAGCATTCTGCTTTAATTGATCGTATCTTGTCGCACCAGCTATCACACTAGCTGTCTCCTTTCTCGAAGCAAGCCAAGAGATTGCAAGTGAGAGAAGATTATAACCTTTAGATTTGCTGAATGCCTCTAATCCTTCTAATATATCGTAATTTATACTTTTAAGCCTATCATCACCATTGAGACGACTATTTGGAGGTGCGAGTTGATCACGGCGATATTTTCCGGTCAACAACCCCATTTCCAGTGGATAATAAGGTAGAATACTTACGTTATTTTTAACACAAATTGGGAGCATTTTAGTCTCTATTTCCCGATGCAAAACATTCCATTTATTCTGGGCTGTTACAAAACCCTGATATCCAAATTTCCCAGCGATCCGAACAGACTCAAGAAGTTGCGCGTCAGAAAAATTGGAGCAACCGTATAGTCTAATCTTTCCTTCATCTTTCAATTCTTCAAAAGTAGCCAGAGTTTCCTCAATAGGTGTTGTAGGATCTGGACGATGAAGCTGATATAAATCCACGTAATCTGTTTGTAGTCTTTTTAAACTTAGATCAATTGCTATTCTTATATTATCGCGTGACCCTCTTCCTTTGTCCTCAACATGCAACATATTGTAACCAACTTTAGTGGCAATTATTACTTGATGCCGCCTGGCTTTTAAAGAATTACCGATGTATTCTTCTGAAAGTCCGTTTCCGTACCCCTCTGCAGTATCAAAAAAAGTAACTCCGGAATCTAGTGCACCATTGATAACTTGAGTGGTTGCATCTTGATCAATTCGTCGCCCAAAAGCGTTGCACCCAAGTCCAACTACGGTGACATCAATACCATTATTTCCTCCTACTTTTCGTGTTTCCATATGTTTATCCGATAAAAATTTTCAAAATATTACTGCTGTTAAAAGGTATTTCCAAAAGTATGGTGAAGATTTTAATATTTAACGAATACAATCAACATTATCTTTGGAATATAAAATTCATTTGACGGGAATTGGATCACGAATTGTAACTCGTCGCATCATACGCCTTTTTTCTGGAGCAAAATGGGTACGGGCATGCACACTACACCGATTATCCCACATCACTAATTCTCCTACTGACCAACTATGCTCATAAATAAATTGACGGCTTTCAATATGATCAAATAAAAATTGGAGAATCTCCTGACTTTCTTCATTCGACACTTCTACAACTCGCATGCTCATTAGACGATTAACATAGAGAGCTTTACGACCTGTCTCGGGGTGGGTGCGCACCACAGGATGTACCCATTGCGGAATGCTAGGGTCTATCTCCCCTCCAGGGCGCATAGTTGGGCTTATCCCGTAATCATAGTAATTTAGAGCTTTCAAACCAATGACCCTTTCTTTCCAACTAGGAGACAAAGCTTCGTAGGCCTTTGTACAATTAGCAAAAAGCGTATTTCCTCCCACATCAGGGACCTCTAACGAAAATAATGTGGCTCCCATACACGGTTTTTCATAGTAACACTGGTCATAATGAAACATCATCTCGCCATCTTCCAAAGCCGTGGGTTTGCCGGTGTCTTTAGCATTGGTAATCAGCATTACATGTGGGTGATCCTCAGCAACAGTAGTTGTTCGCACGCGTTCAAGTTCACCAAAATATCGGCAAAACTTTTCTTGTTGTTCGTCATTTATGGATTGGTTTGGGAAGACAAGAACTGAATGTCGATACCAAGCGTTTTTGATTTCGGTAATTGTTTCTAAACTCAACTCACGAGATAAATCCACACCTGTAACCGAGGCTCCAATCGCCTCTGATAGTGGTTTCGCTATCACTGTCATCTTTTTTTCAAACTATTTTTCCTTAATTCTTTATGTCTTTTTTAGATTATTAAGTTGAACTTTACTAGGCAAACTGATGTTAGGTGTTTATAAGCACCCCCAGAATGCCAAAGGCCATATTAAATTGAACTCCAAAGATAAATCAAACCCTGCTGTGCTGACCTTTCGTGCGGAGTTCACTGCTTATTCTTCTGCATTTATCAGTATCGGAATTCTGCCAATGGTTCAGCTTATCGTTCCTTTATGGTGCCTAGTCAGCCTAGGAATGTCTGCAACGATGATTGGCATTGCAGCTGGCGCACGATCCTTTCTTGCTGCAATTTTTTCTATACATAGTGGAGCCGTCCTTGACCGTCTTGGAGTTAGACGAGTGATGATCTGGTGCACTGTTACCGGTATCATCCTGACCTTATTTTATCCACTAGTGCCCATGATTACCTCAATGGCTATGTTGCAGTTGACCCTCATTGTTTTTTTACAACTCGTAACCGGCTTTATGCATACGATTGGATGGATAGGCTGCCAAACACAGTTAGGACAATTAACTAAAGGGTCTCCAAAACATATGGGTCGGTTTACATCAGTTTCTAATTTTGCCAATTTTTTTACTCCTCCCCTTGCCGGCTGGGCTTGGGATATCGGACAAGCAACGCCAATAGGAGGTGCTTGGTCCGCCTTTGGTATTATTGCTCTTTGTAATATTGCTCTTTGGATATCAGTTGTGATTATGCCGATCCCAGATACCGTAATAGTCCCAAAAGAGCGCCCACGAATAAGAGCTCTCCTGCCTTCTGTCCTCGATTATAAAGAGGCTTTCAGGTTATTTCTCATCCCATCCGTAGCATTTGTTGTAATGGCATCTCTGTTCATGAACGGTCTCATTCAAGTCCGAATGAATTTTATGTCAATTTATATGGAATCAATTGGTTATGAAGGTCGGATTATTGGCATTATTACAGGATTTGCATACTTTATTGCGGGGGTAACGGCCTTGCCCACGGAACAAGCAAAAAAATACCTTAGCCCACACTGGATAGTAATTTTCATGATCCTTCTCTCTGCCATTGGAAATGCAATAGTGCCAGTTTTTGGAAATATTGCCGGGTTAACGTTAAGCACAGTTATTTTTGGAGCTGGCGTAGGACTTGGCATGGCCTACATTCTAATGCTCCTCTCTCGTAGCGTTCCAGTGTCGAAGTTTGGGCTAAGTGTAGGCCTTCGAACCACGGGCAACCGCTTAGGGGCTACAATTGTCCCGCCTATTGCCGGCATAGCAATAGATTTGGCCGGTGGTAATATAGGTGCTGGGTTTTATCTAATGTCTGTGCTTTTTACTATTGGCGCCGCCGGATTAACGTATTTAGCAATCCATTCTAGAAATATAAAAGACACATTCTCCCAAAATTAATCTTGGCTAATAGCTGATTTCGTGGATTAAAAACTTTGATAGAATGAATTTTTCCCTGATTTTATTTTAACTAATTAAAGCTTTATCTTTTTAGGTTTTGTGATAAAAAAGGTTTGCGCCGATTTGAAGCACAGCTTGCGGGCGCATAAAAATGCAGCTAAAGCGCGGGGGTCACCCAGCTTGAGCTGCGGTGATTTTTTTATGGGGTGACCCGCTTAGTGAATGGAGACTGAAATGACTGATAGCAAAAACCCAGAAACCATAGCCCTTCATGCAGGATGGCGAAAAGATGATACAACAAACTCGGTAGCTGTACCGATCTATCAGACAACATCCTATCAGTTCGACAGTCCCGACCATGCTGCTAAATTGTTTGGTTTGCAAGAGTTTGGCAATATTTATACCCGTATTATGAACCCGACCAATGACGTACTCGAAAAAAGAGTCGCGGCCTTAGAAGGCGGGGTGGCGGGTCTTGCATTGAGTTCGGGCCAGGCTGCGGAATTTATCGCTATTACCAACATTGCGCATGCAGGCGACAACATAGTCAGCTCGACCGACCTTTACGGAGGAACTTGGAATCTTCTTCACAACACTCTTAGCACCCTAGGCATTGAATGTCGGTTTGTTGATCCATCTAATCCGGAAGCCTTTCGAGAAGCCTCTGATGATAAGACAAGGTGTTTCTTTGCTGAAACTTTACCTAACCCTAAGTTACAGGTCTTTCCAATAGCCGAAGTTGCAGCAATCGGCAATGAACATGGGATTCCCTTAATAATGGATAACACAGCTGCACCTATTCTTTGCAAACCTTTAGAGCATGGCGCAGCCATAGTAGTTCACTCAACAACTAAATTCATAGGTGGTCACGGCACATCTATCGGCGGAATGATCATCGATGGAGGAAACTTTGACTGGGAAGCCCATGCAAATCGTTTTCCGATGCTCAATCAACCCGACCCTAGTTATCATGGAGCAGTTTGGGTCGACGCCGTAAAACCTCTAGGGCCCATTGCTTATATTATAAAAGCCAGGGTTACTCAGTTACGTGATATCGGCGCTGCCATGAGCCCTTCCAATGCATTTCAGTTTATTCAAGGGATAGAAACTCTGCCATTACGTATGGAACGACATTGTTCAAATGCTGAGCAAGTTGCTGATTTCTTATCAAAACATGAAAAGGTCAGTAACGTTATATTTCCAGGGGTAATGAAGGGTGAGCCTCGTGCTCGTGCAGATAAATATCTAGATGGGGGGTACGGATCTTTATTAGGTTTTGAGGTGACTAGTGGTGCTGAGGGAGGAAAAAACTTTATTGAGGCACTCAACATGTTTTATCATGTTGCTAATATTGGAGACGCTAGAAGCCTTGCCATACATCCTGCAACCACAACCCACTCCCAATTAACGCCTGAAGAGCAGCTAGCATCCGGCGTTACCGAGGGCTATATTCGACTTTCGATTGGTATTGAACATATTGACGATATTTTATCTGATTTAGATCAAGCTCTTAGAAAAATTTAAACAAAGGTGAGTAAAATTAAAGCGCCACAGCCGGGTTTTCCAACGACAAGGTTACGCCGCAACCGACGTAACGGATGGACGAGGAAACTTGTCGCCGAAAATCATCTCTCTGTTCAAGACCTTATTTGGCCAATTTTTGTGCATAATGGTAAGGAACCGAAGATAAAAATACCAACTATGCCTGATGTGGAACGCTTATCAGTGCAACAATTAGTTGAACAGGTAGGACAGGCTAAAACCCTAGGCATTCCAATGGTTGCGGTTTTCCCTGTGGTAAACCCTGAACTCAAGTCTGCTGAAGCTGAAGAAGCATACAATAAAGACAATCTAATTTGCCAAGCAATTGCTGCAATAAAGGACGCCCATGACGGAATAGGTGTTATGAGCGACGTCGCGTTAGACCCATTTACTAGCCACGGCCACGATGGTCTCCTTCGAAACGGCCACATAGTTAATGATGAGACGTTAGAGGTATTGTGTAAGCAGGCGATTGTTCAGGCAAAAGCAGGATGTGATGTAATAGCTCCTAGTGATATGATGGACGGACGAGTAGGTCGAATACGCGCGGCACTTGATGAACAAGGTTTTGAGAATGTCCTAATAATGGCTTATGCCGCTAAATATGCTTCAAACCTATACGGGCCATTCAGAGATGCCGTAGGTTCAGCACCAAACTTGGGCGGAGGAGATAAAAAAACCTACCAAATGGATCCAGCAAATTCAGATGAGGCTTTACGTGAAGTAGAACTAGATATCAAAGAGGGGGCTGACATGGTCATGGTTAAACCGGGAATTTTTTATCTCGATATAATACAGCGCGTAAAGTCAAAATTTTTAATGCCGACTTTCGCTTTTCAAGTTAGCGGCGAATATGCAATGCTAAAAACAGCAGGCACGCAGGGAATAATCAATTTCGATCAGGTTTTCAAAGAATCACTTATTGCTTTTAAACGTGCAGGGGCGAGCGGCATACTTACATATGGTGCATTAGAAATTGCCAAAAAATTAAATTAAGAAACCCCAAACCTATACGGTTTTTTTAGGGAAGTATTTCTTTATATCCACCCCGGTAATATAGGATTGGTTTAACGTCCCCACCGGCAGACGCCAAATTTTTAACTTCACCAATTACAATTACGTGATCACCAGCATCCAGAATTGAATGTCCACAGCATTCAATATTAGCTAGACAACCTGGGAGGATTGGCACTCCACTATCCCATGTTTCATAGTGGAATCCTTCCCATTTATCCGGTCCACTTTGCGCAAAACGATTAGACACATCCACTTGATTAGACGACAGAATATTAACAGCAAAACCTTTCCCTATCGTAAAAGAATCGAAGCTTGCAACTTTACGGTCTAAACAAAACAAAACCATTGGCGGATCTAAGGAAACTGAGGTGAATGAGTTTGCCGTCAAGCCGATAGGCAGCCCATCAACATCAACTGTTGTAATGACAGTGATACCTGTTGCAAAGCAGCCAACTGTGTTTCGGAACTCTTTTGTATCAATAGTCATTTTTGGTTCCTAATTTTCATTAGTATTACCTCCAGTAACTATACTTTATATCAACACAAGGAAGATTGAAAATAAGTAAGCTATTTCTTAGGTGGTGCGGTATAATATAAGCCTCTGCCGCTAGCTATCAATTTCTCATCAAGGTCGAAAACTTCGGCTTGGGCCGTCGAAAATGTATTACCCATTCGTACGATTTTACCCACTGCTTTGAGGTTGCCCGGCATCGCCGCTCGATGGTAATCGACCCTCATATCTACTGTAGGAGCCGGTGTTCCGAGTTTAGCTGCGATCATGAAATCAGCTGCAACATCTATTAATGCACCAAGTATACCACCATGCGTCACCCGAGCTTTTGGATTGGAAATCATTTCCTCCCGCCATGTCATCAGAATGTCAATTTTTTCTTCATCCAGTCCAATTATTTTTAGTCCCATCCAATCATTAAAATGATTGGCAACAAGACGTTTTTGTAACTCCTCCACTGTTTTTATATTCTGAGTCATTCGAGACACCCTTATCAAGATTTCCGTTAAATTGTCGTGCAATAGCGTGTACGTCAAGTACAACATAAATAAACATTGGATTTCAGACTTTATTGATCATAATCTGTTTACTTGACCTTCAATCAGACCCATTATGTTGTAACTATCTTCGATGTTATTAGTTATAAAATGAACCAAACTACAACTTTTCCACCTTATAATATTTTTATGGGCACACGTCCCCTTCCCTGCCCTTATATAAAGGGGCGGGTAGAACGTAAGGTGGTTACTGATCTTTCTACACCAAACGCAATGGAACTTTATGAAGATCTTTCACGTGCTGGTTTCAGGCGCAGTCATAACTTAGCGTACCGACCGGCATGCCCAAACTGTAATGCTTGCATTCCAGTCAGAATAAGGGTGAAAGATTTTAACTGGTCTCGTTCTTTTCGTCGTATTATGAAAAGAAATATTGACGTAACCGCTAGGGATATAGTCGGATCCGCGACAGAAGAGCAATATTTTTTATTTACGCGCTATCAAAAGTCCCGGCATGCTCAGAGCGAGATGGCTAGTATGAATTTTTTGGATTTTAAGGCAATGATTGAGGACAGCCCAATTGATACAAGAATTATAGAATTCAGAAATAAAAAAGAAGATTTAATTAGCGCTATGCTCGCAGACCGTCAGTTAGATGCCTTATCTGCTGTCTACAGCCTATTTGACCCTAATCTTTCTGACAGAAGCCTCGGAACTTATATGATCCTTTGGCTGATTGATAAGGCGATAAAAAATAAAGCTTCCTATGTTTACCTTGGTTATTGGATAGAAGAGAGCAAAAAAATGTCCTACAAGAAACGGTTTCGTCCTCTTGAGGGTTTAACACCCGATGGTTGGAAAACCATCTGACATGTAAGCTATGAATTGTCTGAAGGACTCTTCGATATGTTTATCATTATTTAAGGATCTCTCCAGTGATCGACGAGTTCTTGAAAATTTCTTTACACAAATAAGAGTGTAGGTTGTTCGGTAGTTAGCTGACCTAAGCCTCTTTCAATCAAACCTATTGGAGCGTGGAAAACCTCTCGGTGCTAAACGGCCTGCTTGCGCACGTTTACCGATAAAGGGTTGTAAGTTGGTATCAGTGCGTTTTTTCGTACCATTTTTCCATTGTAAACCATCAGACAGCTTAAAGGCCTTTACATCTGCCAATCCACCGTCCTTATAACTCTGTAACTTGGTACCACGACCCCGGCTCATTTCAGATATTTCAGAAATTGGAATTATTATAAGCTTGTGATTTTCTCCAACAGCGGCGACATAATCGCTCTCTTCAGGTATTATTCGGCAGCTTCGTGCTACTACCTCTCCAGCAATATTTAATACCTGTTTTCCTCCCCGAGTTTGTGCTTCAACATCCGCCTCTTTAACAATAAAACCTCGGCCGTCTGATGCAGCAACTATAAGTTTGCGTCTGGGGTTGCAGATCAATATCTCTACAACTTCATGTTCATTTCCAAGCCCCGTGACCATCCTAACCGGTTCTCCATGCCCTCGGCCACCAGGCAGTTTATCACAACCGATGGTGTAAAATCTTCCATTTGTGCCAAATATTAGTAGTTTATCTGTTGTTTGCGCATGCAGTGCGAAGCGATGTCGATCACCCTCTTTAAATTTCAATGAAGAAAAATCTTCTAAGTGACCCCTCACCGTCCTAATCCAGCCCATATGCGAACAAACAACAGTGATAGGCTCTTTCTGTATTATTGCAGCCAATGGTACAACGATAGCGCTAGGTGTTTCACCTATTTCTGTCCTTCTTTTACCAAGTACAGTATTTTTACCGAACCTCTTACGAATTTTTATTATTTCTTCAGTAATTGTTGCCCAACGTTTTTCCTTATTCGCCAATAAAGAGTTAAGTTGCGTCTGCTCTTTTTCTAACTCTTCTATTTCCTTACGAATTTCGATCTCATCAAGTTTTCTGAGAGACCTCAACCTCATATTAAGTATGGCTTCCGCTTGTATTTCCTCAAGGCTCCACCGCCTTATAAGTAGAGGTTTTGGGTGATCTTCATTACGTATGATATTAATTACTTCATCAAGATTGAGATAGACTAGCATATAGCCCATCAGGACTTGCAGCCGTGCTGCAATTTTTTCTAAACGGTTTGTACTACGACGAACCAAAACCTCATGTCTATGATCTAGAAAAGATTGCAGGACTTGGCGTAAATCCATCACTCTAGGCACTGTGTCAGCATCCAGCACATTCATGTTAAGAGGAACGCGAATTTCAAGATCGGTATGCTGAAATAACATTTCCATCATTATTTTTGGTTCAATCTTTTTGGAACGAGGTTCCAATACAAGCCTTATATCTGCAGCAGATTCATCACGAATATCTTCAAGCATTGGTAGCTTCTTTGCCTGCATTAATTCCGCTACTTTTTCAATTAAACGACTTTTTTGAATTTGATAGGGTATTTCTGATACAATTATCTGCCATTGGCCACGTTGAAGATTTTCTTTTTTCCACCTAGCACGAAGCCTGAAACTACCCTTACCTGTTTTGTAGGCCGAAAAAATGTTATCAGTACTATCGGCTAAAACCCCTCCCGTCGGAAAATCAGGGCCGGGCATGAAAGAAAGCAGCTTGTTGATTGTTGCGTTGGGAAACCTGATAAGATGCTTCAAAGCACAACAAGTTTCATCCAGATTATGGGGTGGGATAGATGTAGCCATCCCGACAGCTATCCCAGATGCGCCGTTTGCTAAAATATTTGGTACCGATGCGGGAATCAAGACGGGTTCGCTCTCAGTACCATCATATGTTTCACGGAAATCAACCGCATTTTCGTCTATACCCTCCAGCAATGCTAATGCATAATCNGTTAGACGAGCNTCAGTATACCGCATGGCAGCGGCTGAATCGCCATCGATATTCCCAAAGTTACCTTGACCTTCCACTAGGGGATAACGAACAGCAAATTCTTGTGCCAACCTTACTAGAGCGTCATAAACTGCCGTGTCACCGTGAGGGTGATATTTACCAATTACATCTCCAACAACTCGTGCACATTTCTTGAAACCCGATCTAGGATCCAAACGAAGTTGGCGCATTGCAAAAAGTAAACGTCGATGTACTGGCTTCAGCCCATCGCGAACGTCGGGTAACGAACGAGAAGTAATAGTCGACAAGGCGTATGCAAGGTATCTTTCCCCTAGCGCATCATTGAAGGGAACGTCGATGCTGTCTACACGTTTTAGCGAATCTTTAACCATGATGCCGTTATACACTATATCTTGTGGTTAACCAGTCAAAAGACGCTATGAGTCCTTTCAATTATTTATTTTTCAACCATTCTTAGAAGCTTAAACCCTTCAANCAACCTATCCCGAACTAAGGGTAATCCATTATTTTTATCGACAANTACGTGTCGCTTAAAGAAAAAGCCAGTCAAACTTAGCCCCTGGCATAATTTTTCCCCCGTNATATTTTTTTTATCCCCCAATAAAAAATCTGGTAACGGCAAGAGTTTATTATGGTATTTTTGTCCTGCAGCCGCGGATACTGCTCTACCACTTCGGGGGGATACGTAAATTAAATCCTTTTCAACGCCCGTCGCCGCACACTCCGAAAAATCTAAACCAAAGCCTAAGTCAGAGAGTAAACCTAGCTCCCATTTAACATATCGGCCTTCCCACCCCGGTTTTCCTAAACCAACTATAAACGCTTTGAACTTCATAAAAATTTCGTCGGAGGGTGCGCGGTCTGGCAAACTGATGTCAAGGAGAGCAGTTGCTGTGCTAAGAGCCATTAATGGTAATGGTGTCTCAAGGTTATCCGCTGCATGCGCATAAATTAACTCACACCTATAGGTACCAAGATGCTCAGTTAGCCGTCCCCGCCATTGGGCTCGCAAGTGATTACCCGGTTGATATAAACCACGATTACGACTGCTCGCTCCACCNCGAACTAAACCTCCGTGGCGCCCGTGCTCTCTCGTTAACAAGTTTACCACTAGTGACGTCTCGCCATAACGACGCGCAGAGAGCACAAAACCTTCATCACTCCAATCCATAATTCTTTTATAATCGATTGACGGGCCCCTAGTACACGTACAATTCTACTGAACAAATTCCAAACATTAAAGAAAAGCTAANATCAAAAACAGATTCATACAATATGCTCAGCCGTCGACATTTCATACAAAAAGCTTCTGGAACAATAGTTTTCCCTTCAGTAATCACCCCCGCATATTCCAGGACTAAAATAATAGATGGTATCGCTTCTGGCGATGTAACAACCAACAGTGCTGTTATCTGGGGTCGAACAAACCGCAATGCTCGTATGTTGGTAGAATGGGGAACTACCCCTAAATTCGATAATACTATTCGTGTAGCCGGACCTGTCGTTACCTCACGGACGGGATACACCGGACAAGTTGTGATAAATCGACTACCACCGGGCCAAGAGATTTTCTATAGAGTGCAGTTTGGTGGAGACCAAATTAACCAAAGTAGAGTAGGGCACCTTAGAACTTCAGACCCCAACCAAGATATCACTTTTATTTTTGGAGGTGATCAATGCGGCGGTGGGTGGGGAATAAACTCCACTTGGGGTGGTCTACGCCTTTTTAAGACTATGCGAGAAACTAATCCCGACTTTCTCATTCACCTTGGCGATCGGATCTACTCCGATCACCCAATTTTAGAGCGGGCTTCATTGCCTGGCGGCGGGGTTTGGAACAACATTGTGACGCCTGAAAAATCATTTATCGCCGAAAGTGTCGAGGATTATAGAGGTAATTACAGCTATAATTTTTTAGACACTCATTATAGAAAATTTTGTGAAGATGTACCCACATTTTCTACTTGGGACGACCACGAGATTACAAATAATTGGTGGCCCGGACGAGAATTATCGCGTCGGATAATGTTCAGAAAAGGTTATATTCAGAACGATGTTGATACCCTCGCAAAAAATGGTCGAAAAGCTTTTTTTGATTTCACGCCGATGCAAAGGTTCCAGAATGACCCAGAACGTATTTTTAGAAAAATTTCATATGGAAAAAATTTAGATGTATTTCTTTTAGATCCTCGTAGTTANAGAAGCCCCAACAACAAAAATCAGCAAGAAAAACCTAATGAAGAAACATCATTATTCGGAAGAAAACAAATTTATTGGTTGAAATCTTCCTTAGTTCGATCACGTTCATTATGGAAGATAATTGCAAACCCTGTGCCCATTGCCCATACAAGTAAATACCAAAGACCAAGATACGATAAGTTTTCGAATGGTATAGACGGACCACCTCTAGGGCGAGAACACGAAATTGCTGATGTTTTATCTCATATNAAAAAATATAATATCCAAAATATCGTTTGGATTTCTGCCGATGTACATTATTCCGCAGCTCATCATTTTCACCCTGACCGAGCAAACTTTCGAGATTTCTTACCATTTTGGGAATTTATTTCTGGNCCCTTTCACACAAAGCCGGGACGNGGGATGCATTACGACAAAACGTTTGGCACTCAACGACACTTTAGAACACCCCGTCCGCCTAAAGGAAATTTTCCTCCGAGTGCCGGCTATATTTATTTTGGACATGGAGAAATCAACGCAAAAACTGGTGCGTTAACGATTAGTATCAGGGGTCTAAAGGGGGAAAATCTCTACACGAAGACAATATCAGCCGCTAGCTAAGNATTTTTCAACTCGTAAACTCTAAACCCATTTCTCTATAACGTTCTGGGTCCTCCCTCCAATGCTCTCGAACTTTAACGAAAAGAAACAAATGTATGCGCCGGCCAAAGTGCTGTTCAAGATCCTTACGAGATTGGGCACCCACACGTTTCACCTGCTGTCCGCCTTTACCCAAGACAATTCCCTTGTGCCCTTTCCTCTCAACATAAATCACCTGGTTAATTTTTATACTTCCATCTCGTCGTTCTTCCCAGGAATCTGTTTCAACCGTCAGGGAATAGGGCAATTCCTGATGAAGGGTTAAAAACAATTTTTCACGGGTTATTTCCGCAGCAAAAAGACGATCATTCATATCGCTAAGATGGTCTTCCGGATATAGCCAAGGACCATCTGGGAGGCATTCCCCTAAAGTAAACAGGAGAGCATTAACGCCATCACCTTTTAGCGCGGAAATCATAAAAATGTCTTTAAAACACTTTGACCAATTAAGATTTTCGGCTAATTCCAAAAGTTGAGGTCGAGGTATTAGATCGATTTTATTTAGGGCTGCATAAACTTTTTTCTTTGAGTCTTTTATGCCCTTAATAATAAGTTGGGTTTCTTCTCCTATTCCCCTTTCTGAATCAATTATAAGAATAACCTGGTCTGCATCCGCAGCTTCAACCCAAGCCGCTGAGACCATTGCCTTCTCTAACCGACGATTTGGAGTAAAAATACCTGGTGTATCTACAAAAACGATTTGATTATTGTCTTCTGTTAACACACCAACAACTCTAGTACGAGTTGTCTGGACCTTGTGAGTCACAATTGACACCTTACTTCCCAAAACGCGGTTAATAAGGGTTGATTTTCCAGAATTTGGAGCTCCAATCAGGGCCACTATTCCACAACGAGTTATCTCACGTCTAATCATCACTAATTTCCGTGACATCATTAAGTAGCTTCAAAGCGGCTGCCTGTTCTGCAGCCCTCTTCGAAGACCCCCGAGCAGTTTTTGGCTCAAAACCATCCAACATCACCTGTATAAAAAAAATAGGTTGATGGTCTGGACCCTCCTTTCCAATTTCCTTGTAAGAAGGCAGTCCCATTTTTTTTCCCTGTGCCCACTCCTGTAAGGAGGTTTTTGGATCTATTCGCGGTACTTGAGCATTATCACTTAGACGACAGATGAATTTTTCTATGACTTTTTTTGCGGGCTCTAACCCACCATCACAATAAATTGCTCCAAAAACTGCCTCCACAACATCCGCCTGCATAGAATCATTCAATTTAGCACCACCACCGTAAATAATATAGTTTTCCAATTTCATATCGGCGGCTACCGAGGTTAAATTCTCTCGATCAACAAGGGCGCTCAAACGGCGGGACAATTGGCCCTCATTTTCGTTTGGATACCTATCCATTAAAAACTCACTTACTACTAAGCCCAGCACTCGATCGCCAAGGAATTCTAATCTTTCATATGTCTCTAATTTTGATGCATGAACGGAACTCGCGTGCGTCAAGGCCTGCGTTAATAACGACTCATTTTCGAAGTGATGGCCTATATCACGACAAAAATTAACTAATGAGTAGCCAACGTTAACCACTATTTAATACCCTGAAAAAACCTTTGGAATCTGGCCGCTTGGTACCAACCCCACGGCTCCAAAAGCGAAGCGGTCCCATCTGTCGAAAAGAATATTATTTCCGCCCGCCCGACTAGGTTTTCGACAGGTATATATCCCACACCATTTATTCCATATCGGTTTGGAATTCTGCTATCCAGAGAATTGTCACGATTATCGCCCAACGCAAAATAATGACCTTGGGGCACCAAATATTCTGGTGTGTTGTCAAGTGGGCCGATGTTTCCACTTTTTTCAATAATTTCGTAGCTTTTGCCATTTGGCAAGGTTTCGACATAACGTTTAGCGGCAATAAAATTACCATTTTCATTCCGCATTGGAAAAGGCTCTAATTCCATCCGCTTAACTCTCTTATCATTGAGGTATAAGAAACCAGACTT
>PBFH01000020.1 GCA_002719885.1 Rhodospirillaceae bacterium | reverse complement strand
GGTAGTTATTCCATTGGCATTGAACCAATCAGCAATCTCTTGGAAATTCCACCCCTTCTCACGAAAATCGATAATCGTGTCGTAGAGGTATTGTTGGTGTTCAGTATAGGGATGCACCCACAAGTGTGAGGCACGAACTGTAAGGTGGAATGTTAGGTAGATTTCTGTGTGTGATTTGGTGGATGACTTACCACCGAACCCCACTATTCGACAGTGACCGACTGGTTTTAATTGGTGAAATAAGTCCCAACGTTGGGACTGTCAATTAAACTTAACTTATTTTTCATAGTTCTTTATGAAATCTAGAATTACTTTTCTATTTGATTTAGAATTTTGGAACCATTTATAGAAAGTCGTTTTTATATTTCTGTGAGGGATCAATGAACAAAAAAGAAGTCGAGTCCGATTTCAAACAATATCAGAAATGCGTTCTCTCTGATATTGGACTTGAGTTCAATTTGACAAAAACGGAGTTTGAACCTCAGGAAAACTCTTTATACATACCGTTAATTGGCACTCAATCAGTAATTGAAGACTTACATCTTTCTAAAATTAAAAATCAAAATATGTGCCAGGTTGTATTAGATAAAGACAAGGTAAATACGGCATACCTAAGGTTTTATCTGAACTCTGAATCCGGAAAAAAATATTGGTTTGAAGCACTTAATAAAAAAAGGGGAGTGATAAAAAGATTAAATAAACAAGATATTAAAGACCTAAAAATTTCTTTACCGTCCTTTGAAAGACAACGAGAGATCGCTGAGGTTTCTATCAAGATGGAAAGTGCAATAAGTGCGTTTAACAGCATAAAAAATTCTTTAGCACTTCATCCAATTTCATCAGGGAAGGAAAGAAAAAAATTGGATTCCATTATTAATGCCATTTCTGAGGTATCCCCCCTTCTATGTGAAGAAAGCATAACTCATGAATTAAAATCATCTTTCAGAACTCCGTATCCATCTTACCCTGAACCGTTTGTGGATGAAAAAGGTCAGCAGCAATATTTAATAATGGATGGGAAGAAAAAACTTTTTTTTAAATCGAAAAAACAAATTCACGATCACCTTGAGTCAATTATAATGAAAACCATTGCATCCTTTTTGAACACAAGGGGCGGCACCCTCGTAATTGGTGTGCATGAACGGGACAACAACAAAACGATAGTGGGCATAGATAGAGAAGGGTTTACGAGCAACGATGACTATCAAAGGACTATAATTCAAAAAATACAAAATACCTTCGGATCAGTAATATTAAGTAAGTATATATCGATAAAAATAATTGAAATTGATGGCGAATTTGTATGCGTAGTTACTTGTGATCCTTATCGTCAACTTGAGGGAGATGTCGTTTATTTAGACGAAAAGGTCTACGCTAGAACCGGACCACGGGTTGACCAATTAACCACTCGAGAGGTTTTGCTACTTTTAAAGAAGTAATTTGACTAATAAATAAAAATTTACTCTATATTTTCGCCCACCCTACTTCCATCTTTCCCCATACGGGTTCGTATTCCTTCTCTATAAAAGCAAGTCGTTCTTGCCTCTCTTTATATCTTTTGAGAAATGAGAATACGTTAGTGTTCTTCCAGGAGTTTCCTTTGGAAGTTCTGATACCCTTTGCATTGAGGTATTTAGCAATCCTCCGATAACCTAAACCTGATTTTTCAAGTTTTTTAACGAGTTGTATTGTTCGTTCTTGCTGTGGAGTCCACCTATCCTGATAGTGCATCAGTCGGTTGGTTCTTGCTGTAACGGTGAAACAAAGATAGTGAGAATACTTAGGAGGTATTTCACCAGTTAAAATTACTCGACTGTGACACTCTTAGCTAGATTCCTGGGTTGATCCACATCTGAACCTTTAATCAGCGCTGTGTGATAAGCTAAAAGCTGTACGGGAATAGTATAGAGAATAGGCGCTACAAAACTATCGACCGTTGGCACCTCGATCGTTGCTGCTGCCATCCGACCTAATTTTTTTATCCCATCCTTATCTGATAAAAATATAACACGCCCCCCGCGCGCAATTACTTCCTGCATATTACTAGCAGTTTTTTCAAAAAGTTCATCGGACGGAGCGATAACAATTACAGGCACATTGTCTTCTATTAAAGCTATAGGACCATGTTTCATCTCGCCTGCAGCATAGCCCTCTGCATGAATATAGCTAATCTCCTTTAGCTTCAGCGCCCCCTCGAGCGCAATCGGAAAACCAGTACCACGCCCGAGATATAATACATCTTTAGCCACTGCGACTTCCCTTGCAAGGTCGGAGATTTTCTGATCATGGGAAAGTACATCATTCACCCGAGCTGGTATTTCAATGAGTGAACGACAATAGCTTGCTGCTTGTTTATTATTGATACTTCTTTTTGTAATTCCAGTGGCTACGACCAAGCATGCAAGCACTGTCAGCTGAGTTGTAAAGGCCTTGGTAGAAGCAACTCCTATCTCTGGTCCAGCAAGAGTTAACAATACTGAATCAGCTTCTCTTGCCATAGAGCTTTCCGCTACGTTTACTAAAGCCAATGTGTGCTGTTTTTTTGATTTCGCGTAACGCAGGGCTGCTAGTGTATCAGCCGTCTCTCCCGACTGTGAAACAAATATAGCCAACCCATCTTTTGGCATTCTGGCCTCACGGTAACGAAATTCTGAGGCCAAATCACACTCTACGGGGACATCAGAAACTTTTTCGAACCAATATTTAGCGACCAATCCCGCATGAAAAGAAGTACCGCAAGCAATAATCGTAATTCTTGAAATTTTCCCGAGATTAAAAGTTAATTCTGGCAGTGTTACAGTCCTTTTCCAAGGATTGAATAGAGTATTGAGTGTATCACCGATTACAGTTGGCTGTTCGTAAATCTCCTTTAGCATAAAGTGCTCAAAATTACCTTTATTGTTCGGATCCTCAGAAACTGACGATTGACAAATAGGACGATTAACGATCGTTCCATTATTGTCATGTATCACCGCGGATTCTGGTAAGAGCTCCACCCAATCCCCCTCTTCCAAATAGCAAATATTTTGCGTAAGAGGCGCCAGAGCGATAGCATCAGACCCTAGATACATTTCACACTCACCATAACCTACAGCAAGCGGGCTACCGCGACGCGCTCCAATTATGAGGCCGTCATACCCTGCAAATAAGATTGCCAATGAAAAAGCACCTTCTAATCGCGATAAAGTAAGAGAGACAGAATCCTGGGGTGAATTGCCTTTAGTTAAAAAACTGCTGACAAGGTGTACAATTGCTTCTGTATCGGTATCGGTCTCAAAGTGATGGCCCTTGTCAGTAAGTTCCTGACGGAGCTCCTGAAAATTCTCGATGATACCATTATGAACTAAAACAACATTTTTATCAGCGTGAGGGTGGGCATTTATTTCATTGGGCCTTCCATGCGTAGCCCACCGGGTATGTCCAATTCCAACCAAACCGTCTATGGGCCGTTTCTCTACAAGAGTGTCAAGATTAATTAGCTTTCCTTCCGCACGCCTCCGCTGGATCTCTCCATTGACCAGTGTCGCGATCCCTGCACTATCATAACCACGATATTCCAAACGTCTCAGTCCATCGATCAACAACGGTGCTACCGTATGCCTTCCCGTAATCCCTATTATCCCACACATACGCGTCAGTCCGACTTTTTATCATCGGGGTCCTTCGAATTCTGTTTTCGAAGGCGATATTTCAGTGCCCAACCAGAACGTTCTTCTTGAGAACTGCGGGTGATCGCTAAAGCATCTTCCTCAACATCTTGGGTAATCACCGACCCTGCAGCAGTAATTGCGCCCGCACCAATTTTTACTGGTGCCACTAAAGAATTATTAGATCCTATGAATGCCTTCGGGCCAATCTCTGTAAGGGATTTATTAAATCCATCGTAATTGCATGTAATGGTCCCCGCACCTATATTNACACCCTCCCCTAAAACACTATCGCCNATATAACTCAAATGATTTACNTTTACATAACGCTCCAGCTGTGATTGCTTAATTTCCACAAAATTTCCAACNTGCACATCTCTTCCAATTTCCGCGCCNGGCCTNAATCGAGCAAAAGGTCCAANTACGGCNTTATTTTCTATNGTAGCACCTTCAATATGNCAGAAGGGTTTTATTTGCACATTGTCACCGACTTTGACNCCAGGACCCAAAACAACGTTTGGACCTATAGAAACATCCTGACCAAGCTCAGTATCATGACTAAACCACACAGTATCCGGATCCTGAAGAGTGCACCCTTGCTCCATGGCCTCAATTCGCATCTGATATTGAAAAGCTGCTTCAGCTTGAGCTAGTTCAGTGCGAGAGTTGACCCCGGCAACTTCATCAGGGTCTTCTGTCTCTACGACAACGCAGTTCAAGCCTTTGGAGTGACAAATCCCGATAATATCCGTCAGATAAAATTCTCCCTTAGAATTATCGTTTTGAATTTGGTCAAGCAAGCCATACAATCGTTTACCATCCATGGCCATAATTCCGGCGTTACATAAAGAAATCTTTTTTTCTTCGTCATCGCAATCTTTGAATTCGACTATTTTTTCCAGCTGACCATTCTCCCCTATTACTAATCTGCCATATTCTAGAGGGTCATCGGGAGTAAAACCTAGAACGACGACCGCTGGGTTATTTTTACCTCGCCTAGTTTCAATCATCATTTTCATTGTACCTTCGGTTAGTAAGGGCGTATCACCGAAAAGCACCAGCACATCATCAGCTGCACCTTCTAGGATATTTCGAGTGGTAAGAACGGCATGGCCAGTACCAAGAGGCTTTTCCTGAATAACTGCTTCCACCGGAGCTACAAATTCAATAACCTCCGTCATCTTCGGCCCCGTCACAACAACGACACGATCCGCACCAATCAGATTTGCCCGCTTTAAAATGTGGCCGATCATTGGTGCTCCTCCCACAGGATGCAGGACTTTTGGGTACTGGGACTTTATGCGGGCACCCATCCCGGCAGCAAGAACTACTACAGCAAGTCTATTCTCAGACATCTTTCTTAATTTCCAATAAGCATAAAATTAAACATCGCATATTTTAACACAAATCAGCTAATTAAATTCCAATGTATGGAAAAATCATAGATACAATGTGCTATCAATATTAGCCAGAAAAATGGCAATTAAACTTTATTTTGCCGTTTTTTGTATTCTTTTAATTTCAGTTTTTTTACCCCTATGAATTTGGGTCGCGGAAACTAGATATATAAATAATCCCCCGAAAGTCGTGTCAGCTTCCAAACGTATTGGAACCATCATGGTATTGGGAAATACTCGAGCTAGCCAAATACGAGCTGAACCATCGGACATCCACTTATAGCGAGAGGCTTTGGGTCGAAAACCGGCTATTTTTTCCATCCTAAACTGACATCTTAAGGTTGGACCTCCATAGGGTGAATATTGGTCACGCTTCAATTTCTCTTCAACCTGACCTTCAAATATCAAATTGTAACGACGCTTTCCATCGAAAATCCGTTCGGATCGAACACAAGAATTAGTTGCTGCTGCACGAAATAAATGAGACACAAGGGCTCCTGTTAAATCTCGTGTATGCATAAGGTTTTTTGAGGGAATTTGTTCTTTAATTTTCATTTCTGGATCAGGGGTCAATGTCACGATTGGAACACCATCTTTACCAAATGTTATACGTGCACTACGTTTCTTTCCCCGCCAGGTGCTATCGCGTCCCGCTTTCATTGGAATAACTTTATTTTTTTTTATCTCGCCAAAAGAGAATGCGGAAAAGGACCATTGGAACAATTTACCGGTGATACCCTCAGTCTGTAAATTAAGTGTTGTGTCATATGTTTTCTCACTAAAAGCGTTATGCAAATTAGCTGTTATTGCACGCAAACCGCCGATATAAACCTCATACTCAAGTTGGATTTTCTTTAAGTCATTAGCGTTTACTATCAAGGAAGTCAGAAAAAAATAACAACAACAAAAGTAGATGAGTGTCCGCATCAATTTTTATTCGCCCTTATGGTTTTAATATAAATCAAGTTAGGATTTAAATTATCTTAACAAAAATAAAAACCTGTATTAAATTTTTAGGAACAAAACATTCAACGAAAATTACCAATTACTATGGGCATGCCTTGGCGGCCATCAATGTTTTTATTAATTCTGCTAGACCCTTATAAATTATCCTTGAGGTAAAAAGTCTGTGTTAACAACCGAGAGAAGTAAACTTGTTACGGAAACTGGTCCAGGAACACCCATGGGTAGCCTCTTCCGTAGATATTGGATTCCTTTTCTTTTAGCAGCTGAAGTCCCTGACCCTGATTGTCCTCCGGTACGGGTAACTCTTTTATCAGAAAAACTGATCGCTTTTCGTGATAGTGCTGGAAGAATTGGGTTAATCGAAGAATTTTGCGCACATCGCCGCGTGTCTTTGTGGTTCGGGCGGAATGAAGAAAATGGTATTCGTTGTCCATATCATGGTTGGAAATACGACTATACCGGTCAATGTGTAGAAATACCTTCTGAACCAGAAAATAGTGATTATTGTAAAGATATAAAAATTACCTCATACCCTTGCGTGGAGAAAGGCGGAATAGTTTGGGCTTATATGGGACCATTAGAATATAAACCCCCTCCGCCAGCTTTTGAATGGACAAGTATACCAGAATGCCAATTCTTTCACTCTAAACGTTGGGAAGAGTGCAACTACCTGCAGGCTCTTGAGGGTGGGATAGATTCAAGCCATGTTGGATTTCTTCATAGTGGAGAACTCAAAAGTGACCCGTTACATCACGGGTCGAAGGGTTCAAATTATCATATGGCCGACCGAAAGCCGAAATTTGAAGTCGAAGAGGCCCCCTTCGGATTGAGTATTGGTGTGCGTAGAAATGCAGAAAATGAACAATTTTATTGGCGGGTTACACCCTGGATTATGCCTTGGTACACAATTGTTCCTCCCTACGGTGATAATCCTTTAAATGGCCATGCCTGGGTTCCTATTGATGACCATAATTGTTTTGCTTGGACTTTTTCCTATCACCCATCTAGGCCATTAAACCAAAAGGAACTAAAAATAATGCAAAAGGGGGGAGGTCTGCATGTAGATTTAATACCCGGAACCTTTCGTCCCTCAATTAACAAAGAGAATGACTATTTAATAGACCGAGCAGCACAGAAAGCGCGCACAACATACAGTGGTGTCCGAGGAATTGCCATGCAGGATGCATCTTTACAGGAGAGCATGGGACCGATTCAAGACCGAACTCGGGAAAATCTAGTTTTGACCGACAAGGCAATTGTAATGGCGCGGAGCCGTTTATCCAAAGCCGCTCTCGATCTCAAAAAGGGAAAGAAGCCATCTGGAATTGATCCGGAAACGCAAGCAATTCGATCAGCTTCTTTTATTCTCCCGAGAAATGTGCCCTTTAGCGAAGCGCCGGGGGATCCAATGAGAGTAAAACCCGGTATACCGCATACCTCTATCTGATATTCCTCAAATAAAAAGGAGCTAATATGACAGACAATATAGATATACGCGCCGCCGGAGCGCGGCGCCTGAAAGATAAAGTTTGTATTGTCACCGGTTCCGGACAAGGAATTGGGAAAGCAACAGTCCTTCGGATGGCTCAAGAAGGTGGAAAAATAGTTGTTTCCGACCGGATTGATGAAAGCGCAAGTAAAACGACAAATGAGCTCAAGACACACGGCGCAGACGTTATCAAGATCGTATCCGATTTAACTACGTTTTCAGGTGCCCAAGAACTTATTGAACAAACAATAGATGCATATGGGAGAATAGATGTTCTTGTAAATAACGTCGGTGGCACGATTTGGATGAAACCATTCCACCTATATAACGAAAAAGAGATAGAACTCGAGTTGGAACGGTCTTTGAAACCTACTCTTTGGTGTTGTCGGGCCGTCCTCCCCATTATGATGAATCAAAACCAAGGCTCAATAATAAATCTCGGATCACAATCGGTTCGAGGGCTATACCGCGCGCCATACGCCTCCAGCAAGGGAGGAATTTTAGCGCTCACTAAGGTTTTGTCTATGGAATACGGACGATACGGCATTCGGGTGAATACTGTTTCACCGGGGGGAACAGATATTCCAGATCGAATAACATCAAGACTAACTATAAAGCCTGGGATTGAAGTAAAGGATCTTCCTAAAGAAGAAAGCGAGAGATATAGAGAGGAAATGATTGCAGATAGTCGTTCCCAACAGGCACTTCGTCGAAGAGGAACCCCCGAAGAGCAGGCTGCGGCGATAGCATTTCTGGCATCAGATGATGCGGAATTTATCACCGGCGAGGTAATAAATTGCAGTGGAGGACAATGATGATCCAGAATTCATTAATCAATTTTCTGACAACCTAGTCTCTTTAAAAAAGCCGAGCTATTTAGTTGTATTTCAAAGGAGCTTGCATATCATTTTAGCTAAGAGGGGGCCAGTAACGATTACAATAAATAATCTTACTGTCTGTAACGCTAAAACAAATGAAATATCGGCGTTGCTATCGACCGCAATAATCGCAATTGCATCGAGGCCGCCAGGCACTGTAGCTAGGAATGCGGTCAGTGGATCAGTATCAATTAGCCAAACCAACATTAATGCTGAAAACCCACATAACACAATTAAGGTAATTGTTCCAATCAGCATGATCGGCAAAGCACGGATCGCATAAAGTACAGTTTCACGTGTAAAACGCAGTCCGACCCATAAACCAATTATAGCAAAAGCAGAAATTAATAACCAAGGGGGCAGAGTTATTGTAAGCAAACCCATACCCTGCAAGAACGCAGCACAAATCAATGGAATAAAAACAGCTCCAGATGGAACTTTTAACAACCTTGCTGCCACAGCCCCACCAGCTGCAACAAAGAGCGTCTTTAATAGATCTGGAAACTGGGAATCAAATAGATTTAATACTCCTGACGGATGGTCGGCAGCACTGACATCAAATAACATTCTGGAGACAAGCGTAGCGACAATTACGACGAGGGTAACCCTTAGAAACTGCATAAATGCTACCAGCCTAGGATCTGCGCCAAAATCTTCAGCCATTGCTACCATTCCTGTAGCAGCCCCCGGAGAACACCCCCATGCCGCCGTTGTTCCGGGCAATAAACCAGTACGCGCAATAACCCAGCCGGCAAAAGTACTCGCACAGACAGTCGTAGCAACAACTAACAAAATTGCAGCCCAATCACCCGCTATTGTCCTTAGAATTGACGGATCAAGAGACTGTGCAACAAGACAACCCACTATAGCTTGCGAACATAATAAATAGGGTCGAGGAACGTATAAATTAGCTCCTTTTACCGAAAATACTATTGCAACGAGCATCGGACCAAGAAGGAAAGAAGCGGGAAACCCTGCCAAATGAAGGAGGACACCAACTATTAACGACGCCCCAATCAATAATATCCATAAGTTAAGCAGTTTCATTTTTTAAAAGGTATCACGCTTTGAAGATGACAAACAAACTTGATGTAAATAAATTGCAGAATCCATTACAAAAAATAACCATATCATACTTGGATAATGTAAAAAAATGACTATGCTTGCGTGGGATTATGGGCAGGAACCTTTTACTATTTAGTTAAGGAGAAAGATATGGCCACTATCGATGCTGATGCTCACGTTCTTGAAACACCAATGACATGGGAACACATGGACGCAGAACATAAAAAGTTTGCGCCAATGGTTGTAACTCAATCGACTGGAGAACAGCTGCACGGCTCGAGTGGTAATCTTGTAAAGGAATTCTGGGTTGTCGATGGACGCATCCATAACAAACAGGTCAATGTCGGCCTCGATACTTCTGAAGAATCCCGAGAGATGCGCGATGTTCAGTCCCGTATAGATCATATGCGAGAACTCGAAATCGATGTTCAGGTTCTTTATCCGACCTTATTCCTGCGCCCACTCACAACAAATGCAGAAATTGATTATGCAATTTGCAAAGGATATAATCGTTGGCTTGCCGAAATTAATAAAGCTGCGCCGGAAAAACTGCGATGGGTTGTGTGTCCTCCACTATACGCAATGGATAAAGTTCGTGAGGAACTAAAGTTCGGAAAGGATAATGGTGCCTGTGGTATCTTCGTTCGGGCGATGGAAACAGATCGTCTTCCTTCAAACCCATACTTTTTCCCCCTATATGAAATGGCCGAAGAATTTGACCTTCCAATTTGCTTACATTCAGGTATTGCCAGCTTTGCCATTCATGAGGCATACCGCACGGATCCGGGTTTCAACCGGTTTAAACTCTCGGGCGTTGGAAGTTTTCATGACCTACTTTTCAATCAAATACCTTCAAAATTTCCAAAAGTTCGTTGGGGCTTCGTCGAACTGAGTGCCCAATGGGTACCTTATGCACTCAATGATTTAGAATTACGTATTAACAGGTTCGGCCGCGAGTTATCTTCAGATCCACTAGGAGACAATAATATGTTTATAGCCTGCCAAGTAACCGATGATTTGGAATATATTTTAGACGCAGTGGGCGACGATAATATCGTCGTAGGAACAGATTATGGACACAGCGATACATCAACGGAAATCGAAGCCTTGAGAAAACTTAGAAGTGACGGCAAGGTTCCGGAGAAATCTGCGGATAAAATACTCGATAATAATTCAAAACGCCTCTATGGTTTGAATTAAACATCAAAACATTAACCAACTGAAAGAAAAGGTGAATACAAGTTATGAGAAAAACTATTAACGGTACTTTAATAACGGCGATCATATTCTCAATTAGTATGATGAGCGCTAGTGCTCAAGATCGACTAACGATCTTGGTGGGGTATGGTGCAGGCGGCACCTATGGGCAAACATCTTTGCTATTATCTCGGCATCTTAAACAGTTCACTCCCGGTAACCCCACCGTAGTAGTGCAGCATATGCCTGGTGCAGGAGGCTCTAAAGCTACCAACTACGCATATAATGCAATGCCTAAAAATGGCGCCTTTGTTTTGATGCCTCCGGAAATGATCGTAGTATCTCAGTTGCTGCGTCCTAAAAAGATGAAATTCAAAGCCAATAAATTCACATGGCTTGGTCGGGTTTTTGGTGCCAATCAAGTAATGTCTATACGACGAGACACGGGCTACACCTCTATCGCCGACATACAAAAGAATGAAGTTATCGTTGCTTCTACCGGTAAAGGGTCACCGACGTTTCTTGTACCGACAATGATGAATGGCATTCTAGGAACTAAATTTAAAATCGTAGCGGGTTATAAGGGTTCAAAAAGAACCTCTATGTCCGTAGAACAAGGTGAAACTAAAGGTATGAGTAACTCGTGGGTTTCATGGAAGAAAAACAGAAGGAATTGGTTCATCGGTTGTGGAGACAACTGTTTTATGGTGAAGTTAGCACAGGTTGGATATAAGAAAGCTCCCGACCTTCAGAATTTACCCTTACTCACAGATTTAGCAAAATCGGAAGATGACAAAGCAGCGGCTGCAATGCTCTCAACAGCTGCCGTGATTGGACGTGGTCTAGCATACCCACCCGGAGTATCATCTGCTAAAATAAAAGCTATGCGCAAAGCATTTTGGAATACTGTTTCCAGTAAAACTTTTCGAGCTGATGCAAAAAGTAAACGTTTGCCGGTTACTCCAATAAAGGGGGCGGAAATTCAAAAAATCGTTAATAACGCTCTAAAAATGTCACCGGCCGCAGTAAAAAAAGCAAGGGAACACGTTTTTCCAAAAAAATAAACTGACTTTATTAATTTAATTTTGGGCCTCAGGGTGACTTGGGGCCCTATTTTTTTTGATAGTAATTAAATTTTCGGCTAGCTATACCCAACCAAACTCGATTATGTTTTTTAAACTTACACAAAAAAAACAATAAGTTAAAATGGAGGACTGAATGACAAGTAAAATGTTCAATGGACTTTCTGCCATTGCAGCAGTGGGATTAGTGGCTATGGCCACACCAGTTTCTGCGGCAGATATTTCTGGCATGTACAAGGGTCGAACTGTTACGATTCTTGTTGGATATGGTGCAGGTGGAACATACGGAAGAACGTCATTACTACTCGGAGCTCACATGGATAAAGTAATTCCTGGAAAACCTAATATGGTAGTCCAGCATATGCCAGGGGCTGGTGGAATTAAAGCAGCAAACTTCTTTTACAACGTTGCGCCGAAAAATGGCAGGACACTCCTAATGCCTCCAGAAATGTCGATCGTATCTGAGTTATTACGGCCCAAAAAAGTTAAATACAGGTGCAAAGAATTGACGTGGCTCGGTAGGGTTTTCGGTCAGAACAGCACAGTTGTTGTAAGAAGAGATTCCGGCGTGACATCGATGGATGATCTCAAAAAGAAAAAAATCACAATGGGATCGAGCGGTAAAGGATCTCCCACATTTCTCATTCCTGCAACGCTAAATGCCTTGCTTGGAACCAAAATGAAAATCATTAAGGGTTACAAGGGTTCTCGTAAAATGCAACTTGCTATGGAACAAGGCGAAGTACATGGCCTAGCGCTTGGTTGGACTGCCTGGATTTCCGCGAAACCGCAATGGTTTAAAGGTATGAAACAAAACAAAAATAACTATGCTATCCCCTTGGTTCAAAGCGGATATACCAAACAGAAGGGTATAGAACACGTTCCATTGATCCGTGAATTGTTATCAAACAAGGAAGATAGACAAGTGGCAATGATGCTCGGCTCCGCTTCCGTCTTAGGAAGAGGTCTAGTTTTACCTCCTGGAGCGCCAAAAAAATTGGTTAAACCTTTACGGGCTGCATTTGCAAAAATTACCAAAAATAAAGCATTTATCAAGGATGCATACAAGCGTGGGTTGGAGGTCAACCCAATAGCGGGTAAAGATATTCAAAAAATTGTTAATAACCTGATGGATACATCACCGACGACCGTAAAACGCGCCCGCAACCTAATCTTTGGAAAAAAATAACCATTGATTAACATTTGACTACAAAAAGGGCCGGAGTATCTTCCGGCCCTTTTTTTCATGAACTGACCAACGCTAATTTTCTTTAAAGCCGTAATCCCTCTCTGCACCTAACGAAGTAATGTATCCCTCTTTTATATCCCTTTTTATTAAATCAGGATCTCGTTTAGTTGGGTCACCGAAACCCCCGCCTCCGGCTTTTTCCATATAGAAACCTTCACCGGCCTTCATCTCATATTTACCTGCCGCCTCTAGTTCGGTTTCTGAGCCATTATGGTTGATTTTTATAAATTTACTCGCTTGTCCATCTTTCCCTCCCGCGACGCCACTTGCCGGAAATTTTGCACGTTCGTAACGTCTCACAACGATGGCATCCTGTAGAAGCTCATACCGTCTTCGAAAAACAACACCACCCCGATATTCCCCAGCACCACCAGAGTCTGCAATTACCGACATCTCCGTAACACGACAAGGATATTCAGACTCAAGTATTTCTATTGGAGTGATGTGTAAATTTGAAAGATGTGTGGCCGTCATCGAACAACCATCATGGCCATACCCACCCCCGTAGGCAGAACCCATGATTTCGTATTGCATAGTAGAATGGCCTGCTCGACCACCACCCTGCCAGGAAATTAGCAAAGAGCCTGAAGAGCCAGAACCAGCTATGGCACGAGTGGGAGTAAATTTAGACATAGCATCAAGAATTACGTCTACCAGTCGTAGGTTTGCTTTTTGATAGGAAGAGACTGGCGCTGGCGGGCTAGCATTAGTTACTGTTTCGGGTGCAAATTTCAGTTCTACTACATCACTCATCCCACCATTATAATGTAGTTCGTTTGGACCCAACGCACCAACAAGACAATAAAATGTACAAGCCTCTACCATTGCCGGTCGCAAATTTACAGGGCCGCGAGCTTGTGGACCGCTATCAGAGTAATCAAAAGTCGCCTTATCACCTTTTATTGTAATGGCAACCGCAAATTTAACAGGTGTATCCCTTTCTACTCCATCATCGTCCATATACCCCTCCGCATAGGAGGTTCCATCTGGTAATTCCGCTATTGCTTTGCGAAGTTCTTCAGCCGCGCCATCTAGTATTGCCTTGAAGGCGTTACTAACTGTATCAGAACCAAATCGGGCCGCATTTTCTTTCATCCTTTTAACGCCCATATTGGTTGCAGCTACTTGTGCATGAATATCACCCCGCACAAGATCAGGATGTCTACTATTACCAAGTATTACCCTCTCAATATCAGGATCCGGTTTCCCGCAACGATGAAACTTAATCGGAGGCAATAATAAGCCTTCATGGTAAAGCTCGGTGGAATTGGCAGATGTACTTCCGGGATTAGTTCCGCCAATGTCTGCTTTATGAGCTATAGAGGCAGAGAACCCGATCAGGTGTTCATCGTGAATTATTGGTGCGACAAATCCCATATCCGAAACATGCGGCATCCCCGCTTCATAGGGATGATTTGAGACAAAAACATCTCCATCATTTATCTCATTCATTTCGTAGTGCTTGAATATATTTTCTACAAATGTGCGGTATGCTATTCCATGAAAGAACATCGGAGGTGGAACTATAAGCCGTCCCAAACGATCAAGAATTACGCAACTGAAATCACGCGACTCTCGAATGATCGTCGAATAGCCCGATCTATAAAAATGGTAGTGCATTTCATCAACAAGACTTGAAACTTTATTGCGTAAAATTTGTACAGTTACGGGATCCATTTCATTTGCCCCTACTCAAAATTAAATTCCGCAGACCATCAATATGACCGACCCAACTTTCGGGCACCACAATAGTTGAATCAAATTGCTCAATAATTGCCGGCCCATCTAATCGAGCTCCAATTGGCAATAAATCTCGTTCGTATAGGGTAGTATCCGTCGCTTGATCTGCCTGAAAGAACACCATCCTGTTTCCTTTAACGGATCCCTCAGGTGCCGGTTTTTCGATTAAATTTCCAGCTAGCTGTGGTTCATATTTAGGCACCTTAACCCTTAAACGAACACGATAACTTACGATTTCTACTGCACGGTCATTAGCTGCATGACCATGTATTTGTGAATGGCGTTCATCAAACCGTTCACGCGCTGCATGCATATCTTTCTGGGTAATACCTGCATTACCACCAAGCCCTTCTAGAGAAACCCTGAGTTCGTAACCTTGACCTGTATAACGAACATCTAGTTCACGATCGAAAAATGCGCCTTCAGGTATTATGCCTTCTTTTTCCAACTCAGCCAGACCCCTCGCCTCCAATTCTTTAAAAACCTCTTCGGCATGTTCAGGAGTTACAAGCTCCATTGGCCTTAATTCTGAGCGCACATAATCATGAACTATATCGGTGCAAAGCAGACCCAGAGCGGAAAATGCCCCAGGCCTCGGTGGTACAAATATTCGCTTGATGCCAAGCTCCTCAGCCACAGAAGCTGCGTGCACTGCCCCTGCACCACCGAAAGGCAGAAGACAAAAATCTTGAGGATCGACGCCNCGCTTTGCTCCAAAAACCTTTACCTCATCCGCCATACGCAAATCAACAATACGGCGGACCCCAGCCGCCGCCTCTTGAACACTCATCCCGAGAGGTTTGGCTACTTTTTCATCCAAAGCCCTTTCAGAAGCCCTCACATCAAGGCTTTGCAAGCCACCTAGGAAATAGTCAGGATTCAAATAACCCAAGACAATATCAGCATCGGTAACCGTAGGATTTTCACCGCCTTTTCCATAGCAAGCAGGACCAGGAGAGGCTCCAGCACTTTGAGGTCCTACACATAGAAAACCGCCCCGATCAATCCAAGCAATCGAGCCGCCACCGGCAGATATCGTAGTCAAATCAAGAGCGGGCACACCAAGTGGACGACGAGCAACAACTACCTCGGTTACTTCAAGCGGTTCTCCACCTTCAATAAAGGCGATGTCCGCCGAGGTCCCTCCCATATCGAGTGTGACAATACCTCCTTCTGCATCTTGTCCTGATAGATAAGCCGCCGCNTGAGCGCCGGCCGCTGGGCCAGAAAAAAGGGTATACACAGTTTTCCCCCCCTGAACCGCGGCCGAGAAGGGCATCACACCCCCATTGGACTGCATTAGGAATCTTTGTTTAGTTTTAACACCCCCATCATCTAAACCGCTATTTAGGTGGCCAATGTAATCTACTAAAACCGGGCCAAGATATGCATTTAAAAGTGTGGTTGAAAGTCGAGGCCATTCCCGAATACGGGGTAATACTTCCGAAGATAGNGACACATGAGCGGTAGGGAACTCCTCAAGAATTAGCTCACGCGTACGCTCCTCGTGCAAGGGATTAGCGTAGGAGAACAAATAACAGACTGCTATGGAGGTGGCTCCAGCATTCTTCAATGATCGCGTAGCACTTCTTACTGACTCATCATCTAACGGCTGAAGTTCCACGCCCTCCCAGTCTACACGACCGGGAATTTCATGAGTCATGCTTTGGGGAGCAAGGTGGGGCGGCTTGTCATAAAAATAATCAAAGGGATTTCCATCACGGCCTTGGCTTTGTATTTCCTGCACAGCCCGGAAACCATTAGTGATTAGTAAACCAACATTGGCGCCTCGCATCTCTAGCAATGCATTAGTTGTAATCGTCGTACCATGAGAAAAAAAAGCAATCTCATCCGGTGGTGTTCCTTTGATTACAAAGTTGTTTACTCCCTCGAGGACTCCGATAGCGGGATTGTGCGGAGTACTGGACACTTTTTCGACTGTAATCTCACCGGAATTGACGTTTAACAACACTAAGTCGGTGTGCGTGCCCCCGACATCGACTCCAAGGCGAAAGCGGGCCTCTTCAATCATTTCCTATATTGCTCCCTGAAAGTAATAAATCATGTGGATACATATGTTTGTAACCGAACCACATTGATCGGTCACCCCCTTATAATAATATGTATATGCTCTTTTTTTTCTCCAGTTAATTATTCCGAATGGACGTTAAATAAATACCCACTGAAATCAACAATATCCCGAAAAAATGGTAATTTCTGAGAGTCTCACCCAGAAGGGCGATTGCCAAAACGATGGTAAAGGCCGGAATTAGATGAAGAAATTGACCCGCTCGAATTGGGCCAAGGTTTTTTATGCCATACACCCAACCGATCATCGAGATAGCACCCGAAAAAAGGCCAAGGTAAGTAATTGCCCCTATGGTTAACCAATCAAATTGTATCGGCCTAAAATAAGAGGTCTCAATCAAATAAGGAAAAAGTAAAATTGGGATACCAAATCCGAGCATAAGCGTGACAACGACCATTGGATCAAGTTGCNTTGGAATCTTCCGCAGCAGTACCGCATAGAGCGCCCAAGATATGTAAGCGCAAAAAACAATAATATCCCCAAGATTAAAATTAAGTCCAATTAACTTTTCCAGCGAGCCCGAAGCAATCAGAACAAGAACACCGCCAAGAGATAACGCAGCGCCAAATGCCTGTCGGACTGTGAATTGATCGCGAAACAAAATCGACGCAAAAA
Organism: Rhodospirillaceae bacterium; assembly: GCA_002719885.1. Taxonomy (GTDB): domain Bacteria; phylum Pseudomonadota; class Alphaproteobacteria; order MPNO01; family UBA2964; genus UBA2964. Next base: position 57,804 of record PBFH01000020.1, on the reverse strand, counting down.
TTATAATAATTACTGGTTCAACGGAATTGATAACCGCGGCATTGATAGCGATTGTAAATTGTAGTGATAGAAAAAGAAGGGCATTACCGCCGAACCAAAGTAAAATTGATAAAAGGCCAATAAGTCTCCAATTATCACAAATTATTGAGAATTGTGACCGTATGCGTTTGTAAGTAAAGGGGAGCAGAAAAAGAAAAGCAAATACCAAGCGCCAAAAAGAGAGCGCCATGGGGGGCGCGTCATCCCGAATATAACGAACCAAAACGGTGGTAGTTGCCCAGCAAAACATTGTAAAGGTAACCGCGAGATAGGGGTTTAATATNACGTGCTTCCAGAGCCGTTCTACCAACNCAATTTCTTTCTAAAAAATTTANTCAGNGTCTCNTNANGTCACAATTAACAAATANANAGTCAAATACNCCAANTTGAATTGTANCNCTCTTGTTAAGNTAACGGCACAACAATTTACCGCCACCTCTTCTATTTNNCAGATATTTAAGCCGCAGNACGCTTACGTTGCAGATATGAAGCGGTCAGATGCTCTGCGCAATAGGGCCGACCCGGCTGGGCGGTTTTCCCACAGATATACAAGCCGAGGCGTCCCGGCTCATCGATTTGCCATCTACACATCCACGATTTCACTTCAGGACCAAGTGCCATCGGAGGTACCTCGGGAATTACTGGTTCTGGAGCTGGTGGCGGCTCAGGAACAGGGGCNCCACGTTGTAAATTTAGTCGGTGTGCCTTTCCAATCACCGCGTTTCTGGTTACCCCTCCAAGTTTTGCGGCAATTTGGCGTGCCGACAATCCTTCCGCCCAAAGGCGGGTTAAAACTTCAACGCGTTCTGGTGTCCATTGCATTTTTTGCCGTCCTTTTATTTCTATATCTCGCGCCTTGGCGACAGGTATAGTACTATATATAGACAATTCAGCATTGCAAACCGATTTTTAATAAAAAAGGAGATTTTTAACTTTTTACGCCTTATTTTTACTGACAGCGTTTAAAGGCTCTATACAAATCGGGTGATCATTGCGGATATTGTTTACAGAAGTATTAACCCTATAAAAAGCCATAGGTTCCGATGGATAAGGTTTTAGATATGCTTTGAGGTCAGAAACATCGTTTGCTGGATCTAACCAAGAAGAATAGAGCCCGGCTGGAATTATTACAGGCATTCTATGATGAATAGGCCGTAATTTTTTATTTGCTTTTGTTGTAATGATTGTGGCTGATTCGATGATATCTCCTGCCACACAATCACCCAAGTCATGTTTAGCATGCCAAGACTCCCATAAACCAGCGAAAGCGAAAATCCCGCCGCCCCTTAGTCCAATCCGGAATGGCTGTTTCCTACCCCCTTCTAATCGCCATTCATAAAACCCATCGGCAGGAATCANACAGCGNCTTTTGCCAAAGGCCTCCTTAAAACTTGGCTTATCTAGAAGCGTCTCAGCTCGAGCATTAATCAAACGTGATGCAGAACCGCCGTCCTTTGCCCAAGAAGGTATAAGGCCCCACCTAGCCTCCAACAAAACTCGTTTTTCTTTTCCGAGATAGCGTATTGTTACTATTGGTTGGGTTGGAGCTATATTAAATCGTGGTTGAAGGTTTGGGATATTCTCATAGTTAAAAATTGCGCGCATAGCCTCTGGTGGTGTTGTAAGCGTATACCTTCCGCACATATTTATACGTAATCCCATTTACAAGAAAAGATGAAGTATCACCAACGCGGGTTGTCCCTTATCTTATAGCCGATTATTCTTAAAGCAATATAACAAAAACAGGAGAGAACCATGCCAAAAAGAGATCTGAGCGGTAAAGTAGTTATGGTTACCGGAGCAGGAAGCGGTTTGGGGCGCGCAATGGCGATAGCCCTAGCAAATTCTAGTGCAAAAGTTGCCGGGGTCGATGTCAATATTAAAGGAATGCAAGAGACTGCAAATTTGCTTAGTGGTGAATTTACACCGGTGAAAGCTGATATTACTTCTGTTGCAGATAGTGAAAATGCGATAACGACCACTATCAAAGACCATGGCGGCTTGCATGTCCTGATAAACTGTGCAGGTCTAGGCATGCCAACGCTTCGACTCGACTACTGGAATAATCGTCTCTACTTCTGGGAAGCTGACCCAGACAAATGGCAACGTTTAATGGACGTGAATGTGCGTGGTGCTTTCCTTATGGCACGCGCCGCTGCGCCCCACTTTCTCGAACAAAAATGGGGCCGTTTAGTAAATGTAACCACGAGTATGAATACTATGATCAGGGGCGGTAATATGCCTTACGGTCAGTCGAAAGCATCACTTGAAGCGGCAAGTAACGCATGGGCAGACGATTTAACTGATACAGGTGTAACATGTAACGTTTTAGTTCCCGGTGGGGCAGCTGATACCCCAATGGTTCCAAATGAGTCACCCTATGAACGCCAAAATTTAGTACAACCGGAGGTCATGGGTCCACCGGCGTGCTGGCTTGCCTCCAATGATTCTGACGGAATTAATTCCATGCGATTTTTAGCCCGTAATTGGGACCCTGCTGCAACAGATTCCGATAATATAAAAAATGCTGGATCCCCTGCCGCATGGCCAGACCTGGCAGATGCTGCAGCGGTTGGGCAGCCCACAACAGTGCACGGTAAGGATATTCCAAGATAAAATTACTTGAATAAATTTCCTATGGAACAACAAAAAATAAATTTAGTTGGAAAAACTGCAATCGTCGCAGGCGGCGGCGGCGGTATGGGACGTTCTATTGCTTTGGCACTAATCAACAAAGGTGCCAAAGTTGCCATATTTGACATTCGGCAAAACAATGTTGATGCTGTAGTGAGAGAATCTGTATCAATTGGAGGTAATGAAAGCTGCATACCGCTAGTCAAGGATATTACCAAAAAAGCGGACTGCATTTCTGCCGTACAAGAAACTATTGATGCATTTAATTCAGCAGATATTCTGTTCAATGCTGCCGGTCTTGGAATGTCTATGCTGAAACATGACTATTGGAATGATAACCTAAAATTTTGGGATGCAAATATCACCCAATTCAATGCCTTGATGCACGTTAATTGGAATGGGCCATTTTTATTAGCCAAATCTATTGTTCCTCATATGATAGACAAAGGATGGGGACGAATTATTAATGTTACAACTAGTTTAGATACTATGACCACACGGGGCTATACCCCCTATGGGCCATCTAAGGCAGCGCTTGAAGCAGCCACCTCCATTTGGGCAAAAGATTTAGAAGGAACCGGCGTGACGGCCAATGTTTTGGTCCCTGGCGGACCCGTTAACACTGATTTTATACCTGGAAATGCGCCCTTCGACCGTACCCAACTTACCCAGCCTGAAGTGATGCAAGCTCCCGCATGTTGGCTGGCTTCTAACCTTTCAGATGATGTAACGGATATGCGATTTGTAGCTAGATCCTGGGATCCCTCAATTTCTATAGAAGAAGCAATTAAAAATTCTGGAGGGCCATGCGCGTGGCCAAATATTGGTAAAAAAGCCTTTAAACCACAATGATCATTGAAAACCGAGAAAAATTACTCAAAGAAATGGTAGCCCTTGCTGGTTTTGCCGGCAAGGAGATCTTAAATATTCGAGACAACGGCTTAAATATACGCCAAAAAATTGATAAATCTCCAGTAACAGCAGCAGATGAGGCCGCCGAACAATTAATCCTCGCCGGTTTAAGTGCATTAACACCAACTATTCCAATAATTGCAGAAGAAGAAGCCTCAAAAGGAAGAGTTTCCGATATAGGCTGCAAAACATTCTGGCTAGTTGACCCCTTGGATGGGACAAAAGAGTTAATCAATAATAGAAAAGAATATACGGTTAATATTGGACTGATCGAAAATTCTAGGCCAACAATGGGCGTTGTTATGGCCCCAGCTTTGAGAAAGTGTTTTTCAGCCGATGTAGGTGGTAATGCGACCTTAAAAACTGATGACACCGAGCCAAAAAAAATAACGGTTCGTAGGTTCTCAAAAAATGATAGGATAATCACGGTAAGCCACTCCCATGGTGATCAAGAGAAAATAAAGAACCTGCTTAAAAATATATCTTATTCAAGGGTTATAACAGCTGGCAGCTCGCTTAAATTCTGCTTAATTGCTAATGGTGAAGCCGATATNTATCCACGCTANGGNCCAACAAGAGAATGGGATACNGCCGCTGGACATGCCATNNTAGCNGCNGCTGGTGGAAGTGTTCGAACTTTAGATAANNAAGAATTGNCNTACGGNAAAAATAAATTTGAAAATCCGGAATTTATTGCCTNCGGAACTAAAAACAAAACTATAGATTAANCNAANATATTCGAATGAAACACCCAGACCTNGAGCGGAACATTGANGNAGCCGCAAGATTAATNNGTTCCGGAAAACTTGTGGNATTNCCNACGGAAACNGTATATGGCCTNGGCGGAGATGCTACAAACCCGAATGCGATTGCNTCTATTTACNAAGTTAAAGGGCGGCCTTCATTTAATCCGTTAATTATTCATGTANCNTCAATAGANATTGCCGAAAAACTTGTAAAATTTAGTGAACAATCTAAGGCCCTTGCCGAACATTTCTGGCCTGGAGCACTGACACTGGTACTCCCACGAAGCCAAAATTGTCCTGTGTCTCTCCTTGCAGGATCCGGACTAGAAACCTTGGCAATACGTATACCAGAAAATGAAATTGCTCTAAACCTTCTCAGGAGAGCTCAAGTGCCTATTGCTGCTCCAAGTGCCAATAAATCAGGTTCTGTCAGTCCGACCACAGCCAATCACGTTAGAAACTCCTTAAGAGATGATATCGATCTGATTATTGATGGTGGNGCTTGTAAGATCGGAGTAGAATCTACAATTATTGATATGTCAGCAGAAAATCCATGCCTTTTGAGAGCTGGAGGTATACCTCTCGAAGATTTTGAAAGGGAAGTTGGAAATATCCAAATTTTAGAGGAAGGTCAACAGGTTCCAAAAGCTCCCGGAATGCTGCCCCGTCATTATGCTACTCAGATACCCTTGAGAATTAATGCCAAAGAGCTTCACGAAGGAGAAGCATTACTAGCCTTCGGGAGTCGGACTTTGGGGAACGCCGTCGCAGTTTGTAATTTGAGTAGGNCCGGTGATTTAAATGAAGCAGCTGCCAATTTATTTGATATGATGAGACAACTTGATAAACCAGAATTTACAGGAATCGCTGTAATGGAGATACCGGAAGTAGGCTTAGGACGAGCTATTAATGATCGACTAAGGCGTGCGAGTTATTAGTGCACCTTGCCCACTACCAACCAATCAGTTAAAGCTAACAATTAGTTTTAATCAAAGGAAGAGCCTTGGACGCAATAACAAACCCATCTTTGACTGCCTTGCAACAAGGATTAAAAGATATTGTTGGAGACAATGGTATTATTCAAGATCCAAAAGATATAGTCCCCTATGTTACTGATCAGCGCAAAGCCTATAGGGGCTCCACTCCCCTAGTTATTCGACCCGCAACAACTGAAGAGGTGTCTCGCGTGGTCACGCTTTGTGCTGAAAACGGATTCCCCATTGTTCCCCAAGGGGGCAATACCGGTCTATGTGGTGGAGCAACACCAAGCGAAGACGGCGACCAACTCCTAATGAGCCTAACTCGGATGAATAAAGTAAGGTCCATAGACCCATTGAATTACACATTAACAGCAGAAGCCGGTGTTATTTTAGCGGATATCCAAGGAGTAGCTGATGAACATGATAGACTTTTTCCTCTGAGCCTAGGTGCCGAAGGAACAGCTAGGATNGGTGGAAATCTCGCTACTAACGCCGGTGGTACGGGTGTCTTACGTTATGGAAATGCGCGGGATTTGGTAATTGGCATAGAGGTTGTCTTGCCTGATGGTAAAGTTTGGGATGGTTTATCTGCCTTGCGTAAAGACAACACCGGTTACGACCTAAAACAATTATTTATTGGATCCGAAGGAACTCTNGGTATTATCACAGCCGCCGTCCTNAAGTTNTTNCCAAAACCACGTGATGTTCAGACNGGTTTTGCAGCGGTACGAGATGTTTCAGCAGCTATCGAGATTTTAGCACGGGCTCGAGCAGTAAGCGACGACCGCGTTACTGCATTTGAGTGGATGGCGCGTAAAGGCCTAGATCTTGTCTTCAAAAATATACCAAACACGCGTGATCCACTTTCGCAAATTTTTTCTGAATATCTTCTAATAGAATTAACTTCAGGGCATAAAGATAAAGGACTTCGGGAAACCCTCGAAGAAATTCTTGGCGAAGCACTGGAACGCGGAGAGATACTGGATGCAACTATTGCCAATAGTAGGCAACAAGCTAAAGATTTCTGGAGGTTACGAGAAACCATACCCGAGGCTCAGGCTATAGAGGGCACAGGTATCAAACATGATATTTCGGTACCCGTTTCGAAAATGCCNGAATTTNTANAACNTGCTAATTCTGAAGTCGCNAAGGCTGTTAATGGCATACANATTTGCGCCTTTGGGCACATCGGTGACGGCAATGCNCATTACAACCTCAACCAACCTAATGATATTGATGGTGAATGCTTCCTAAAATACAAAGATCAGCTCAATCGGATTGTTCATGATATTGCAACCAATCTACGAGGCAGCATCAGCGCAGAACACGGAATAGGGAAATTAAAAAGAGAAGAGCTCGCTTACTACAAATCACCTGTTGCGCTTGACGTTATGCGTGAAATTAAAGCAGCAATAGATCCAAAAAATATTATGAATCCTGGAAAAGTTCTTTAAGAAGCCATGTCGGAATACCGGCTACCCTCAAGAGAGATTCTTTTTGTCTTAGATGAGCTAATAAGCATAGACACCGTTAGTGGACTGACTAACTTTCCTAAAATAACAAAACATGAGTTTAATACTTTAATTGAAACAGCTGGGAAATTTGCTTCTGAAATTTTTGCCCCACTTAACCGGACAGGCGATATTAGCGGCGCAACATTGAAAAATGGAATNGTNANAACCCCCGCTGGCTTTTCTGAAGCATATNAAGCCTATTGTGAAGCTGGATGGAACCGTTGTTCTGCTGACACTAAGTATGGGGGACAAGGACTACCTCAACTGATCAACTCGGCTTTATCAGAGATCTGGAACTCCACCAATCTCTCCTTGAGTTTGTGCAATACACTTACACAGAGTGCCATAAATCTTTTNTATCATCATGGTTCNGACNAACANCGATCCACATATTTGCCATATTTGATAAGTGGTCAATGGACCGGNGCNATGGCCATGACNGAGCCCCAAGCTGGATCAGATGTGGGGGCTATCACNTGTTTAGCTACCCCTGAAGNNNATNGTTATCGTCTCAAAGGTCAAAAGAACTACATCAGTTGGGGTGAACACGACCTTAGTCAAAATATTATTTATTTAATACTTGCTCGCACCCCGGATGCTCCAGCAGGCACAAAAGGACTTTCCCTTTTTATCGTCCCCAAATTTATACCCGACCAAAAGGGTAATCCCGGTTGTCGAAATGACATAGAATGTATTGCTTTAGAGAAAAAATTAGGAATTCACGCCAGCCCCACCTGTGTCATGAATTTTGGATCCAACGAAGGGGCCTTGGGTTGGCTNGTGGGAAAACCNCACAATGGCCTNACTACAATGTTTACCATGATGAATACNGCACGTCTTGCCATAGGNNATGAAGNGCTGGGAATTGCGGAGCGTGCATACCAGCAAGCCAANTNTTATGCGCAAATACGATATCAGGGTAAAGATGATAATAACAAACCGCTNAAAATAGTTGAATATCCCGACGTGAAGCGCATGCTCCTATCGATAAAAGCTCGTNTCGAAGCNATGCGTGCGCTNTGTTATGAAACTGCTTTATCCGTNGACCTCNCCATTNANCACCCTGAAGAAAAAATCAAAACTTTACATTCTAACCGNGTTGCCTTGTTGACACCNATTGTTAAAGCNTGGTGTTCNGATGGAGCCGTTGAGATTACCTCTACCAATATTCANATACACGGTGGANCGGGCTATATCGAAGACACCGGGGCAGCNCAGCTGTATAGAGATGCGAGAATAACNCCAATTTACGAGGGAACAAACGGGATNCAAGCATTAGATTTGGTTAAACGGAAACTTATGATCAATGATGGCTTCGCCATGAATTCTTTAATTGAAGAGATGCGGCAATTTGATGGAGTTTTATCAATGTCTAGCGAAAGGACTATTTGCGCTATCCGTGGGCGTTTTGCGGAGGCGGGTGCTGCACTATCGCGAACAACAAGCTTTATACTAAATGCGCTAAAAGGCGATAAAAAAACAGCCGAAGCAGCTGCAACACCATATTTAAAACTCGCTGGCACCGTAATTGGTGGTTATNATATGGCACGAGCCGCNATGATAGCAGAAAAAAATCTTTCTAATGGGTCTGGTGACAATGATTTTTACCGCTCAAAACTCACCACTGCGCTTTTTTATGCTGAAAATATTTTACCCGAGGCCTCTTCTCTATCGCACGCAGCCACTAGTGGTGCGGAAGCAATTCGATATATGGAGACAGAGTATTTTTAAAGAAATAAAATTTATCTTTTCTCCCTTGCATTCAACTGTGGAATAGATAAAAAAAAGTGCCGCCATTTGATTACTGGCAACTACACCTTAAAAGGGGGAAATATAAATGGATCAGCGTTCTGCAATCTCCGGGATATCAGTACGATCTAAAAAAATAGAAGATTTTAATGACCCCAAGGACTTTTTTTCCAAGCGTGATGGTAAGAAATTCGCCGGCACCCATATTTTATTAGATTTATGGGATGCTCAACACATTGATGATCAAATTTTTGTAGAAAAAACACTCAGGGAGGCTGCTAAAGCTTGCGAAGCAAACCTTCTCCACATGCACCTGCATAAATTTGGAGAAGGGTTAGGTATCTCGGGGATAGCCGTTCTAGCTGAATCCCACATTAGCATCCATACTTGGCCAGAGCGTCAGTTTGCGGCCATAGATATTTTTATGTGTGGTAACTGCACCCCCGAAAATTCTCTACCTATTTTTCAAACATATTTTACACCGAAGAAAATGAGAACAATTGTTGAATTGCGAGGTGTGATTGATTGATTATGCGTTGGTTTTCCGAAACACTTTATAAAGATTTTCGGCAGTCACTTTTAGTAGATGAAATTCTATATGAAGGTCAAACCTCACACCAAGACGTATTAATTTTCAAAAACCCTCGTTTTGGAAGAGTACTCGTATTAGATGGAATNATTCANACCACCGAGGGTGACGAGTTCTGTTATCATGAAATGATGGCCCACGTTCCTCTATTCTCGCATGGTGAAGCTAGAAAGGTATTAATTATTGGGGGTGGAGACGGCGGCATTTTACGTGAAGTACTCAAACACCCCCAAACTAAGCCAACCGTGATTGAGCTTGATGAAACTGTTGTTAACATTTGTAAAAAATTTTTACCTTCTTTGAGCGAAGGATCATTTAACGATACGCGGGCTAAAATCCAATACATGGATGGTGTTAGTTTCGTAAAAAATACTAGTGAACAGTTCGATATAATCATAGTAGACTCAACGGATCCAATAGGGCCGGGCGCTGCATTATTTTCAGAAAATTTTTATGCTGACTGCGCTAGATGTCTCAACCCAAGGGGCATCATGGTAACCCAAAGTGGCGTTGCATATATGCAAAAGGAGGAGGTTAAGGAGACTTACCAACGAGTGAAAAGGTTTTTTATAGACCCTTCTTTATTTATATCTCAGGTTCCCACCTACGGAGCCGGTTTTATGACTTTTGGCTGGGGAAGCCACAGCGCTTTGCCACGAAATACTTCTTTTTTCGAGTTAGAGGAACGCTGGAAAGCGCTAGAANTAAAGCTGAAATATTACTCACCGTCATCGCATATCGCTAGCTTCGCNCTGCCAGGNTANATAGAAAACTTAAAAACTTAAAAAATTCCAACNNTAAGNTTTTAGGACCAGAGCTTTGCACTCGCTATCCGNGCTCCCTCCACCATTGCTGAAAATTTTGCCCAGACAATTGTGGGATNAATNTCGGGCTCTGCCATTGCTTGCGTTCCGAATCCACAATCNCCACCCGCCATTACGTTTTCTTTNCCAACAACTGAAGCANACCGCATTAATCTTTCCGCAACCAATTCGGGATGTTCTACNANGACCGATGAATGCGTTATCACNCCAGGTATAAGTGTTTTTTGTTCTGGAAGNNTTATATTTTCCCAGAGTTTCCATTCGTGTTCATGACGTGGATTTGCNGCTTCAAATGATAGNCCATCGGCATTAATNTTTAATATTATATCTATAATATCTTTCATTTCCATATCATGCACACGAGGGCCCATATTTATACCATAGCAAGTATGATATCNCACTCTATCCGGNGAAATACCTTTNAAGGCATAATTGATANCTTCTACTTGTTTTTGGGCCCAANCNCGGCATTCTTCAATGGATTTNTCNGGGTTCTTAACGTAATAATTAATNAGACGCGGATCATCAATTTGTAGTAAAAANCCNGCATCTACTATGGCNCGGTATTCCACATTCATTGCATCTGCAATNGCCATCAAGAATTCTTCATCATTTTNATAGTGTTCGTTNAGAACATTGCCTGCAATATCACNAGGGGAAATNGCNGGCACAAAGGCCTCNTCGGCTTCACTNTCAACCAGAGCNTCAGCAAGATTATCAAGGTCNCTTTTTAATAAATCTTTTCCTTTATAAGTTAGTTTTTGAGTACACGCCATTTGCATACTACTATGCGTTGGTTTAGATCCATTATCTTGAGTAATAGGGCCATAAAACTCTGGAAACTCTTTAGATTCCCTCGAATTTGCCCACGGTGACGGGCGTTTGTAGCCGGTAGGACTTAGACCTCCCAAACGTGCATGAGCATAAACAGCAAAACCACGCTTGGAAAACTCGCCATCATCAACACAATCTATTCCAAGTGCTACTTGCTTGGCGATAATGTTTTTTACGGCATCATATAGGATTTCGTCATATTCTGCGTCTGGAACTTTCTGCCCCTGATCCTCAGCAATCATAGCTGCGATTAGTTTTCTAGGACGCGGTAAACTTCCAACATGGGTAACCCGAATTCTATCTAAACTACGAAGCATCGTAGAAATCCTCTCTACAAATAATCAACATAAGTTTTATAAATCTGTTCTTAACAACATTTTTTATTATGGAAATAACTCGCGGCCCTTTTTTACTAATTATAAATTGGAGAGCCAACTACTAAAACCCAATAATGATCAAAGTTTTCTCTCTCTTTAGTAGAGGAACGAGCATAACCCACACCAGCATGGACAACATCTCTCAATAGCATGTTTTTTCTATGTTTAGGGCTTTTTATCCAGGCATTTACAACGTCAATCCCATCTGAAACACCAGCAGATATATTCTCGGCAATTAGTCGCCAATTATAGCCCACCCTATTTGCTCGCTGCGTGATTGAGCGACCATTTGAGCTAGTATGGCTCAAAACATTCCTTGCCGCTAAATCCCTAGCGTGTAAATCTGCTACCATATTCAGACGTTTATCAAATATTAGTTTTGACAAACTGTTAGCGCCACGAAATTTATTTATGAATGCTAGGGTAGGGCCTAAAGATACATGATCGTCTGCAATAACTGGTTTTGCAGAAATGAGTGGAGTAGAAAATCCCACTACAACCCAAAAAAACAAAAAACCTTTAGCTAGTGCCATCAGCTTTCGCTGCTTCTGCTGCTTGTTTCTTTAGAAGCTTTCTATCAATTTTATTAGTCCCCGCAAGTGGCAATTCCGATACAAAAAAAATACGACGCGGATGGGCATATGCTGGGGCGTTATCAAGAGCATACTGTTTCAAACCTTGCTCGGTTAATTTACTTCCGAGACGCAGCACTATAAAAGCATGCGGAACGTGAGCCTTTAATGCATTTGGCGCAGGTACCACCACAGCCTGCATTACATCTTCATGCCGCTCCAACACCGTTTCAACATCACCGGGATATATATTCTCTCCACCCGTTACGAACATATCATCTGCCCGGCCCACAAAATAAAACCAACCATTAGGGTCTCGTCTTAAAATATCTCCAGTATTTAACCACCCATCCTGCAATACCCTTTTGGTTTCTTCAGGCAGGTTATGATACCCAAGCATTACTCCGGGATTTTTCGTATGGAGAATTCCTTCATTCTCACTCGGCCCATCAACAAACTTTATTTCACAATCCGGCAATGGATACCCAACAGAGGCACGAGGTTTTTCAATCCCTTCGGCATGTTTCCAGGAGAGAAGTACTGGCCCACCTTCGGTTATACCATAATTAAGGTTAATACGCGAATTTGGAAACACAGCTTGTAGATTATCAAGAAGAGTTTCCGAAGCTGGAGCAGAACCTAGGCTCAAGGCTCTTACAGTACTGAGTTCGGTTTCCTTAAGCAATTTTTCATTCTGCAACAACAGTGCATACATTGTTGGAACGCCAGTCAGCATGGTTAGCCCATATTCACCTATGCACCTAATATAATCATCCACTGTAAATTTTGCCAGAAGTACAACCTTTCCTCCTGCACCCAAAGCTGATTTAATGGCTAACAAGGCATTTTTATGATACAATGGAGCGGCTACTATACCGCAATCGGTGGAAGAGATTTCACGACTTTTAATCAACTGATCTATCATCCAACGCTGGCCAACATGATGAAGCAAAACACCCTTTGGGCGGCCAGTGGAACCGGAGGTATATGGCTGCTCGGCAATATCCTCTGGACCAGGAGCAAGCGATGCAAAGTGTCCCGGGTCTGTAAAATTTAAATAGCCATCTTTACCGGCTTTATCAAAAACGATACAGCGAGTTTCCTCCTCACATAATTCTCTTAAATCATCCTCACAAAATACTATTCGAACTTCTGAGTCTTTATTTATATATCTAACCTGGTCAGCTGGTAGCTTTGTGTTAATCATTACCGGCACACAACCAGCCCTCATCGCTCCAAAAAGTATTTCTAGATACTCCACACGGTTCAGTGAAAGAATACCCACCCTGTCTCCGGGGTTAAGGCCTTCTTTTATTAATCCACGGGCTAAGGCATCAACTGCGGTGTTCAAACTTCGATAAGATATTTCCTTAGGTTTACTTGGTAACCGTAAATCAACAACAGCAATCCTGTCGCTATCACTATGCGCAACAAATACATCCCCAAGATTGCCAGAATCTTTTCTCATTATAGTTTCTCAGGGTGTAATAATTATTTTACCAATGACCTCGCGATCCTCGAGTAACTTGACGCCATCTGCAGTTTTTTCCAGAGGGAGAACCGTGTCGATTATTGGTTTTAATCTACCTTCGGATATCATTTTCATGAGAATTTCTAGATCTTGAGGTAACCAACTATTTGAGCCCAAAATTTTTAATTCAAATGTCCAAACATATCTTAAGTCAGTTTTTGGATCAAAGCCTGCCGTAGCACCGCAAGTCAATATCTTTCCGCCACGCCGTGTTACCTTAAAAGAAGGCACCCAAGTATCGCCACCCGTAAAATTTATTACAACGTCTACACCGCCATCAAACCGCCGCCGATGAGGCTTACCGAAATCTGACCAAATTTTCTTTACAAAATCTTCTTCTTTATAATTAATAACATGGTCTGCTCCCCATTCTTTGAGTGCACTTAATTTTTCCTCTGTACTGCCACAGGCTACAACCTCACAGCCCATAGCTTTTGCCAAAAGAACACAACAAGATCCGACACCGCCGCTAGCGCCTAAAATCAATACTCTTTCACCGCCTTCAAGCCCGCCGTTGGCAATCATCATTCGATGAGCTGTACCGTATGCAACAGGTAAGGCTGCCGCCTGTTCATACGAGCAACCATCTGGAATAGAAATTAACCTTGTAGCATCCACAAGACAAAACTCGGCGGTTCCCCCGGGTAACATTTCTCCCATAAGCCCCTTAGTTGGATCAGTGGGATCAAGCGGATTAACCAATACTCGGTCACCCACTTTCCAATCGCTCACCCCTTGACCCAAGTGTTCAATTTCTCCTGCAATATCCAGACCAATAATCATTGGCATTGGTATTTTTATCCCGGGCATTCCCCTACAGGTAAAAACGTCGTGGTAATTTAAGGATGTTGCTTTTACCCTTATGACCACTTGGTCTTCGTCAGGGCTTGGATCGGCAAAATTTTCGTCTAATTTAAGGTTTCCAATTCCACCTTGTTCATGCAGGCAAACAGCGCGCATCAATTTCTCCTATTTATACTGTGAATGGATAGAACTCACCTAGTTGTAAACATGTGATATTCCCGATCCAACAGGCTACGTCAAGTCTATGTATTATAGATTTGGTCTACATTCGCGCCGATCTTTTTATAATTCCCCCCATATACATGAATGGAAATAGCGGGATCTTTACCAGGGTTGTGGATGCGGTGAATATTGCGCTCGGAAGACATGTACGTAACAGCACCTTTTTGATGACAAACACTTTCTGTCAGATTTGCCTTACAAAGATTGTTTTGAGAATTAACCAAAGCATATTTGCTCTCTTCAATTTCACCCTCGAGCACCCCAAAAGCACACCAAGTTTGATGGTCATGGATCGGTGAATAAATACCGGCTGGCCAAACTATTGCCAAAACCGAAAAAAGGTCGTTAGGGCACAAAAATATCTCGTACTTTTCATAATCGTCACCTTTAAGCAACCGTTGTTCCGGAAGAAGGAAATCATTATCAACCAAAAGTGGTGTTAAGAGTCGAGGGACTTTAGAGGCAATTATTGCCGAAGAGTAATTTGTTGCAAGGTCACCAACAGATTTACAAAAATCAGAAATAAGATCATAGGATTCAGCCTGCCCTCGCGATAAACACTCACCAGTATTTATCAACTTATCCATTTTAAACGCCCCATTATAAATAAACGATCGACTCAAAGAAACTTTAGCTGAGAAATTATTTTTTAAAATAATAAACTTTTATTTTTACCGAAATCCAGAGGCTGAATCAAACAAGAGTTACTATTTAAGCCTTTTCTATATCTTTAACCATTCTTTCTATTTCAAATACATGTGGATCTTCAGCTCCAATATTACGCAAAGCATCTGCTAGTCGATAAACATATTGGGCGTTTGGTCCACTTGCTCCCCTTGCGTTTATAACTTGTTCAGCAATCTTTTCAGATTTTTCCGGACCAAGATAATTTGGGTTATCAGGTTTACCAATATAAATCATTCCGATTACCCCGTTTTTTGATTTGACAGATTTTAATAGTTTTAACTTCTTCAGGCTATAACCACCTTGTTCGCGGATATTTAGTGAATTTATGACATTCTCAACGTCAGCCGAGGCAACTTTATAAGCCATACCCCAACAAACACCGTGTTCTTGTAGCTCCAAAGTTACAACCCGTCCTGGGGCTTCTGGTACCCCGCGATGATCCGTAGAACCCTGCCAAAAACGACGAACCCACCCTTGTATTACCGCAGGGTATTTTTTTATATAATTAAAACCCGGATTCCAAATCAAAGACCCATAACCAAAAATCCATTTATCTGCATGCATAGCTTTTAAATCACATTCATACAAGACTGCGCAAACCCAGCGTGATACTCTATATACTTAAAAGGGAGAAACAACTGGCATGACAAATAACAAGAATTTATCTGTAACACCACGAGATTTTCGCGATCATTACTTCCCGGGTACAGAAGAGCTGGAATGCGATGAAGTAAGGGTAATCGCTCTGGGAACAGGCATGCCACTTGTAAGAAGAAGCCAAGCATCAGCATCTTTTCTTATACAATTGGGTAACGGAGACAACTTCATATTTGACATGGGATCACATGCCGCAGCCAACCTCGCATCTCTTGAAATTCCCTTCAACCAATTAACAAAGGTGTTTCTTGGCCACCTGCATATTGATCATGTTGGAGATATTGGGGAGTTATGGATCAGTGGATGGCTCGGAGCGCGAACCAAACCTTTGCAAATCTGGGGACCATCAGGGGACACACCAGAATATGGTACTACTGCCTTTGTAAACAATCTCAAAAAAACACTTGCCTGGGATTATCGAACCAGAACCGGGAGCGTTCCAGAGGCCGGGGGAGAAATTATTGCCCATGAATTCGATTTCACTAACCCTAGCATTATATACGATAAGGGGGGGGTTAAAATAACAGCATTCCCTGCAATTCATATATCTGACGGCGCCGTAAGTTTTCGTCTCGACTGGAATAATCGAACAATTGTGTATTCATCGGATACTAACCCCAATAAATGGTTCCTCGAACATGCTCGTAATGCCGATCTCGTAATCCACGAGTCATTTATGACAGCCAACACCTTGATACTTCGACGAGGTTTCGAACCCAAGGTCGCTGAAATGGTCGCCACAAAATATCATACATCTCCCGCTCAGGCAGGAAAGGTATTTAGTGTTTTGAAACCTAGGCTTGCAGTTGCATATCATTTTTTTAACGATCTTGATACAAAATATGAGGTTTTGGAGGAAATTAGAACAACATATAAGGGACCGCTGACCCTCGCAGAAGATATGGTCGTTTGGAATATCACTGAAGATGACATTGTAGTGAGACAGGCAGCCGTTGCCGACAACGTATGGCCTGCTCAAACAAAAGAAGATGCAGCAATCTTTCCTACACTTAAACGCGGTCCTCAAGTGGTTCCATCGAAATGGATACAGGATGGATTGCTAGAATTCGACGCCAACATGAATATCACCAACTACCAAATCGATGAAGATTAACTCTTACGAGGCCAAATATCTTCCTTATCAAAAATTATTAAAGAAACCCCACATGCATTGTCTTGACTTAGAAGGATTGTATGATCGCTTAGCGATTTAAAGGTAATACCCGCTTTATTAATAAACGTTCTTGTTTTTTCTAGATCCCGCGATTCTAAAGTGACCGCCGCCATAAACGGCGTTGTGGGTACCACCAAATTAGGAATAACACTCTGCATATAATCCCTGTTTGTAAAACAAATTCTTCCCCGATCAAGATCAAGGGATATGTAATCTTCGCTACCCTGTATTTTTTTTCCTGTAAATTTACTGAAACGGTTTGCAACCTCTTCAATATCATTAACGCAAAGGATCACCCCACCTAATGCCGAAATTCCATTATCCCTTGCTATTAAGTTATCCTGCCAAACAAGTTCAGGAGTTTCTTGTCTCAAAATTTGTATACGACCCTCCGGCATTTTATTAGGGGGAACTCTAATTACCGTGAAAGCAACTTCACCATTTTTTCCGTTATTCAAAGTAAGTGGACGCCGAAGATGTATAGGATCTAATGGTGAGAAATCTTCCACTTTTAAACGTTCGAAAGCTCCTTGGCTGTCATTTATTGTGAAAGCAAGAAGATGTACCCCATGATAACGCTTTAGTGCAGCCTTGAGCTGTTCAGATAGAGGGGTTTGTAAACTGGGGACAGCGGAAAGAAATTCGAGATAACCGCGTTCCAACATCGCACAACGGTTACCTGTTCCCGCTGGTATAGGGGCACCTCCATTGGGATCAGCATTGTGCTGAGCCACAAATGGAGTAAGGCAAAAACCAAGTCTTTCCATTGTCGGGCCGACCGCATTCATTTCTGGTACAAACCAACCAACATGATCCAAAAATATCTCGGAGCCGCTTGGTACCTGCGACATTTGGGAAGGTGCCCGTTTCATTCTAAAACTTTTTAGCCGCTATACATTCCACCTCAACTAAATATTCGGGACTTGCCAGGCCAGATACGATCAGAAATGTCGAAGCGGGTTTATTATCACCCCAGGTGCTCGCACGGACCTTTTGGTACTTTTCACGATCTTGACGGCTTACCAAGAATGTTTTCATGAATACCACGTCTTCAAGTCCGTATCCGGATGCTGAAAGGATATTAACCATGTTGGAAAACGCTTGTTTAGACTGTTCCTCTATTCCATCTGCTACAGAGCCATCAAGCGCAACCCCAGTTTGGCCAGCGACAAAAAGAAACCTAGCCCCCTCTTCTACTTCAACGGACTGATAATAATTTTGAGGAATAGAAACAGATTTCGGATTATTACGTTTATGTACCATGACACAGCACCTAGTTTTTTAAAAAAATTATTTTGTTGGACCGGTTCTATAAAATTTTTGGTAAATTGGAAACTACGAAATAGATAGAATTAATTTAACAATATTCAAAAAGTCTACCTAATAACCTTCTGATTTTGCAATTGTAAGAAGGAACTACGATAGTGTACCAAATATAACATATTACAAAATGAAAAGTATTCCTTGATGATGGACACCATTTTAGAAAATTTCCTTCTAGAAACATATCCCCACCACTGCCAAGGAGGACAAATATAATGGGCGCAAAACACAGTACTTGTGACATTGAAAAATATGTATTGCGTTTTGATGATATCGAAAAGCGAGAATCGTCCTACAGGCCTATAGACATGATGTTGGAACGATTTGAACGAAAACGGTATGCTGTTTTAGGCAGACCCGCTGAACAAAAGGGTGAAATAACGCCCCTCGATAATGTGAAAGCATTTAACATTACCTATTTAAAAGTAGAGCCAGGAAAAGGTCTTGCTACTCATGGGCACCAAACGCCTGAAGCATTTATAGTGATGCGAGGCACATGGCGGGTGACGTTAGGCATTGATTCAGAACAAGAGATAATTTTAAAACCCTTTGATATTATTTCGGTTCCACCAAACGAAATGCATGGGGCCCAAGTCGTCGGAGAAGAGACAGGCTGGCTAATGACAATAAATGCCGGACACGGAGGGGCTAAACTATTTTGGCCTCCTAATTTAGTGGAAGAGTTACGAAATAACGGCGCCGATGTTTCAGATGTCGAAATTCCAGGAGCGTCAACAAACTAGATCTTCGCAGCCCAAGCACAAAGTATAAAATTTTATACACTAATCGAGATTGGCATTTCCATGACGCCCTACCCTAATATCTCGATGAACATACGAACAAATTATAAAACCGAAGCCAATTAGAATCGATAACATCGCCGTTCCCCCATAGGACACCATGGGCAATGGAATACCAACGACCGGTAATAAGCCCATAACCATGGCTATATTAATAAAAATATAGAAAAAAAATGTACCACCAATTCCTAGGGTTACTAAACGACCAAATTGGTTATGTACCCTCAGGGCTATGGCAAAACAATAAATGAGAATTAATGTATAAACCAATAACAACAACAGGCCGCCAATCATTCCAAATTCCTCGGCCAACATGGTGAATATGAAATCGGTCTGTTTCTCAGGTAAAAAATTTAAATGGCTTTGAGTTCCTTCAAGAAATCCCTTGCCAAAAACACCGCCCGAACCAAGTGCAATCTTGGATTGCATAATATGATAACCAGAACCAAGGGGATCACTCTCCGGGTCAAGAAAAGTAAGAATTCTATTTTTTTGGTAGGAGTGCAGCATCGCCCACGCAAATGGAAGCGATACCAAAATTGTCCCTATCAATACCCCGAACTTCCAAGCACGTACACCAGCTAGAAAAAATATTACGCCGGCTGTCATTATTAGTATTATTGCAGTCCCTAAATCCGGTTGTCTTAATACCAAAATCACTGGTGCTGATACAAGAAGCAGGGGAACAATTAAAAGTCTCGGACGCCCAATTTCCTCTAAAGATACGCTGTGAAAAAACTTTGCTAAAGCTAATACCAAGGAAATTTTCATTATTTCTGAAGGTTGTAATTGAACAATTCCAAGATTTACCCACCGCTGCGCCCCACCGCTAATAACCCCAATAACTTCAACCGCAATTAGAAGTGCTAGAATTATAAAATACAAAGTATAGGCATGACGTAGCCAGATTCTTATATCTATAACCGCCACAAATATCATGAGTAGGAGCCCCACGCTAAATCGAGTAAGATGACGTTTAGCCCAAGGATCCCAACTTGCATCACCCGCAGAGTAAAGCATCGCACAACCAATGAACGCTAAAACTATTAGAAGGACTATCAATAGCCAGTTAATCTGCCAAAATTTTTGCCCAAATGTCATGGACGAATTCCTTGACATTGCGATTTTCATAATAATTTGCTCAAGACCGTTTGTTTTTTATCAGCAGTTTCACGCTTAAGAGTCTCATGTAAAATATCTCTTGCGATCGGCGCAGCTACAGCAGATCCACGGCCTCCATGCTCGACGACAACCGCAATAGAATAACGAGGGTTCTTGA
Organism: Rhodospirillaceae bacterium; assembly: GCA_002719885.1. Lineage (GTDB taxonomy): Bacteria > Pseudomonadota > Alphaproteobacteria > MPNO01 > UBA2964 > UBA2964. The sequence goes on along the minus strand of PBFH01000020.1, from coordinate 37,557 downwards.
CCGGCGCGAATGCAACAAATAACGCGTGATCACGCTCTATCCAAGGCCTCTCTCTATTTTTCAAAACTCTAGTATCACGCTCATATTTTGAAATACTCTTTACTTGTACAGTCCCGGTTTTACCGGCTAGGTCAAGCTCATCATCTTGAATTCGCGCACGGTAACCTGTCCCAAGTGGAGTATTACTGACGGCATCCATGCCACTCATAACAATCCTTCTATAGCTTCTTGATATATTTATTTTTTTCGACTTTGGGGCCTTTAACTCTCTAATAACACCATTAGAAACAAAAGCCTTTATCAACTTAGGTTTTATTTCTCTGCCGCTAGCAATTCGGGCTATCATGACCGCGAGTTGCAAAGGCGTGGTTAAAACGAATCCTTGTCCTATCCCAGCCACGAGAGTTTCCCCCTGCTGCCAAGGTACCCCCAACTTTTTTTTCTTCCACGCTGAAGTCGGCATTAGACCACTGCGCTCGTTTGGTAAATCAATCCCTGTTACCGTTCCCAAACCAAATCTTCTACCCATTTCTGCAATTTTATTTATGCCTAGCCGCCGGGAAATTTCATAAAAATATGTATCACAAGACTGCTGTATAGCGGTGCGAAGATTTACAGGGCCATGCCCAGTCTTTTTCCAACAATGAAATCTGTGATCACCCAATTCTACGTTTCCTTTGCAATGAATTTTTGTATCAGGAGTAATCACTCCGTGTTCAAGGGCAGCCATTGCGACCACCATTTTAAACGTCGAACCTGGGGCATATAATCCAGAGACAGCTTTATTGATTAACGGCGCTAATGGGTCACCAGATATTTCTTCCCATTCTTTTTTACTCATTCCAATATTGAAAGCATTAGGGTCGTACCCTGGGACTGACGCTAGAGCCAGAATTTCCCCATTATTAATTTTCATAACAACCGCAGCTGCCGACTTCTCATCTCTTAATTTTTCTACCGCGATATTCTGTATAAGTTTATCGATTGTTAGCACTACATCGTCCCCTGGCCTTCCCTCCTGACGAGATAACTCTCGAATTACCCTACCCACCGCATTTACTTCTAACTGACTATTACCCGCTCCTCCACGCAGATGATAATCTAGTCTTTTCTCGACTCCAGATTTCCCGATTTTAAAGCCCGGTAGCTGAAAAAGGGGATTATGCTTTCGCTCTTTTGTTTTATCATTTTCAGTTACCGGAGCGACATACCCGATGAGATGCGAAAAAGTTTTTCCAAAGGGGTATATTCGTCGTTGACCAGAATCAATTATAACTCCGGGCAAATCGGGAGAATTAACTTCTATCTGCGAGACCTCTTTCCAATCCAAATTTTCCTGAATGGTAATTGGAACAAAACTTTTCTTTTTTCGGCTTTCTTTGAGAATACGCTTTCTGTCAGAGCTTGGAATTTCAATTAATCTACTGAGAGCTTGCAGTGTTTTACTTACATCATGGACTTGTTCAGTTACCAAGAGTAATCGATAGTTTTCTTCGTTTGTGGCAAGTGGTTTTCCGAAAGTATCATAAATCTTCCCACGTAGTGGCGCTAATAGTCGTAAGTTAATTCTGTTTTCATCCGATAGGGTCTTAAACCGATTAGACTCCAAGACTTGTAACTGATACATGCGACCAGCAAGTATGCCGAAGAGGGTAACTTGTCCGGTTCCTAGGATGAGGGCGCGACGGGAGAAACTTTTATAACGAGATGAATCTTCTCGGTACATACTCAGTCAATAGGTAAAAATTTTTGGTGAAGTTTAGCAAAAACCCATGAAAAAAATGGAAATATTGTTATCGTCATCAACATTTGAAAGATTATAGGCAAGGGGTTTAGAAGAATCATATGATAAAAAGTACTCAAAGCCCAAATCACAAGGCCAACCAGAAAAGCTACCAAGCTAAATCCCCACCAGAGTAATAAAAAGGATTTCCCCCGAAACACTTTGCTCTGCATAACTAGCATGGTTCTTACCAAGACCAGCGCAGCGGCATTTATCCCGGGTGGAGCCCCAGAAAGGATATCTAGTAATAAACCAATAAAAAATACAGTGGCTGTCGGAACAAATTCAGCATGATGAATCACCCAAAAGAAAACTGCGATAAGAACGACATTTGGTGCCACAGGGCCGAATCCGGGGATGTAATAAGGCACCGTTGAAATTAGAACAAAAACAATACCCGCTAAAACAGGAAAAAATCTTCTTGCAAACATATCCAAATGATTAGAGAGCATTGTCGTCATTGAGAATTAGCTTTCAGTTCACTGGACCGATCATATGGGGTATGGTTTTCAAGACGCTTAGGCAGGAAATCAATTAATCTCAAAAATTCTAGACGTTCAAAAATCACCTTAGGCATCACACGAAAGCCACCTTCTGAGTCTTTGATAATTTCACCAATTTTCAAACCCGGAGGAAATACCCCTCCATGCCCCGAAGTTACCACATTGTCTCCCAATTCCACCGATGCATTAGCCGGTAGGAATCTCAAATGAGGCATAAAGGTATTATCTCCCCTTAGAATAGCCCGATCCCTCTCTTGACCAACTAGAACCGGGACACGCGAATTAATATCAGTTATTAAGAGAACCCTAGCTGACTGGTAACCTGAAGAGGCAACTCGACCAACCAAGCCGGCACCCACGACTGCCGCCTGGCCTTTACGAACACCCTTACTTTTTCCAGTATTGACCACGACGGACCGAATAAAAGCTCCCCCAGAATTTGCTATTACCCTCGCTGTTATAGATTTTAGACTAGCATCAGGCTTAAAATTTAAAAGGGTTTGCAAGGACTTGTTTTGTGCGGATAGTTTCTCGGCTTTCGTTTTCCAAACAAGCAATCTTTCATTTTCACGCCTTAAAAGTACGTTTTGTTCTCTGATATTCGCTAATTCGTGTACCCTATCAACGGCATTATTTATTGCAGCCGCAGGTTCGGAAATCACACTCATTAGAGGCGAAAAAACATCCACTACAATGGTTGAAACTTTTTCGACAACAAAAGTGTCAGCCTTACTGAGCAACATAATGCCAAAAGCTGCCAAAACAAAAAATAGGTACGAAAAACGGTTTATCAGCACCTTTATAGATGTTGATAATCCAATTTCGCTAGATCCTCTAAGCCTATTCACGAATATTAAATCCTAAAAAATCTAATAAACACTGTTTCAAGTTTTATAAGTTGTCATAAATGACTTGTAATTAATACATAGAAGAAAGAACGTTTCTTAATGTCTTCATTTCCTCAAGACAATGGCCGGTTCCTAAAGCCACACAAGATAGTGGCTCATCGGCCAAGGAAACTGGAAGACCGGTTGCATGCCTCAGAACAAGATCGAGATTTCCCAATAGCGCACCACCCCCAGTCAAAACTATACCTTTATCAACCATATCCGCAGCGAGTTCAGGTGCGGCATGTTCTAAGGCCACTTTAACCGCTTCAATAATAGCCCCTACCGGCTCTGCTAAGCTTTCAGCAATTTGTCTTTCAGACAGTAAAATCTCCTTTGGAACACCGTTCATTAAGTCACGGCCTTTGATTTCCATGGAGCTACCCTCTCCATCTGCAGGAATGCTCGCTGAACCTATTTCTTTTTTTATTCTTTCTGCACTACTTTCGCCAACAAGAAGGTTATGATTACGCCGGATATAGCCTGTAATAGCTTCATCCATTTTATCACCTCCAACTCGAACGGAACGAGAATAAACCAAACCTCCGAGCGATAATACAGCGACCTCAGTGGTACCTCCCCCAACATCAACAACCATGGATCCAGTGGGTTCAGTGACTGGTAAACCGGCCCCAATAGCCGCTGCCATTGGCTCCTCTATTAAAAAAACGCGACGTGCGCCCGCACTTTCAGTTGACTCTTGAATTGCCCGACGTTCAACGTTGGTTGAACCAGAAGGAACAGCAACAATAATTTGCGGACTAGCAAAACTTCTTCGGTTATGAACTTTACGAATAAAGTGCTTGATCATTTCTTCCGCGACTTCAAAATCAGCGATTACCCCGTCTCGCAGCGGACGAATAGCTTCAATGTTTCCAGGAGTTCGGCCAAGCATTAGCTTGGCTTCGTCTCCGACCGCAAGAACCTGTTTCTTGCCTTTTACGTCTGCAATGGCAACAACAGAAGGTTCATTTAAGACTATCCCCCGACCTTTAACATAAACCAACGTATTGGCTGTACCTAAATCAATCGCCATATCGGCGGATAACATTCCCAAGAGCCTGGAAAACATATTTATCACTTCCTTTGATTACCAGCTGCGAGATTTATGCGGATAGCGCACCGGGTGCTGTCCTCTCGCGTTTAACCATTAATTTATTTAGAGCATTAACATATGCTCGCGCAGAGGCCACCAACGTATCGGTATCTGCACCCTGACCATTAACTGACTTGCCATCCTCTTCAAGACGCACTGTTACTTCCGCCTGCGCGTCAGTCCCCTCCGTTACGGCATTAACCTGATACAATTGTAGTTTAGCGTCATGGGGAATTAGCTCTTTGATAGCGTTAAATGTCGCATCCACGGGTCCATCGCCCTCAGCCTTAATTTTACGAATTTTACCATCCACATCCATTTCAAGTTCCGCCGTTTGAGGACCCTTAGACCCGCAAACTACCATCAGTGATTTAAACTTGATGACATCATTAGCCCTCAATACCTCATCGTCAACTAACGCGACTAAATCTTCGTCATAAACTTCTTTCTTTTTGTCTGCCAAGTCTTTAAATCTGAGAAATGCTTCCTGGACTGCATTTTCTCCTAACTCATAACCTAGTTCTTTGAGTTTTACTCGGAAGGCGTGTCTCCCAGAGTGTTTTCCCATAACAAGTTTTGATTGAGTCAAACCAATGGATTCTGGAGTCATAATTTCATAAGTTTGTGCATGTTTTAGCATGCCGTCTTGATGAATCCCGGATTCATGTGCAAACGCATTCGCACCCACAATTGCCTTGTTTGGTTGCACTGAGAACCCAGTGATAGTTGATACCAATTTTGAGGCTTTGGTTATATATTTAGTATCTATATTGGTTACAAAAGGTAGTCGATCTTGACGGGTTCTCAGTGACATTATAATTTCTTCTAGAGCAGCATTACCTGCGCGCTCTCCTAGTCCATTAATCGTGCATTCAATTTGTCTTGCGCCATTGTTAACTCCGGCCAGAGAATTAGCCACAGCGAGTCCCAAATCATTATGACAATGAGTGGAATAAACTGCCTTATCACTATTTGGAACCCGATCCACAAGCATCGCGATTAATGCGCCAAATTCGTCAGGAACTGCATACCCGACTGTATCTGGAATATTTATAGTTGTTGCGCCAGCGTTTATAGCCGCTTCAACACATCGGCAAAGAAAATCTGGTTCACTTCGACTACCATCTTCAGGTGACCATTCCACATCATCGGTAAAGTTCCGTGCATAGGTTACACTTTCAATCACTGCCTCATAAACCTCATCAGGCTCCATTTGCAGTTTATATTTCATGTGTAGAGGACTAGTTGAAATAAAAGTGTGAATGCGGTTTCTTGGAGAGGGTTTTAAAGCTTCAGCAGCACGTTGAATATCACCACGACCAGACCGCGCAAGACCGCAGACTATTGAACTCTTAATAAGTTTTGAAACTTCATTAACAGCTTCAAAATCACCGTTAGAGGCGACTGGAAATCCCGCCTCGATTACGTCGACGCCCATCTCTTCCAATATCTCAGCTATTCGTAGCTTTTCATCAAGATTCATAGACGCACCGGGCGATTGTTCACCATCGCGCAATGTAGTGTCGAATATTGTAATTTTTTCTGGATGGGTGCTGTGATTCATAACTCAGCTCCTTTACTAATTAGAGGACAACAACTTATTTTTTCCCCTGAAAAACCGACTTAATTCGGCATTATTCAGGGGCTTCTAAGTCGTAAAACCTCCTCCAGCCCGCTTGCTAAAACGGAATTATCAGTAATTAAAAAGCATGCAACATGGTCCCCCGTCGGAGGAAATTTCGAAAGTATTGGCGATATTTTTTTCAGCTCTTCCATTCACAATATACCATAATATCAAGGCAGTTTCTGAATAAACACCTCAAAAATGTAATTCATTATCTCTCAAAAAAAATAACTAAGTTTCAAAAAAAAAATTAAAATAAAGCTTTCTTAATTCTTTCAAACATTCTCAAAATAAAAGTAACGATTTTTATATTCTTTACCAGTAAAATTCGAAATATTTTAGTTTAATGAAGCAAAAACTAATTTTTAGACTTATCTACTAACCTATTTTCAGCAATCCAGGGCATCATTCCGCGTAATTCCGAACCCACAGCTTCGAGCTGATGTTCGGATTCTCTCCGACGCGTAGCCTTAAAGCTAGATTGTCCAGCTGCATTCTCTAAGACCCAATCTCGAGTGAAACGCCCAGATTGTATATCATCCAAAACTTCTTTCATGCGTGTTTTCACACTATCGTCAATCAAACGGGGTCCAGAGATATAATCACCATATTCTGCTGTGTTAGAAATAGAATACCGCATATTGGCAATACCTCCTTCATAAATGAGATCAACAATCAGTTTCACTTCATGCAGGCATTCGAAATAGGCCATTTCAGGAGCATACCCTGCTTCCACTAAGGTCTCAAATCCCGCTTTTATGAGAGAAGTCAGACCACCACAAAGTACCGCCTGCTCACCGAATAGATCGGTCTCACATTCTTCACGGAAGGTCGTTTCAATTATCCCTGCCCGTCCACCTCCAATAGCAGACGCATATGAAAGTGCAATATCTTGTGCATTCCCAGAGGCATCTTGGTCAATAGCAACCAAACAAGGAACACCCGCACCGCGTTGATATTCGGATCTAACAGTATGTCCTGGCCCTTTTGGCGCAATCATGAAAACATCCATATCTGGTCGCGCTTCGATTAGTTTGAAATGAATATTCAAGCCATGTGCAAATGCAAGTGCAGCCCCATCTTTCATATTCTCACGAAGATCATCTGAATAAAGGCCCGCCTGTAATTCGTCAGGTACCAATACCATAACTACATCTGCCCATTTTGCCGCCTCAGCAGGAGTGAGCACCTTTAACCCAGCTCCCTCTGCTTTTGCTATGCTGTTTGAGCCCTCACGCAAGCCAACAACTACTTCCTTTACTCCACTATCACTGAGATTGATAGCATGAGCATGTCCCTGGCTACCATAGCCTATGATGGCAACTTTCTTTGATTTAACTAAATTAACGTCTGCGTCTCTATCATAATATACGCGCATTTAGAGGATCCTCTTTCATTTTCTGTTTTCGCCGTTTTCATTGAAAACGATTATTCATCCTGAGTATGTAATTAAAAGATATTATCTAAATTCCCTTCGACCCACGAGTTATAGCCACGGCACCGGTCCGTGAAACTTCTACCAATCCGAGGGGCTTCATAAGATTTATAAACGCATCAAGTTTTGCAGTAGATCCTGAGATTTCGAACACAAAGGAGTTTTTTGTACTGTCTATCGCCCTCGCCCGGAAAATATCTGCAACACGTAAAGCTTCAACACGCTTGTTCCCAGTACCTCGAACTTTTACGAGAGCCAGTTCGCGTTCTACACTAGCCCCGCCTCCAGTCAAGTCACTGATTTGATGGACAGGTACTAGTCGATCCAATTGCGCCTTAATTTGCTCAATCACCATAGGAGTTCCAGATGTAACAACGGTAATCCTTGAAATTGCACTATCAGGATCTACTTCTGCGACAGTCAAACTTTCAATATTATAACCGCGCCCCGAAAATAGCCCAATAACCCTTGCTAAAACACCCGCTTCATTGTCAACAAGAACGGCAATTGTGTGTCGTTCAATGAGCTCCAATCTTTCCTCCATTTTTATTTGGTATTTGTAAAAATAGCCAATACACTAAAAGGCACTTATAACCCAAAGTTTGAAAGAGCTAAACCAGAACCATTCCTTTCTCAGAAACAGGTTTTTCCGCCTCATCTTCCGGGCCAAGAAGCATCTCATTATGGGGTGCTCCTGAAGGAATCATCGGGAAACAATTTTCAGATTTATCAACCGCAATATCTGCTATCGTAAATTTGCCATTGTTTAACAACTCTTCAATAACCTCATCCACTTCACTTGGTTTAGTAGCTCTTAAACCCACAGCCCCATAGGATTCAGCCAATTTTACAAAGTCTGGAAGTGAGTCAGTATAGCTCTCCGAATATCTTCCCCCATAGAGTAGTTCCTGCCATTGTCGGACCATTCCCATATATTCGTTATTCAAAATAAAAACTTTAACAGGCAAACGATATTGCATCACTGTAGACATTTCCTGAATATTCATCAGGAAAGAGGCCTCACCAGCAACATCAATCACCGTTGCTTTTGGGTGAGCAATTTGAACTCCGATGGCAGCAGGAAAACCATAGCCCATCGTACCCAAGCCCCCCGATGTCATCCAACGGTTGGGCCGATTAAACTTTAGAAACTGTGCTGCCCACATTTGATGCTGACCTACCTCGGTCGTAATATAGGTGTCACGAGACTCCGTCCATTTTTGGAGTCTTTCCAGTGCAAATTGTGGTTTAATTAAATTTTTTGAAGATTTATAATGGAGACAGTTTCGATTCCGCCATTTTTCAATCTGGGACCACCAATTAGCATGTGCCTTTTTATCAAGTCTGGGTTTAAGCTCTTTCCAAGCTCTAATCATATCCCCTAGAATCGAAGCACAATCACCAATAATTGGAACATCAACGGTAACATTTTTATTGATTGAGGATGGATCAATATCAATATGAATCTTTTTTGAATTAGGGGAAAATTCTGAAATGAGGCCGGTTACCCGGTCATCAAAGCGCGCCCCAATATTTATCATTACATCACAGCCATGCATGGCTAGGTTAGATTCATATGTACCATGCATTCCTACCATACCTAAAAATTTCTTGTCTTCGGCAGGAAATGCCCCCAAACCCATGAGAGTTAATGTTATTGGAAATCCCGTGGTATTCACAAATTCTGTAAGCAACTTAGAGCCTTTCAGGCCCGAATTTATCACTCCACCACCACAATAAAACAAAGGCCTTTTAGCATTTGCTATTAAATTTATAGCTTCTTTAATCTTAATTGGGTCACCTTTTTTTCTTGGGCGATAAGTTTTGTGCCGCAAGTAGGTTTTGTTAGAAATTTCGTATTTTGTTTCATTTATGAGTACATCTTTTGGCAAATCAATTACAACAGGCCCGGGACGACCTGTCTGCGCTACATACATACCCTCTTTCATGATTTTTGCTAGCTTGGATACATCTTTTACGAGGTAATTATGTTTAGTACAGGGTCTTGTTATTCCTGTCGTATCTGCCTCTTGAAACGCATCATTTCCAATTAGGTGAGTTGGAACTTGTCCCGTTAAACAAAGAACGGGAACACTGTCCATCATCGCATCAGTCAGACCTGTTACGGCATTGGTTGCCCCGGGGCCCGAAGTAACTAAAACCACTCCCAATTTACCAGTAGAGCGCGCATAGCCTTCAGCCATATGAACGGCTCCACCCTCTTGACGCACCAAAATATGCTTCAAACGGTTCTGTTTAAATAAAGCATCATAAATTGGCAGTACCGCTCCACCAGGATAACCAAAGACAGTGTCAACCCCAGCATCTATCAAGCTTTTAATAACAATTTCCGAACCGGATAGCTTACGAACAGCCATTCCTCTATCCTTAAAATCAAACGAGGGACCAAGCATTACAACAAGGCCCACAAAAAAAGTAATATTTCAATGGGCTTGGCTTTGATAATCAAAATATTTATGATTTGATAGCCAAGAATCGGCGACAAATTAGTCTTTCCTCTTTCTTAGGTCAACAAAAATTTGCTAATAAATGGAAAGATTTTAGGATTAAGTTTAAAATTATATTCTGTTTCTAATACAAAATCCGCAATAAACTGATTTTTAAACCAAGTCTCTTGCCGTTTGACATAACGTCTTGTCGCTATTTGTGCCCTCGATATTGTCTCCTCTAGAGTTAAATTACCACTTAGGTATAGAATTATTTCGGGTACCCCTAGCGCTTTCATAGCAGGCAGGTTTGGAGATAAATTCTTTTTACTTAAAGCCCTTACCTCGTCAATTGCACCGCATTTAATCATTTTTTCAAAACGAGAGTTACAATTTTGATATAATAATTTTCTAGGTGGACTTATTAATAGCGACTTAAAAGCAAACCCTTCTGTCTTATTATGACCCGTTTTTTCCATTTGCCATTGCCCTAACGTTTTTCCGGTCATCAAATAAACTTCAAGTGCACGTAAAATTCTTTGTCCATCAGAAACAGCTAGCTTATTTGCCGAAACAGAATCAATTTGTGATAGTTCTGCGTGAAGCGCAGCAGGACCTTCAACTTTGAGTCGATTTCTTAGTGTTCTGCGGATTTTCTCTGAAATTGGAGGTAATTTTACTAGACCAGAAATCAATGCCTTAAGATACATTCCAGTGCCACCAACTATGATCGGGAGCAAATTCGAGGATTGTGCATTTAAAATTTCCTTTTGTACTAATTCCACCCATAGCCCAGCAGAACATGGTGAAGCCGGATCTCTGACCCCAAACAATTTGTGTGGTACTTTTTTAAGTAATAATTTATCCGGTGCAGCCGATATGATATTAAGACCATCGTACAGCTGCATCGAATCTCCATTTATTACCACTCCACCAAAATGCTCAGCTATCGCCACGGCTAAATCTGACTTTCCACTTGTAGTCGGCCCCGCTATTACTAAGACTTTTATTTTTGACATTGTTTTCTGGATTTGAAAGTTAATGATCGGCACATATTTTCTATCACTCAAATTTTCTTCAGTTAAGTTTTTATTCTCTAATTTTCTGCAACTAAAAGACTAGGCTTGTATCTCAAACAATTTCACACCATAAACAAATGATGGAATTTTTAGCCACACTTATCGGGAGTCCTTCGAAGGCTGACCTAAATTATCGAGATGTTGAAGAAGTAAAGGAAACACTTGAGCAAGAAGGGTATACTTCAAGCAATCCTTTCTGGATAGAAAGTAATGTAGCTTGCGATATCCCTTTTACTGGTTCAAATATTGGACAGGCAAAAGAGCATATAAAAAAATGCCTAACCGGTTCAGAGATTGATATCGTAGTGCAACCCGCTAAGAATAGGCGCAAAAAAATTCTAGTTGCTGATATGGACTCTACAATTGTTAAGGGAGAAACGCTAGACGAACTAGCGGGTCTAATCGGACTGAAGAAACAGGTTTCTGAAATTACAAAACGAGCAATGCGAGGAGAAATAGATTTTAAAGAATCGCTGCTTGAAAGAGTGTCTCTGCTAAAGGGAGTACCCGTGGCAGCGATGAAGGAGACTTTACAAAATATAACACTTACACCCGGGGCCATACCTTTAGTCAGAACGATGAGTTTTAATGGCGCCTATACAGTATTGCTATCAGGTGGCTTTAGTTACTTTACGACAGCCATAGCGAAATTAGTTGGATTTCACGAAGGAATATCAAACGATTTAGTCGTTAAAAACGGTTATCTAACCGGCCAAGTAACTGAACCAATCTTGGATAGCAACGCTAAACTTGAAAAACTAAGAAACATTAGCCAAACCAGAAATATATCTATTACAAACTCCATGGCTGTAGGTGATGGCTTCAATGACATTCCAATGATTGTGCATTCGGGTATTGGTGTATCATTTCATGGAAAACCGGCGGTGGACGCAAAAGCTGATGCATTAATCCGGTTTGGCGATTTAACTTCGTTACTTTATGTACAAGGTTACAAGACTAAAGATTTTTGCTACTGAAATGGTCTTATAATATTATTTTAAGTTAAATTACTTCCGGTCGTTAACAAGTGTTAATGCTACAAAACGTGAGCTGCCACCTCGTTCAATTAAGAATAACAAACTCTTACTTTTTTCATTAAGGGCAGTATCAACTAATTTCTTAATATCATTTAGAGAGCGCACAAGTTTCTGTTCAGGCCCAATTTTTCGAATTATTGAACCAACGGTTACTCCTTTTTCAGAAGCGGTACCATTATTTTTAACATCAATAATAATTACACCCTTTAATTCCTTACCAAGATTAAAACGTGTCCGTAAATCATTGTCTATTTGTGCTAACGTGATTCCAAAGGGTTCTAAAAACATTCCTTTTTTCTTTTGTTTCTGCCCGCCGGATTTTACCGGCAAGGGCTCTTTAGCTTCTGGAAACTCCCCTAACCTAGAATAAATCACTCTAATGCGTCCCTTGCGCCAGACTTCAACCTTAACGACCTTACCAACGGCAGTTTCCGCTACAAACCTTGGCAAACTTCGCATTTCGTCGATTGTTTTTCCATTGAATTTTAGTATAATATCTCCCACCATAATCCTCGACTTATCAGCAGGCCCTCCTACTGTTACATCTGTCACGAGTGCTCCTTTTGTTTCTTTAAGGCCTAAGCTATCAGCAATTTCTTTGGTGACCGTTTGTATTCTAACCCCTAACCAACCCCTCCGGGCCCGACCAAATCTTTTCAGCTGACTTATTATTGGTTCAGCGAGATTTGACGGAATAGCAAATCCAATCCCGACGCTTCCACCGGAGGGCGAATAAATTGCAGTATTGATACCAATGACTTTCCCCTCCGTATTGAACATTGGCCCGCCTGAATTACCTTTATTTATTGAAGCATCTGATTGAATAAAATCATCATAGGGCCCCGAATTGATATTACGGGCGCGAGCCGAAATGATTCCTGCCGTAACTGTTCCCCCAAGACCGAATGGATTACCAATTGCGACAACCCAATCGCCGACTCGAGACTCGTCGGAATTACCAAATTTAACAAATGGTAATTTAGTCTTAGATTTAACGCGAAGAACAGCAAGGTCCGTTTTAGAGTCTCGGCCCACTACTGTCGCTTTTAGCCTAGTATTGTCATGTAGAATTACCGATATTTGATCTGCGCCCTTTATGACGTGATTATTGGTGACGATTAGGCCAGTTGAATCAATGATAAATCCCGACCCTAAAGATGTTGCACGTTTACTTGGTGAATTACGCTGCGGCTGCCTGTCAAAAAACTCCTTAAAAAATTCTTCAAAAGGTGAACCTGGCGGTAATTGTGGTCTTTGAACTGGTTTACCACCGCGTCTAACTAATTGGGTTGTAGAAATATTAACAACAGCAGGTAATAATTTCTGCGCTAGGTCTGCGAAAGATTTCGGAGGTGCCTTAGAAAAGGCGTTGCCTGAAATCAAAAGAAAACTAGCTAAAATAAAAAAAGAAAACGTAAGAATTCTGATGGCAATATTAAAAAATGCATGCACCGCATTGTAATTATTCCAAACAACATTAGGGATTTTTGCCCGGATAGAGTTTTGCATTCGGATCTCCTTGATTCAAACACCCTTTTTATTGGGGGTCACCGATATTTCTTATCTAAAATATGAAAGCAATTTTTCTCAGTCTTTGTTAGTTACAACCCATATAGGAACTAAATGTGGTAAATTTTAGACAATCACCACATTTTTTTTTGCAACTAAATTTAACGAGTTAAAGACGTATCAGCCAAACAATTACCAAACCGATTATAGCAGCTAACAAACCGGCGGAACGCAGATGCGATGAGGAAATTCGCAAAATTGTTGCCATCATTCTCTTCATAGCATCCGGAAACAAGGCATAAAAAATACCCTCTATTACAAGTACAAGTGCCAAAGCCGTTAACAGGTCTGGAAGCATTTCAGGATAGGAGAATTAGCAATTATCGTGGTCTGTTTTTACCATCTAAATTTCTGAAATACCTAAAAAATTCGCTGTCTGGCGACAGAACCATTGTGGTACCATCACCGAGTGCATTACCATAGGCTTCCATGCTTCGATAAAACCCAAAAAATTCCGGGTCGGTCCCAAAAGCTTTGTTCAAAATATTGGTCTTTGCGCCCTCTCCTTCACCCCTTAAAATCTGTGAAGTTCTTCGTGCTTCAGCAAGAATAACAGTTCTTTGGCGATCGGCGTCAGCCTGAATTTCCGCTTTAATTTTAGCACCTTCGGAGCGAAGTTTTTGTGCTTCAGCAACCCGTTCAGAGCGCATCCTGTTGTAAACGGATTGGGCTGTCTCTTTCGGCAGATCAGTTCTTCCTATTCTGACATCTACCACTTCAATACCAAAATCCGGAGCTTGTGATTTCATTTGTGCAGTAATTCTAGCCATAACATCATTACGCTTTTCAGACAGCATTTCACCTAAAAGAATTTTGCCTATTTCAGCGCGCACTGCAGCATTTAAACGTCCACCAAAAACTTGAAGAAAGTTGATTTGTGTTACTGCCTTTTTCTTGAATTCTAGTGGGTTAACAATTTTATATCGCACGAATGAGTCCACGATTATTCGTTTTTGGTCAGAGAGAATTACCTCTTGAGCAGGTGGATCAAGCTCAAGAACTCTTTTGTCAAAGTATTCAACATTCTCCAAAAATGGTTTTTTGAATTGGAGTCCAGGATCACTAGCAGTCCTGACAAATTTACCAAATTGCAGGACTAATGCATGTTTTGTCTCGTGGACTGTATACATGGAGTCAAAAGCTGCTATTCCACCTGCCACTACCACTACACCTAATATCACTAGCAAGATTTTATTCATGTCAGCGACTCCCCTCGGCATTTTCTTCAGATTGACCTTTAGCGTCAGATCTCTTTTTTATTTCAGGTAATGGAAGATATGGCACAACACCCTGTCCACCTTTACTATTATCAATAATAATTTTTTCGGAATCCTTCATCACATCCTGCATTCGTTCAAGATAAAGTCTTTGGATTGTCACTTTTTTTCCTGTTTTATAGGCCTCATAAACGGACAAAAACCTTTTTGCCTCACCTTCAGCTTCTTTAACCAATTGTTCACGATAAGCAGTTGCCTCCTGTACAAGGCGCGCCGCCTCCCCCTGCGCTTTTGGAATGATATCGTTACGATATGCATCTGCCTCATTTTGTTGACGGTCCTTATCTTGTCTAGCACGCTGAACGTCATTAAAGGCATCAATAACTGGCTGCGGCGGTTCTACCTTCTGCATTTTAACTTCTGCTACAAAAATACCTGCACGATATTCATCCAGAATTTTTTGCAACACGGATTTTGTTTTATCCTCAACGAGTTGACGGCCTTTAGATAAGGCTTCCTCAAGTGTGGTTTGGCCAATGACCTCTCTTATGGCACTTTCAGCTGCTAACTTTGTCGTTCCTTCTGGTTCACGAATATTAAAGAGATAGTCCCTTAGATTTTTGATTCGCCATTGCACAACAAAATCAATGTCTATTATGTTTTGATCGCCAGTCAGCATCAAACTTTCCTCAGAAACGTCTCGAATTGATGCCATGCTACCCGAGCCGCCAGCACCCCGAAAGCCAATCGAGATAGTATTGGTCCTATCAACCTTCCGTGTTGTTACACTTCCAATTGGGGTAGGAAACCAAAAATGCAGTCCTGCTTGGGTTTCAGAGGCAAATTTACCAAATAAAAGTTCAACAGCACGTTCTCCTTGGTCAACGCGATAAATACCTGTTGTTAACCATAAAAATAAAGCAGCTACTACAAGGATCGATAGTCCTGTTTTAGAACCCATGCCCCCCGGCAGCATTTGTTTAAACCGATCTTTCCCTTTTTGAATCATTTCTTCAATGTCTGGCGGCTGATTGCCGGCTGAGCCTCCACCGGGACCACTGCCCCAAGGGCCTCCACTATTATTGCCACCACTGCCACCCTGTTGTTGCCAAGGCATATCGTATCATCCTCTTTTAAGTTTCTATAGCAAGTTGCCACCAGTCATAAGAAGTATATATGTTAGCTGGAGCTGGAAAGCAACGCAGAGCTTTAAATGTAGTTGCATTTTAATAATAAACTTATTGACCGGAGAAGCCTGCATGGCCGAAGTTGAAAATGACCAAATTCTTAAAGCACTGGAAAAAATTTTAGACCCAGACAAAGGCCAAGACATAGTCTCCTTAGACATGATTTCAGGCATTGTCTGCCAAAATGGAAATATTGGTTTTACCATAGAGGTAGATGCTGGACGTGGAAAAAAAATGGAACCCCTACGCTTGGCCGCTGAAAAAGCTGTAATGGCGATACCCGGAGTTATTTCCGTAACAGCAGTCCTCACGGCTGCCATAGCTGAAAATAATTCACATAACTCGACTGGTCAAAAAGCTGGAAATCAACCTACCAAACTTCTTGAAAATATTGGACCTGTCATAGCTGTTGCTTCTGGCAAAGGAGGTGTTGGCAAATCCACTACATCAGTTAATTTAGCTCTCGCATTCGCTCAAAAAGGTCTTTCGACAGCGATCCTTGATGCAGACATTTACGGCCCTTCATTGCCCCTAATGCTTGGCATCTCTGAGAAGCCCCATTCACCGGATGGTAAAATTTTGTTACCCATTGAAAAATATGGGCTAAAATGTATGTCGATTGGATTTATGGTTCCTGCAGATACCCCTACTATCTGGCGTGGACCGATGGTCATGGGCGCCTTGGAACAGATGATGCAGGATGTTAAGTGGGGTGAGGTAGATGTGCTCATCGTAGACATGCCGCCAGGCACTGGAGATGCACAACTAACGATGGCACAGCGAGTAGCAATGGCAGGCGCCGTAATCGTGTCCACACCGCAAGACCTAGCACTGTTGGATGCGCGTAAAGGTCTAAACATGTTTAAACGGGTGGAGGTGCCTGTTCTAGGCATTATTGAGAATATGAGTTATTTTTTATGCCCCAATTGTGGTGAAAGATCAGAAATTTTCACACATGGTGGCGCCAAGCGTGCGGCAGTTCAAATGGGGGTTGATTTTTTAGGCGAAGTTCCCTTGGAAATGGCGATCCGCGAAGGTTCTGACAACGGTAAGCCAATTTTAGTGAGTGAACCAAAAGGTCCTAGATCAGAAATTTATCACACAATTGCGAAAAATTTGTGGGAGAAAGTTTCTGATAGTAATTCACAACCTATTAATCCACAGATCATTATAGAGTAAATAAACGTGCCCGAAAATAAAATTCCTTTTAGAAAACGTATGGAATTTGAGTATGGAGTAGCCAAACAGGTTACACCCCTAGTGCGCCGGTTAGTAGCCAGAAACCCCAGTAGTTTTACTTTCCACGGAACCAACACATACATTGTAGGCCATGGAAACGTGGCAGTGATTGATCCAGGGCCATTATTAAATGAACACCTAAACGCATTGATTAAAGCTCTGAAAGGAGAAACCGTTCAACGCATTTTAGTGACCCATACGCACATGGATCATTCCCCTGGCGTCACGCCTTTAAAAGAAAAATTGGGAGGCCGGGTCCATGGTGCAATTCTCAGAGAAATTCCCAAAGGCGTTAAAACTGCAGAGTCAATTGAATATAGTTTTTCTCCTGACGAGATTTTGGTGAATGGCAGTTTGATTAAAGGGGATGATTGGACTATTGAGGCCTTACACACGCCGGGCCATATGTCTAATCACATGTGTTTTTCTTTATTGGAAGAAAACATTCTTTTCACCGGTGATCATATTATGAGTTGGAATACAACAATTGTATCCCCTCCCGATGGAAATATGAGGGAATATTTTTCTAGTCTCGAAAGGTGTCTATTACGCGGTGAAAATTCATATTGGCCCGCGCATGGTCCTTCTATTCCGGACCCAAAACCCTTTACACGCGCATACCGTAATCATCGTCGAATGAGAGAAGGGGAAATTCTAAAATGCGTTGACAATGGTTATTACACAATCGATGAAATTGTAGGACTCTTATACAAACATTTACCTGAGAAAATGCATAATGCCGCGGCAAGGTCGGTTCTAGCACATTTGGAATATTTGCTCCAGAAAGGTCAAATTACCATAGATAAAACGAATATTGAAAAGCCCCAATACAGGATAAATTAATCATGAACTACATAGGAAAGCCCATTCCTCGCGAGGAGGATTCAAGGCTATTGCAGGGTCAGGGAAGGTATACAGAAGATATAAATTTGCTGAACCAAGCCTATGCATTTGTATTGCGCTCTCAACTTGCACATGCCGAAATAACGTCTTTAAAAACATCTACTGCAAAAAATGCCCCAGGGGTTCTCGCTGTTCTTATCGGAGATGATTTAAAAAAACGTAGCTTAGGCCGATTAAAACCTTTAGCACCCGGAAAACGCAGTGATGGATCACCGAGCTTTGTTTCCTCCCAACCTTTGTTGGCACAGGGGCGCGTGCGATATTCTGGTGAAGCAATTGGATTTATTGTTGCTGAAACGCCCGACCAGGCAAAGGATGCAGCTGAGTTAGTCGAGGTCGAATATAAAGAATTACCAGCTATTACTTCTATAGACGAGGCCCTTTCAAAGGAAGCGGATAAAATTTGGGATAATAATCCCGACAACGAGGCATATCATTTTGAAAAAGGAGATGCGGCCTCTACAGAAACTGTTTTTTCAAGTGCNNCACACGTCATAAAACATCGGGTTCACGTCAANAGANTTACNGGTAANCCCATGGAAAACCGTGGTTGTATTGCCGAATATGANCAATTTGAAGATCGATATACTCTTAGAGCAACAGTCCAGTCTGTTCATGGTATTAGACAGCAAATAGCCGANCAAATATTAAAAATNCCCCAAACAAANCTTCGTGTCATATGTGATAATATGGGNGGTGGATTTGGAACGCGGGGTGGCTGCCANCCCGANTATAGNNTGGCTTTATGGGCNTCGGAGGTTACNGGGAGACCNGTNAAGTGGATCGCTGACCGCAGCGAAGGGATNATGACAGATGAGCAGGCCCGAGGAGGNATTGTAGACTGTGAATTAGCGCTNGACNCTAATCATAAATTTCTAGCNCTCAGAACCCANACTAAAGTNCCAATTGGNGCATATTATGGAAATGATCGTAATCTAAGNACTNCAACTGGTGGATTNGGAGGNNTAGCNGGTGTATACGGCATTCCNTCCATTCATGCNCAAGTCACNGGNGGNTTTACAAATATGATCGGTAACGCTCAATACCGTGGTGGNGCCAAGCCTGAACCAGTGTATGTTTTAGAAGTCATGATAGATGTTGCCGCCCGTNAACTTGGCGTCAGCCCCATTGAACTGAGACGCATTAACACTCTCCAANCACAAGATATNCCCTNTAAAACCTGCTTTGGAGACATTTATGATTGTGGNGACTTTNTTCGNAACTTCGANGACTGCNTAGANGCCAGTGATTATTNNAATTTTAAAAATAGATTTGANGAAAGNAGAACCCGTAGCAAAATCCGCGGCCTNGGGATATCAAATAGTATAACNGGNGTGGCAAGTACAAATTTTGAGCATGTTGAAATTAGATTTGACCCATCAGGTAATATATNATTATTGAGCGGCGCTATGGATCANGGCCAGGGNCACGCNACNACTTTCAAACAGGTATTAGCCGATACACTNCAGNTAGACACCNATGANATTGANTATCGNTNTGGTGACACGGATAAAATTGCNCANGGAGTTGGCACCTTTAATGCTCGTTGTGCGGTTTTTGTAAGTGGTGCGGTGATTAATGCTGCAACAAAAATTCTTGAAAAAGGAAAACTNATTGCCGCTCACGTNNTAGANTCGGCAGCNNCTGANATAGAATACNGTGGCGGNTCNTTCAAGGTTGCTGGAACGGACTACGAAATAAGTTTGAAAGAAGTTGCCCAANTTGCCTTTCAGAAGCCCAAGTTACCTCCGGATATTGAACCAGGCCTATACGAACACGGTGAATTTGGNATGGGTCTAGGCCANGCNCCTACTTANCCAAATGGGGTACACCTCGCAGAGGTGGAAATTGANCCAGAAACCGGCAANGTGGAGNTGGTAAAATACACNGCTGTNGATGATGCTGGNACNATACTCAACCCAATTCTATTTGATGGNCAAGTTCATGGAGGCATCGTGCAAGGNGCTAGTCAAATNTTAATGGAAGATATTCATTATGATAGNAAAAGCGGTCAATTGTTNTCGGGTTCTTTTATGGANTACTGCATGCCNCGNGCTGATGACTTTTGTGATTTTAATATCGCCGCTAATGAAATTCCNACTGCNAGAAATCCTCTAGGTGTTAAAGGTGTGGGCGAAGCNGGAACCGTNGGCGCTATGCCTGCNGTTATGAATGCGATTAACGACGCATTGGCACGAGTCGGAGCANCCTCNNTTGAAATGCCTGCCAAACAAGAAAAAATCTGGCGGGCCCTAAANANTTTTGANNCCAAAACCTAGGGATGAATTTNTATTGGAGTTCCNATATCTACCATCCGCCAAATTTCGTCCATTTGACGATTGGTAACCGCGATGCAACCCTGGGTCCAGTCTAGAGTNGGATGGCCTACNCGCTCGGCAGACATCGTGTTAGGCAAACCATGAATCATGATNTTTCCGCCAGGATCTTTACNANTCAACTTAGCACTTTCAATATCNTTNGCGTTAGGGTAGCTAATACGTATNGCTCTATGAAAGTGACTGTTTTNAATTTTTAGATCAAGAANATACTGNCCCTCGGGNGTTCGGGCATCNCCTTGATATTGCTTNTGTCCTTTTGGNTATCNNCCNAGGGCAATTTNGTAAATTTTTAAAACATTNTCATCCCTCATTANTATCAATNGGCGATCAGACTTTAAAACAATTACACGATCAGCCTTCGAAATAGACAAGTCTTGAACCTCNGCTGNAAAAGCTCTCGACNTCCAATTNCAGCCCATNANTATCNTTATAATNAAAATTNNATTCCACAATATCGACTGTAGNTNGCTGNTTGTTATGANCNTGGNAACNAAGTTATTTATCAAAATNATCTGTACCGCTATCGAGTTAACAAAAATCANAAATTGGTAACTACACGATCGTAGATTACAAAGCTATANTNNCAACTNTCTCCGGAAANAGCAGGATGAAACTCCCGGNANATCTCCGACCATTCTTTTTNATCAATACNNGGAAAAGTGACATCACCGATNATATTACNGTGAACCTCGGTAACGTATAATCGATTNACNAATTTCAAAGATGCNGCATAAATCTTAGCCCCCCCGATTACCATAATTTCACAACCTCCATTTTCTCCTGCGAATTCACGACCAATTTTAATAGCGTCATCTAAGNTATTGACGCTGGTTGTACCGGNAAAATAAAAACNTTTATTCTTCGTGATAACAATATTTTTTCGGCTGGGTAATGGCTTACCAATAGACTCCAAAGTCTTACGACCCATTATCACAGGCTTGCCGATAGTNTNTTCTCTAAAATTAGCAAGGTCACCGGGNAAATTCCAAGGAAGACNATTATTTNNNCCGATAACNCCGTTNTCNGACATCGCAACTATAATGGATAGACGCATTNNACTAGACTGCNACAGGNGCACGAATGTGAGGGTGTGGATCATACCCCTNAAGTGTAAAATCTTCATAGGAAAANTCAAAAATATTCNTNACCTTTGGATTTATAATAATTTTTGGTAATTTTTTTGGCTNTCGTTCCAATTGCTNGAGNGCCTGATCAAAGTGNTTNTCGTANAAGTGAGCGTCTCCAAATGTATGNATAAAATCNCCAGGTTTAAGATCNGTCACNTGTGCGACCATCATCGTCAATAATGCATAGGAAGCTATATTAAAAGGNACCCCCAGAAATATATCGGCACTTCGTTGATAAAGCTGGCAAGATAATTTNTCTCCCGCCACATAGAACTGNAAAAGACAATGACAAGGCGGAAGAGCCATATTATCGATAGCNCCAACGTTCCATGCACTCACAACAAGCCGTCTAGAATNCGGATTGTTTTTTATTTCANCTATCAGNTGNCTTATCTGATCNATNTTCTGACCANNACTTNNGGGCCANGATCGCCATTGTGCTCCATAGACTGGGCCAAGATTACCNGCTTCATCTGCCCATTCATCCCATATTGAGACATTATGCTTGTTAAGATATCGAATGTTTGTATCGCCCGATAGGAACCACAACAGCTCATGAATGATAGATCGTAAATGAAGTTTCTTGGTCGTGANTATTGGAAANCCNTCAGACAAATCAAACCGAAATTGATGACCNAAGATACTTTTGGTNCCNGTNCCCGTTCGGTCTTCTTTNTTAACACCTTCATTTAAAACAAGCCNCATTAGATTAAGATATTGATCCATCTATCTCGTCCAGTTTTTNAAACTAAAAGTTCTATACTTTAATTTATGATAGAATCACCCTATAATGNAAGTGCTGGTATTCCAGNTATGACGATAAACNGCTTTTGAAATAAACGATGCGGACCCGGGGGCGGTACCCGGCGCCTCCACCAACATCCANAANAAGTGTTTTTATGGGGGCGAAATAGGATCGACGCGCGTGTAAAGANNAGTCTTTCGTNCGGCATTGTACCGCCGTTATCGGGCTAATTTACAAATGCCAATGATAATGATTTGGCCCTTGCTGCCTAAATANAGGTAAGCGCGGTNCGGGGGGTACCGGGCAACAGGATCCCCCCACTNAAANTTTTCTACAGACCAATTTTACTTTGGACNTTTCGAACTTGNGGNACAAGAGNTTAATAACTTAAAAATGTTNCCATGATGTCAAACGATCAAATTGACTACGCCAAATTNTTGGATAACGCCATGAGAAGTGTNCTTCGGCAGGCNTTAGATTNTGCGATTGACGGTGAGTTTCCAGGATCACACCATCTTTACATAACTTTTGGGACNNAAAGGCCCGGAGTAAAGATANCTNCGNTATTATTGGCCCAATACCCTANNGAGATGACCATTGTTCTTGAAAATAAGTTCTGGGATTTAACNACAACTGNAAATGCTTTTTCAGTAACNTTAAGNTTTAATGGAAAATCCCAAAAGCTGTTTATTCCTTTTGACGCGGTTAAGNCATTTGTAGATCCCTCGGTNAATTTNGGCCTGCAGTTTGATAACGANGGTAACTTNNCNCCGANCCAAACGGAAAATGANACCAAAGAAAAAATATTTGATAAAATAGGTTCGATTGAAAACTCCGACATACCTGCAGAAACTCAAATTGAGGATACTGTAATTGCACTCGATAGTTTTCGAAAAAAATAATATTATTAATTAGGTCCGGGAAAACGTATTAATTAAGGATTTCAACGAGCCCTTCATATGTCGACATTTATGTTTCGCGATTTATTCCAAACAACAGAATCAGAGCCGGATTTTCGAGCTGTAACAAAGAATTATGTAGGGGTCGAAAAATTCAATAATACTGAGATTCTTACAATAAATACGGAAGGACTGATTAGACTTGCCCACGAAGCATTTCATGATACAGCGCATTACCTCCGATCTAGCCATCTTGCACAACTCTCTGCAATCCTAAAAGATCAAGATGCATCTCCGAACGATCATTATGTTGCTTTAGACCTTCTCAAAAATGCAAATATAGCTGCAGGAGGAATTTTGCCTATGTGCCAAGACACTGGTACGGCGATCATTATGGGAAAGAAAGGCCAAAACGTCTGGACCAACGGAGGTGACGAAGCGGCCCTTTCTAAGGGTGTATATAAAGCATATACCGAAGGTAACCTTCGTTATTCTCAGGTTGCTCCCCTAACAATGTATGATGAAAAAAATACCGGAAATAATTTACCAGCGCAGATCGAAATTTATGCGACCGACGGTGAAGAATATAAATTCCTATTTATTGCTAAGGGTGGCGGATCGGCCAATAAATCTTTTTTATTTCAACAAACACCATCGATACTAAATCCTAAACGTTTAATCAAATTTTTAGAAGATCAAATAAGACTATTAGGTACGGCTGCTTGTCCTCCTTATCACCTGGCAATAGTTATAGGGGGAATGTCTGCAGAGTTTAATTTAAAAACTACCAAGTTGGCCAGCACACATTATCTCGACGGCTTGCCGGTTCACGGTAATGAATATGGACAAGCTTTTAGAGATACAGAAATGGAAGAAAAAATTCTTTCATTAACTCAAGAAATGGGTATTGGAGCTCAGTTTGGAGGTAAATATTTTTGCCACGATGTTCGAGTGGTAAGACTTCCTCGTCACGGTGCTTCTCTGCCAATCGGCATTGGCGTATCTTGTTCTGCTGACAGGCAAATACTGGGAAAAATTAATAGAGAAGGAATATTTCTTGAAAAACTTGAGACTAATCCAGCTAAATATTTACCTGAAATAGATGAATCTTCTCTTGGCGGTGAGGTAATCCAAATAGACCTAAACCAACCAATGGATAAAATAAGACAAACACTATCAGAGCATCCCATAAAAACACGGCTCTCTATTAACGGTCCTCTTATCGTAGCGCGCGACTTAGCTCACTTAAAAATTTCTGAGCGGCTTGCAGCCGGTGAACGCATGCCGGATTACATGAAAAATCATCCTATATATTACGCAGGTCCGGCAAAAACACCTTCGGGTTTTACCTCTGGGTCTTTTGGCCCGACGACTGCTGGAAGAATGGATTCTTATGTTGCAGATTTTCAGGCTAAAGGTGGAAGCCACATCATGTTGGCTAAAGGCAACAGATCAAAACAAGTAACAGAAGCATGTCAGAAATATGGTGGTTTTTATTTAGGATCAATAGGTGGCCCAGCCGCACGTTTGGCTCAAGACTGTATAAAAAAAGTTGAATGCATTGAATATGAAGAACTAGGCATGGAAGCAATTTGGCGAATTGAGGTAGAAAATTTTCCCGCTTTTATAGTAGTCGACGATAAAGGGAACGACTTCTTTACAAGTGATAATTAAATCGAAAATATTTGTCACTTGCAGAGTAAAACTGGTATTTCTGTTGACGTAATAATGTGCCGGGTGCGACCTCCTAAAATCATTTGGCGTACGCGGCTTCTTGCGTAAGCACCCTTAATCAAAAAGTCAGCGCGCACCTCTGACGCATATTTTAGATAGGCTGCCCCAATTTCCTGTTCTTTAACGTCAAATTTTTCAATCGTTGAGTCAATCCCCGACCATTTGAGTCTTAGAGCTCCCTCTTCCGGCGGAATAGCCGGCGGTTCGACAGGGTCAGCCGACAGCAATGTTACTTTATTAGCCTTCTCTAAAATGGGAATTGCAGCACTTAATGCATGCGCAGCTTCAGAGCTACTCTCCCAAGCCACAGCCACATGTTCGCCTGTTTTGGGCGGTAATATTGGTGGCACCACGACGGTTGGTCTTCCAGTATCTAATAGGGCCGCCTCGAGTGTAATTGGAGATGGGAATGCGGAATCTCGCATCGGTCTTCCTACAAAAATTAAATCGAATAATCTTCCCCTTATCGCAATAATTTCATCCTCCCGACCGATTTCCTCCCTCCATGACATCGACGCCCCTGTCTCCCCATCGGGTTCATCCAATATTGGAATCCCACTTGATTTACTAAATTCATCAAATAGATTTTTTGTATCTTGTGCCCGTTCGGCTCCTTCTTTCTCAGTAACTTCCATGATTTCTTCTATCATGGAACCGTCCATGCCTTCACCGGTATATGGTACCAAGCCTCGTGGATCAGCTCTAACGTGCAAGATTTCAATATGTGATCCAAAAATTTTTGCTATTCGCCCAACCGATTCTAGCACCTGCTGACCAGTTTTAGCGCTGCTGACACAAGCTAGGATGGTCTTAATCATAGCCCTCCCCACATCATTAAGGTGTTAAGCCGATCTAACAAAAAACTCGTTCAAACAATAGACTTCACAGTTTTTCGATTTTTTCAAGATATTTTTAGGACTAATTTCTAAGGAAACAAATTACGTTGGTCCCACTTCTTATCATCAAAGGTATACAAAACTCTGTTGTGAAGGCGGAATGCTCGATCTTCCCAGAACTCAATCCTCTTTGGTATGACACAATAGCCCGACCAGTAAGTTGGACGAGGAATTTTAGAAATTCCAAATTTTGCTGTAAACTTTGCTACGTTTTTTTCCAATTCAAATTGGCTTTTCATTGGTCTAGACTGTTCGGAAGCCCAAGCACCAATTTGAGCACCTCTTGGGCGCGAGGCAAAATAGGCATCTGCATCTTCTTCGCTCACTTGCTCTACAACACCTGATATTCTTACTTGCCGTTTAAGGGATTTCCAATGAAAAAGGAGTGCGGCTGAAGGATTAGTAGCTAATTCCAGCCCCTTTTGGCTTTCCAGGTTAGTGTAAAATATAAAACCCTTATCAGTGGCACTTTTTAGCAACACCATCCTCGCCGAAGGGCACCCATTTTCATCGGCTGTCGCCAAGGTCATTGCTTCAGCAAGGGCGGCTTCGGTATGCTTTGCTTCCTCAAACCACCGCGTAAATTTTTCTAATGGATTTTTTTCATTAACATTGTCCATAAATTTTATCTTTCGCGTGGTTTTTAGTAATTTTTCCGCTTACTATTCAATATCAATTTAGATATCTTAGATCCAAGTTTAGTTAGTAAATAATGTAAATTCAAATCAGATTATTTGTTTAATTTCTTGCCATTTTTTTAACAAAAATATGATTCAATTTATTAAAACTAAATAATTAGGAGTAAATAATGGTAAAAAAATTTATGAGTTTTGTTCTGATTAGCTCTTTGAGCGTAGGTTTGCTTGCCTGCGTCGGCAATAACCAAAAAGAACAAGGTGGAGCGGTTATTGGAGGAGTTATCGGGGGCATATTAGGAAATAAGGTTGGCAAAGGAAAAGGTCGAGTAGTAGCTACAGCCGCTGGAGCAGCAGTTGGGGCTTTGCTAGGGAGTCATATTGGTCAGAAGCTTGATAAATATGACCGAATTTATGCATCCAAAGCGCAGCAGGCAGCCCTTGAGACTAATAAAGTAGGACAACCTTCAACTTGGTCTAACCCTGACAGCGGTAATTCTGGTGTTGTTATACCAACGCGAACCATTATTCAGAAGCGAAGTGGACAACCTTGTAGAGAGTATCAGCATACTGTAACCATTGGAGGAAAAACTGAAAGAGCATATGGACGCGCATGCAGAGAAGCCGATGGAAGCTGGAAAATTATAAATTAATTTTGTCTTATTGATTGAAGTTGTATTATCTTTGATCTATCCGCTTTCTCCCGAGAAAACTCTCGTATAATATTCCAAAAAATGTTTTGAATAAGGAGTTAATAAATCAAATGAGCGAACCAGAACCTCTCATGAAGGGGAAAAAAGGTCTCGTTATGGGCGTTGCTAATGATCGTTCGATAGCTTGGGGAATAACCAAAAAGATTGTAGATCATGGAGCGGAGGTCGCTTTTACTTTTCAAAATGAAGTTTTAGAAAAACGTGTTCGGCCATTAGCAGAAAATTTAGGAAGCAAGCTGGTTTTGGAATGCGATGTTTCCGAAGATAAAAGTATTCAGACCGTCATTGATAACGTCAAGGGTGCTTGGGGAACCATTGATTTCATCATCCATGCCATAGCATTTTCTGATAAAGCTGAGCTGACCGGACATTATATTGACACCTCCGCACATAATTTCGTGCAGACAATGGCGATTTCTTGTTACTCTTTTACATCCCTTTGCCGAGCAGCACAGCCCATTATCAATGAGGGCGGTAGTATAATTACTTTGACTTATGCAGGTTCGGAAAGAGTTGTTCCACACTATAATGTTATGGGTGTCGCTAAAGCAGCGCTTGAATGTAGTGTAAAATATCTTGCCGTAGATCTAGGAAAATATGACATTCGTGTGAATGCCATCTCCGCCGGACCAATTCGAACGCTAGCCGCATCAGGAATTGGTGATTTTCGATATATACTTAAGTGGAACGAGTTAAATGCGCCACTCAAACGTAATGTAACTATCGATGATGTTGGTGGAGCGGGTCTCTATCTTTTATCGGATCTTTCGAAGGGTGTTACCGGAGAAATTCATCATGTTGATTGTGGCTACAATGTGATTGGCATGAAAGCGGTTGATTCGCCGGATATCCAAGTTGTAACAGGGAAATAAAAAAGTGATCCATAAAATCGAGAAGGTTTAAATGTCCGATAATTCTTTTGGCACACTTTTTCGCGTCACCACCTGGGGGGAGAGCCATGGTCCTTCTATCGGGTGCATCGTGGATGGCACTCCACCGGGTATCGCTTTAAAGGAGAAAGATATTCAATCATGGCTAGACAAACGAAGGCCGGGAACCTCACGGTTTGTTACTCAGAGGAAGGAGCCAGACAAAGTAAAAATTTTATCGGGTGTATTTGAAGGCAAAACAACTGGAACACCGATTAGTTTATGTATAGAGAATCAGGACGCAAGAAGTAAGGATTATAGCGCAATAAAAGATAAATTTCGTCCAGGTCATGCGGATTTTACTTATTGGAAAAAATACGGTTTTCGTGATTTTCGTGGGGGTGGCAGACCGAGTGCACGTGAGACTGCAATGCGGGTAGCCGCCGGCGGTGTTGCGAGAAAAGTTTTGGGCAAATCTGTTAAAATTCGGGGAGCTATGATACAGTTAGGAACGGAAAAGATCGACCGAAGGCGATGGAGCTGGATCCAATGTGAAAAAAACCCGTTTTGGTGTCCGGATGCAAAGGCTGCTTCAAAATGGGAAGAATACCTAGACGAGGTGCGCAAATCAGGGTCCTCCGTCGGAGCAATTATTGAAATTGTAGCTTCCGGTGTTCCAGCAGGATTAGGTGCACCTATCTATGGAAAATTAGATGCAGACCTAGCTCAAGCAATGATGGGTATTAATGCAGTAAAGGGGGTGGAGATAGGTTCTGGCTTTGATTCCGCCTGCTTAACAGGCGAAGAAAATGCAGATCAAATCAGAATGGAAAAACGTAAGGTAAAATTTCAATCAAACAACGCGGGGGGTATTCTTGGAGGAATTTCAACAGGTCAAGATTTAATAATTCGTTTCGTTGTAAAACCGACAAGCTCAATTTTAACGCCAAGGAAAACAATAAATAAGCAAAAACGTAACACAACAATCATGACCAAAGGTCGGCATGATCCTTGTGTCGGTATTCGTGCGGTGCCGGTGGGTGAAGCAATGATGGCTTGTATTTTAGCAGACCATCAACTTCGTCATCGTGGGCAATGCGGTTAGGTATTAACTTTTTTAAGAACAGCGACAAGTTCAACATGGGGTGACCACAAAAATTGGTCAACTGGCACTAATTCCTCTAGGATATATCCAAACTCAATCAGTTTTACCGCATCTTGAGCGAAGCTTGAGGGGTTGCAAGAAACATATACAACAACCGGTGCATTACTCTCAGCGAGATGAATTATTTGTGTTCCTGCACCACTACGGGGGGGATTTAAAATAACGGCATCTACATTAGAAAAATCGTTGGCAATTAACGGACGGCGATAAAGATCGCGAGTATTCGCGGTAAGCTTATTCTCCAATCCATGCGCCCTCGCGGCTTGCAGCAGGCTCCCAATGTGTTCTTCCTCAATATCAAATGCTGAAACCTGAAATCCATGGCCAGCAAGTGGAAGAGTGAAAGTCCCACATCCAGAAAAGAGCTCAATTATTTTAGTTGCCCCGCTAACAGCATGCATAACATGTTTGCGCAAAATTTCTTCACCCAACGCTGTGGGCTGAACAAAAGCATCTGGGGGAATTTGTACTAAATATTTATCATATTTTACTTTTACGGGTCGACGTTGAATTAAGGGCTCAGCCTTATTTGAAGATTTATCTTTAATTTTACGCCAACAAATTCGAGCGATATCGTGTTCAATCGCAAAATCAGAAATAGCCTCTCGAAAAGATAGATTAGGCTCTTCATAGGTCAATAGGGTAATATCAATCTCGCCATCACCCAAAATTAAGCCTATTTCGGCCCTATCTCTGACCTTTAAAAAGCTGTTGAGTAATGCTCTGATTTGCGGCACCAACATCCATATTTTATCCACCACTACCGGACAACACTTTAGATCCACAATTTGATTGCTCCCAAATTTCTTAAAACCAACTATGGTCCCCGATGCCAATCTTCGTGCCGAAAAGCGCACACGCCGCCGTTTGCTTGAGTGGCCTGAAATTAAAGGTTTTACGCATCCGCTTTCTATTTTATGTCTTCTCAATTTTTCAATAATAATACTGCGTTTCCAAGAGTTATATTTGGCATCATTTAATTGCTGCACCGCGCATCCGCCACAGATAGTAAAATGGTCACAAGCTGGCGTTTTGCGATCCATATTTTTAATTAAAACTGACTGAATTTCACCGCGGCAAGATCCATTCTCAAATTCACCAATTCGGACCCGAACTAATTCACCCGGGACAGAAAAAGGAACAAACACTTTGCTCCCATTGCTTAGCGCTACACCGTCGCCTTTGGACCCTAACGCCAATATATTTACATCAATTTCGGTCACAATATTTGGTTCGCATAAATTAAAAATTCAATATTGCCTTTTGGTCCTTCAATAGGACTTTGTTCAACTCCTAATACTTTCCAGCCCATTTCTTTGGATAACCATTGGCTAATTGAGCAACATACTTCCCTATGTAATTGGCGATCACGAACGACCCCACCTTTTCCAACTCGTCCTTTCCCAACTTCAAACTGGGGTTTTATGAGAGCGATAAGTTCGGCATTCGGCGCAGCTAGACGGAGTGTTGCAGGTAAAACTTTTTTTAACCCTATAAAACTCGCGTCACAAACAATAATCGACGGTATGTCAGGGATTTCGGCTTCACTGATATAACGTGCATTTTGACCTTCCATCACGACCACTCTATCGTCATTTCTAAGGCGCCAATCNANCTGTCCTTTTCCNACATCNATTGCATAAACTTTCTTAGCGCCATTAACTAATAAAACNTCAGTAAAACCNCCTGTNGAGGANCCTANNTCTATACAAATTTTGTCNTTTATAGNAACGGAAAAACACTTAAGCCCATGTTCCAGNTTGACACCACCACGTGAAACCCAAGGNTGAGNTTTTTGTTTAATTGCTAGGTTNATTTCATCTGAAATTTGTTGACCNGGTTTGTTTAGCCTAATGTTATCAGCATAAACTATCCCNGCCATAATCAGCGCTTGGGCTTTCGANCGGTTCTCTACAAGCCCTCTAGCGACCAATAATTTATCAACGCGCTCTTTTTTTGCCACAGAATTGCACTGTTATACACTTGAGGTCATCTTAGTCCCATACTTTCCAAGGGCCTTTAAAACATTTTCAACAATATTTTCTGCGCTTAAGCCAGCAATCTTATATTGCTGCTGCTGTGTATCATGATCTATATAAAAATCAGGTAAATACATGGGTCTAAATTTCAAGCCAGATTCCAGCAAACCATTAAAAGCTAAAAAGTGAGTAATCTGACTTGCAAACCCTCCTATTGTTCCCTCTTCAATTGTAATAAGGACCTCATGATCCATCGCAAGACGACGTACCAAATCCTCGTCAATGGGTTTCGCAAATCGTGCATCAGCTACTGTCGTTGACAACCCAATTTCATCCAAGCTTTCGGCTGCTATATGACAATCGGCGAGGCGAGTACCATAAGATAATAATGCTACAGTATTTCCTTCTTTGGTGATTCTTCCTTTTCCAATTTCAAGAACTTCGGCTTTTTGAGGCATTTCAACTCCCACGCCATTTCCTCTCGGATATCTCAAACCTGAGGGTCTATTATCAATCGCAACCTGGGTCTTTACCATGTGCACTAACTCTGCCTCATCAGCAGCCGCCATTAAAACCATTCCCGGAAGACAACCTAAATAGGTGATGTCAAAAGAACCCTGATGAGTTACGCCATCGGCGCCCACCATCCCCGCACGATCGATAGCAAATCGAACGGGCAAACCCTGAATAGAAACGTCATGAACAACAGAGTCATAAGCACGCTGTAAAAATGTGGAATAAATAGCAGCAAACGGTTTGTAGCCTTCGGCCGCAAGCCCTGCAGCAAAGGTAACCGCATGCTGCTCGGCTATCCCGACATCAAAACATCTTTCTGGAAAAGTTTTCGCAAATATATCAAGACCAGTGCCTGAAGGCATTGCCCCCGTAATAGCTATAATTTTGTTGTCTGTCTGCGCCTCAGCGCTCAGAGCCTCCGCAAAAACCTTGGTATATGAAGGCGGACCCTGCGGTGCTTTAACTAAAGCCCCTGTAGTGGCATCAAACTTTCCGACACCATGATACTTATCTGCCGCAGCCTCAGCGGGTGGGTAGCCACCCCCCTTTTTTGTGACCACATGAACGAGTACGGGGCCGGGTTCATTGGAATCTCTTACATTTTTCAATACTGGCAGCAAGTGCTCTAGATTGTGACCGTCCACTGGACCAATATAATAAAA
Source organism: Rhodospirillaceae bacterium (assembly GCA_002719885.1). GTDB lineage: Bacteria > Pseudomonadota > Alphaproteobacteria > MPNO01 > UBA2964 > UBA2964. The sequence goes on along the minus strand of PBFH01000020.1, from coordinate 5,272 downwards.
ACCAAGTTCCTCGAACATGGTACCTCCCGTTACTAATCCACGGGCATATTCTTCAGATTTGGCTGCAGCTTGTTCCAAACGTTTGGGAAACTTCTTAGCTAGATCTCTCATTAAGTGACGCAGGGAACGGTAGTAACGTGATGAAATAAGTCTTGAAAGATAGGCACTCATTGCCCCAACAGGTGGAGCAATAGACATGTCATTATCATTGAGAATTACAATTAAACGTCTATTCATAGAACCAGCGTTATTCATGGCTTCATAAGCCATGCCGGCGGTCATAGATCCATCCCCAATCACCGCAATCGAGTTGTTTTCTAAACCCTTAAATCCGCTAGCCACTGAAAGCCCAAGTGCCGCAGATATAGAGGTGGCGGCATGTGCTGCACCGAATGGGTCATATTCGCTCTCTACGCGTTTTGTAAAGCCTGAAAGCCCCCCGCCTTGACGAAGGGTGCGAATTTTATTTCGCCGGCCAGTAATAATTTTATGCGGATAAGCTTGATGACCGACATCCCAAACCAAATGGTCTTTTGGCGTATTGAAAACATAGTGCAGGGCAACAGTGAGCTCGACTACACCTAAACTCGCCCCTAAATGGCCACCAGTTGATGAAACTACATTAATAGTTTCTGCCCTGAGCTCATCGGCAAGCTGTCCCAGGTCGCTTTCTTTTAACTTTCTGAGATCTGCAGGAAAATTAACTTCGTCCAGCAACGGCGTTTTTAGCATTTTACTCAATACATCCTCCTATGCGCGCCTCTCAACAATAAAATCTGCGATAGCCCTGAGGTTTGCCGCTTTATTACCAAACATGTCAAGTTGCCCTATAGCGTTATCGATCAAAAATTGAGCGCGCTTTTGTGCTTGCGAAATACCGAGCAAAGATACAAAAGTCGCTTTACCAGCTTCACCATCTTTGTTGATGGTCTTTCCCGTTGCTTCCTCAGTACCGAGCACGTCCAGTAGATCATCAGCAATTTGAAATGCTAAACCAATATCTTGGGCATATTTTATTAAAGCCTGTTTTTCTTCCACAGATGCTTTACCTAGAATTGCTCCAGCTTCACAAGAAAAACTAATTAGTGCTCCAGTTTTTAACCTTTGCATTCGCGAGATGGTCTCCAAATCAACATCACAATTTTCGGATTCTAAATCAATCATCTGACCTCCCACCATGCCTCCACCACCTGAGGCAATTGCTAGTCCTTTAACTAATGCAACCCTAACATTAGGATCGGGATGAGTTTTTGGATCACTGAGAATCTCAAAAGCAAGAACCTGTAACGCATCACCGGCTAGGATCGCTGTCGCTTCATCAAAAGCAATGTGACAAGATGGCCTGCCACGGCGAAGGGAATCATTATCCATTGCAGGAAGATCATCATGTACAAGAGAATAACAGTGTATAAGCTCTATGGCAGTGCCCACCCTAAGCGCATATTGCTCTGATGCCTCAAATAATTTGGCACTTTGTAGTGTAAGGAAAGGTCTTAGCCTCTTCCCCCCTTTAAGTGAAGCATAACCCATTGCGCTATAAAGCTTCCCCTCACAGCTTTTCTGTGAGGACAATACATTTTTCAAAAATGTCTCCACCATAGCTGCGCATTCAGCCATCGCCTCTGTTAGAGCTTTAGAAGCCCGCTGTTTATTCAAGGTCTATTGGCTCCAGCTCTATAGATTCATTAGAACCGAGCTTAATTTTATCTACACGGGTTTTAGCTTCTTTTAGCTTTTTTTCGCAGTGTTCCTTGAGAGCGGCACCCCGTTCATAGGCACTAATGGCGTCTTCTAGGTCACTTTTTCCCTGTTCAAGTTTCCGAACAATGTCTTCAAGTTCAGCCAAGGCCCCTTCGAACGAAAGAGAAGCAATTTTGACTGGTTTTTCACTAGATACCATATCGTTTAACCCTAACGTGATTAAAAGAATTTTTTTATATAGTATAGATATAACTACTTATCTCTATACTATATAGTTAATTAGCCTAATTTATTTTATGATAATGTGAAGTTCACATTGCTTTCACTAACTCCGTTAAATGAGCAGTCACACAATTAGGAAGGGCTGTCAAATCATAGCCACCTTCCAGTGATGATATTATCTTTGCATCACAATGTTCACCCGCAATATCGACCAGTTTACTGGTAATCCAGCCAAAATCTTCTTCCTCTAAATGGAGGTTGGCAAGAGGATCTCTGCTGTGAGCATCAAATCCAGCCGACAAAAAAATAAGTTGAGGTTTAAATTTCTCCAATGCTGGCAAGATGGTGCCTTCGATCTTACGTCTAAAATGTTGAGAACCCGTACCCTCCGCCAATGGAACGTTGCAAATGTTGCCAACACCAGTCTCTTTAGCAGAGCCCGTCCCTGGATAAAATGGATATTGGTGAGATGAAGCAAAAAAAACATCTTCCTCCGACCAAAATGCGGATTGGGTCCCATTGCCATGATGAACATCAAAATCAACTATCGCAACACGTTCAAGGTTATGCACGATACGAGCATGTTGAACACCAACAGCAATATTGTTAAAAAGACAAAATCCCATGCCACGACTGGGTTCAGCATGATGACCTGGGGGACGCATTGCACAAAATGCAGAATTAGACTCACCAGCCATTATTGCATCAATGGCGGCTACTACTGCACCACAAGCTCTCATGGCTGCCTCTCCAGACCCCGGACAAAGCGCTGTATCTGGATCAATTTGATGGAGACCTTCCTGTGGCACTAGGTCAATTATTTGTTCCACATAAATTTGACTGTGAATTCTAGATATTTGCTCAATGGTAGCCAGTGGCGCCTCTCTTTTATCTAGATTTTTGAAACGATCAGCTTCCAATGCCCGTGTTACCGCCTTGATACGATTTGGGCATTCTGGATGTCCATGTCCCATATCATGATTTTCCGCGCTTTTATGGCTAAAAATTAAAGTGGTCATTTTTTATCTCGTTTACGTACAATTTTGGTCAACATAGATTTATTTTATTCATAAGCATACGGTGGTAAAATAATTTGGCAGGAAGAAACGTTTTCTAAATGATGATATTTTAGCCGTAGACAGTTTCCGTTTTTCTATGTTTATAGACAAAGATTATACTTTATTTAATTTTGATTCAGGGTTTGTGCCCAAATGAAAACTTGGGAAAAAAAATTATATTGTTGTTTTTCAATGACAAAGTTACTTGTCACCATATTTTATATCAGTGGGGCTTTTATAATCGTCACCCTGCTCTCTATGCCAATATTTGTATCTTCAGCTAAAGCTCAAAAACTGGACCAAGGGGCTGTCTCTAAACGTGATTCTATTAAAAATCAATCAGATATTTCCCGAAATAGTAAAATAAAATTTAAAAAGGGGAAACGAGGGAAACGAGGCAGAAGAGGCCCTGCCAAAGTCATAGTAGATCTAGTCACTGAAGGAACCGCCATTGAGACCGTTCAGGTCTATGGTAGAGTTATCGCGCAACAGAAGGGTATAATAGCGGCACGAACTAGAGGTGCCGTAGAAGCAGTAAAGGTTCGTGTTGGTGATAGAGTAAAAAAGGGCGATATAATAGTTAAATTGATTTCTAGCGCCTTAATAGCCGAACGGGATCTAAAATCTGCTGAACTAAAGGAATTTACTGCAAAAATTCGAACCGTCGGCGTGCAACTTGCTCTAGCTAAACAAGAACTTAAAAGGCTCCAGAGACTAAGAAAGTCTTCTGCTTTCTCTCTGGCCCGATACCAAGATAAACTTCGTGATGTTGAGCGCTCTCAAAGCGCCCTGATTGAAGCTAAGGCTAGACGTGAACAGGCAAAAGCCCGATTACGTATAGCAAATATTAATCTAACGAATGCTAAAATTTTGGCCCCTTTCAATGGAGTTATTATCAGTCGAGCAGTTGAAGTTGGAGATTATGTAAGCCTTGGAGCCGCAGTTGTGACGATCCTCAACGAAAATTCTTTTGAAATTGAAGCCGAAGTGCCAGCAAATCGTTTAGGGGGGCTCAACAATGGTAGGGTGATTGATGTAAAGCCGGAGTTCGGGCGACCTTTTACAGCATCTGTTCGGGCGATCGTACCGCAAGAGAACGCTCTTTCAAGGACACGTGTTGTTCGTCTCTTACCCAACTTTGTCAAACCAAACCTGACAATAGCATCAAACCAAAGTGTTGTCCTGCACATACCTTCGGGTGCCTCTAAGAAAGCCTTAACAGTGCATAAAGACGCTATTACACAGCGTAGAGGAAAGCGGGTCGTATTCGTCGTCAAGGAGACAAAGGGCGGCTTAAGAGCTCAAATGCGAACAGTTAAATTAGGGGAAGCGTTTGGTCTACGTTTCGAAGTTTTGAAAGGTCTAAAATCAGGCGAACAAGTGGTAATTCGAGGAAATGAAAGATTACGGCCACGTCAAAAAATAAAAATAAACAAGCCGGATGAACGTCGAAAACTAGGGAAATGGCGAGGCAAACGCTCAGAAGCAAAAGAAAGTCACGAGGAAAGGCAGAAAAGAAAAAAAGACAGCAAACCCGGAGAGTATGGGAACAATAATCGCGCTACAAAAAAGGAATCCAGAGACGGGATTTAGTGTATGAAATTCATAGAACTAGCAGTAAAAAGACCGGTCGCTGTTCTCTCGGTTGTTTTGATGGTTGTCCTTATGGGCTTTTTAGCCTTGAAGGTAATACCAATACAATTAACACCAGATGTCCGTAAGCCTCTTCTTATAATTCAAACCAAATGGCCTGGAGCCTCTCCCGCTGAAGTAGAAAAAGAAATAGTAATTCCCCAGGAAGAGCGCTTGAAAGGTCTCGAGGGATTAGAAAGAATGGAGTCGCGCTCCCGTCGGGGGCGGTCACAAATTACCCTGGAATTCAACGTTAATACAGACCGTAATCAATCGATCTTACTAGTTAACAATCGACTACAACAAGTCACCGGCCTTCCAGAGGAATCAGACGAGCCGGTTCTAAGAACACGGGACACTGACGACAATCCTATAGCTTGGTTTACAGTCGAAACTCGCCCGGGGAACAGTCGACCCATCAGATCTTATGGGGACTTTGTAGATGACATTGTACGAGATCGGCTAGAACGGGTTGATGGTGTTGCATTAGTAAATGTTTATGGAGGAAATGAATCGGAAATCAGAGTGATTGTGGACCCAAAACGTCTCGCTCATTTTCGTATGACTATAACCGAATTAAATAATGCACTGCGTGGAACCAATATCAACTTATCCGCTGGTGAGGTAGATGAAGGTAAACGTCAATATACCGTTCGAAC
>PBFH01000019.1 GCA_002719885.1 Rhodospirillaceae bacterium | reverse complement strand
TTTCCAATTACTGTTCTGAATGTTGACGGAGAACTTCTCACCTTAGGTCAGGGTGGTGATACCGTAAGGAGTGGTGGTGTTTATAATTTGGTAAGGCTTGGCAAGAGAATGACTGACCCGCATACGGGCGAAAGCCTCGGGCGAACGGAAACAAGAGTTGGCTCAGTGAAAGTTATTGATACCCAGTCAAAGATGTCCACCGGAAAAATCCTGAAGTTGATGATCAGCAGGAGATCGCTTCTGAGGGATGATTTTATCATTCGTCCACGAAAAGCGGCCTTCCAGGTCAAAAAACGTGCACGCAAAATGAGAGACTTTGAAAAAGAGATGGATAAAGAGTTTGATAAGGACTGAGTTGATTATTCTTTTAAAACCGGTCCGATTGGGTTTATAAACATTATTATACAGTGAACCAGGAAAATCAGGGGATTTAAAATGTTTAAAATATCACCTTACATTATTGGTGCCATAACTGGGGCTTTTATTTTCCCTTTAAATGTTTCTGCCCAATCGCAGGGTAAATTCATACCCTCCAATACGGATGCGAATGGCGCTATAACCGGATTTTCTCCAAAACAAAGCAGTATGAACCGCACGAATGCTGCCAAGACGGCGAGTGGAAGCCCATGTGGAACCTATCTTAGAAATAAGGGTTGGAAAGAGGGTTTCAATAATGTCGGTAAACCAAATGAATTTGCCATCGCTACCGGAATGGCTTCATCAGAAGTTAAAATAGGTGAGCCAGGTTTTATAGATAGCAGATATGTTGCATTTAGAGAGGCTTGGATGGATGGCAATACCAAGATGGCCGCCGCGTTAGAGAGAAAAATCCGCAGTGAGGCATCCTCGAGGTTAAAGCCGTCAGAGAATAAACTGTACAATCAGAAGTCGGATGCTGATCGTGCAAAAGATCTTCGCCGTCAAGCCAGTCAGATTAAAGACCCAGAAAAAAATGATACAGCGGGAAGTACTTGGAACAAGGGTATGCGTTGGTTAAACGCTATGATGGATGAGGAGCTTAAGAAAAAAGGTCACGACGTTGATGCCGAAAGAAAATCTTTAAAGCAAAGCAATTCCTCAAAACGAGAGGCTCTCCTGCAAAAAGCGAAGGCTGTCGAAGCTGAACAAAATAAACTTCTTCGTTCCCGTCGTTTCAGAGAAGTAATAGAGGTTGCTGCTAAGGAAAGAATGAAGGGAATTTACACACAGTTTGTTAATGAAAACTTGCCTACTGACAGCCCTAATGCGCAATTTTGTGTGGTGCTTAGGTATACAAAAAAATCAGAGAGATTGGCTGATGCAATGGCGGCAAGAGATTTTTCCAATGTTCCCAAGCTCAATCCAGACCGTCCAATTGTACAACAGTTACCCAACCCCAATGATCAGAAAGACCTATTTAAATTAGTTTCTCAATGGGGTTTATCAATAAAGGTTGATGAGAACGGACACGTAAATTTGATTGCCTATGGACAAGCCGAAATCGATGGGAATGATTCCAATGCGATAATGTCCGCGAAGGGTAATGCAACAAATTCAGCGGAGAACCTTATACGCCTTTATATCAATCAAACGGTAGCGCTACAGAGAGCTTCCAAAACGGCGCAGAATGTAAAGAGTTATAAAAATGGAGTCACAAAGGCTCAAGTAAGTCGAAAATTTCGAAAAGATATGGAACAGGGTGCGGGATTTAAAAAAATTAATGGGATCAATGAGGTTCTTGATTGGCAGGCTGTTCACCCAATTACAAGCCAAGGAATTTATGGAGTTATCGTTGCCTGGAATGCTGGCGAAGCCGCAGGAGCATTGGCCTCCAAACAGCGTCAAAACCGTATAGTTAAAGATACAGGTGGTAAGAAACATCTTCATGATAATACGCAAAATAGGCGGATACAGAACAAGCGTCCTCCTTTGCGCCGAGGTGGTTTGAGCGGGAGCACAGAATCCAAAGACTTTTAGGCGCGGTCAGTCTGCCGTTATTCTTTTAAGTTTTCAGATTTTTAGTTCTTGAAACCTGGTAAGGGTAAAAGCATGCGTCTCGCCGCGTCGTCTGCTAGAGAATGAAATGTCTCAGCGTCGCCTCTAACCATAGCTGCTTGGGTAATTGAAATTGGAACTCCTATAGCGGAGAGTGGCAAGCCTCCGTTGCTTCGTTGGGCAGTGTGCTTGGCTTTAAAAACAATCTTCCCGGTTGTTGCGTGAGCTAATTTTATTGTTAATTTTATGGATCGTTTTGCCCATATTAGTGCGAATTGATCTTCTATATCTTCGATATCAATTTCCGCATAAAAATTGCATTGGGCGCGTTTGGCTAAAAGTTTGCGATCCTCTTGATTGTAGAAGTCGATGGCGAGAGTTCTGCTTAATGTTTTAGCCTTTCTTGATCCGATGACTGTTTCAAATATTTCCCCAAGATACCTTTCGAAGGCCCGCATTATTAGGTTGTTTATATCCCCCTCGTGGTCCCGTGAGTGTATGAGAACAAGGACGCAACGTGGAAAAGTTTGATGAAATCTTGGATCAATCCAGTAGGAGACCTGCCGGTTCATTAATTCCGTTGTACTTGTATTTGAATTTTCAATATTGGTGTAAGACGTTTTCATGCATCCGGTGCTGATAAGAAACACTAGCAAAGGCCACAACAGAATGAACAATTTCCGACATCCCATTTCCTTAAACTCTGCATCCTGAATAACGCTCCGGTGGTATTCTTATGGTCCCGGGAACGGGTCGCTCGTCGACTTTTATCTGTTCAAGGTAAACACCTCCTTTTGGTGTTAACCTGTAATGCGCTTGAATGCGCGAATATTTTGTGTACCTCTTTCCTAAAATTCTTTGAAAACCAGCGAGAATGATAGCATCCGTATTGCGCGGAAAAATTCTAACTGACCTGCCATTTTGGATACCGTGTCTCCGCGTTATCTCGGTAATTAGACGAGTTTCATTATTAATCTTTTGACCAATCGGCGATCGAAGGAACCCGCTATAAGCATCGGAATTTGGTCGCCAGGCTATTGTTGGAGGAGTGAATTGTGTGAATAATTTTCTGTCATTGGTTATAACGGCTAATTTCATTCCGTAACAGGTTCGGAATGCTTTAAATAGGCGCTGTCGCTCAATATAATTTTCTGGCCAAGCAATATCTATGATCGGGCCTTTGCCATGCTCCAACAAACGGAGGAGTACGCGGCCTCTTGGAATAGTTTCAACTGGATCTGGTTTTGGGATAATCTTTGATGTTTTAGTCTTAAAAATTTTGAGTTTTTTGATTTGTGTAGGCCTTCTTGACTTTCGTAAATTTTTGATCGCTCTTCTTTTAGTGTTAATAGCCCTCTTAGGTGGTTTTGGTTTTAGGGGGGTAAAACTCACAGTTTTCGGGCGTGTGCTAATATTCCTAGGGGGCATTATCCTATGGGTTAAAGTTTGCTTTTGTTTGCTTCGGTGTGACCTTGATGGATGGTTAACAGCTTGTTTTGGTTTCGATGCGCCCTTTGTTTCATTATACCTTGGTGGGGCAGGGAGTGTTATTTTTATTATTTTGGGTGCTGGTGCCTTTGGTTTAGTTACTTTTTGGACTGTATTTACTTTTGCAGGGGGGTACCTTTGATTTTTCTTTTCCGGGATCAGCAACAAGATAGAAAAGAAGATCACGACTATACCCGACCCGATTGAGAGTAAACTGGCTGTCTGTTTTAACATAACAATGAGAATTATACTTTTCAGTCCGTGATGGATCGTGCGTGAATAAATTCCATCTCATCTGAAAGTGTCATTAAGTCACGTCTTCTAATTTTATCAGACATTAAGCCTTCTTTAATTTTTGTTGAGGGGGACTCCTTGGTCTGTTTTTTCGCTAAAAGATTTTTGATTTCCGAATTGTTCTTGATGGCAGTCTTGTTTAGAGCGGTTTTGGCCATGCGATGACCGACCGTTGTTTGCCTCATTTGCTTAGTTGGTGTGGTCTTTGAAACAGTATTTTTCACCTTAATTGGAACTGTTTTTTCTACTTTTGCTGTTTTTTTTGTTGGGATAGTTCTAGTAACAGGCTGCGCGGTTTTCTGCAGTTTATTAGTATTCTTATTTGGCGATTTCCTTTTTTTATTTTCTGTTTGGACTTTTTGGCTTTTTATTATTTCTGAGTTTTGGACACTTTTATGCGTTTCTGTCGTTTTTGCTACCTTTTGTTTTACAGTGCCAACAAGGCCGGTAAGTTGATGCGGAATTACCTTATTGACCTTTGGGTGGTCAACGAGGAGAACAACCAAGGCAAGAATAACAGCAGCATTAAATATTAGGAATTTCATTATCTACTCTCCTTAATCGAACTTCGATCTATTTTTCGTTGTTTTGCGTCGGTGATGATAAGTAATCCTCTCAAAATGGCCGAAAGGGGTAATCCGATGACGGTTGTCATGAAGGCAAGACTGAAGTTCGTTGTCATTTCCTGAATGGCGGGTTGAACAGTTTCAGGGGTTAGAGCCTTACCCGATAGTGAAGCAATGCCAAGACTTATTCCCAAAAGAGTAAAAGTTAGGGCCAGCGTCATGATCCCGTTAGCTGCTTGGATACCGGATATCATCCATACCTCGAAATTCTCTTTTTCTTCTGAAATTAATTTTATCCAGCAGAAGAAAACTACAAATACAAGGATGCCCGTTAGGCCTAGAAACGAGTAGCCGAGGACGTCCCTCAACCAATCAGTCACCTCCGGCAAGGGTTTCGCTGTAAAGATAACGGAAATCGCGAGTAGGATAACGGTCAAGCCAAGCATGTAGCTAAGAGTTCTTGAGGCGGTTCTTCCGTGAGATATAACCCGTAACATATTACCGCCTTCCCAATCGCGCCTTCATAAGACTTGATGATGAAACCCCGATTTCCTGAAGCCAATGTTCAAAAACAGTTCGGTTTTTTTCAAGGGAAGCATGAAGCAAGAAACTAAGGTCATAATTATTAAAGGCGCTGCGAACCATGCCTCGGTTACTTCCCAAAAGGGATTTATCCCTGAGAACCAATCTTTCAAGGTCAGTGAGTCTTTTCTTTGATATAGCCAACCTTTGAGACCTTTGCTTTTCGTTAAGATCAAATGACAGGTAGGTTTCTATCAGGATAGCCCGCTCCCTCTCCATATTTTCAAGGGTTCCGGCATGAGCAGCGCTGCCATAAATGATTGCGGTTATAAACGATACAATAAGGGATAAATTACGTAGGTTAATTTTGGTCATGTTTTTCTCCTAATTGATAAAAAATTCAATAGCTTTAAGGGGTTTATTTGAATCTTTTCTGACAACTTGTGCCTCAGGCAGTGATTCAGCTAAGGCTCGAGCATCGAGTGATACGACTTTCGCCATGTATCCGAGAATTTGTTTTTCCTGATCCAGGATGGCCAGACTTGCTTCTAATCCGTGCATAATTTGCCTTATAAAGTCAGATTTGCTTTGCCCCACCTGGTGTGGGCCCGCGAGTTCACTAGAAGGATGGTTTTTAATAGCTTGTATTAATCGATGGATTGCGTCCGCGTTTTTGGCATAATTTCTGGCATACTTACTTTCCTCCATTACCCCGTATTGAAACAACTTTTTGTCGACTTCATATATCGATGCATTGAAACGCTTTTTAGCTTTGATCTGTTGTTCTAATAGTCTGGCCTTTTGAGGAGTTAACGATTTTTTCTTGCGATTAAGACCTTTCAGAAGTTTTTCGTATAATTTCAGTTTCGTTTCTGTCCGTTTTCGACGAAACTTTTGATCTTTTGCCACAAGCTCAAGGTATGCTTGTTTTTCTGCTAGATATTGGTGTCGTAATTCTATCTTTAGTTCCGCGTCATCAGTCTGTCCTATGGAACTTTGTATATCCCTCAAAGTTTCAATCTTTAAACTAATAGAATCCTGGTTTTGGTATAAGGCATTAGCTAAACCCGACCTTTCGAAGTCACGATCAATCGATTTTTTCAGATAATTAGGCGGAAGTTTGATCAAACGTTCACTAGAAGTTGGCGCCCAGTTGGAATTATCAGTTGCCGTCTTGGAAATGGACGGGCTAGACAATCCCGAAAAAAGAAGGAGACCTAGGCACAGGGTTCCTGTTAATTGTTTTGATACTCTATTTTGGGATATTAATTTCTGTATGTAAGTCTGTATCATTGTTCTAGCTCTCGTTGGGTTGCTATTTGTTTTTCCAATAGTGGAGGCGTCTCATTTCTTTCTTCAGCGTTTTACTGATATTTAGAGAAGAAAATTGACCGAATGACATTTCGTCATGCATGCCTAAAAGAGTTTCCATAGTTAAAATGAATGACGTGCCATCCGGATAGTAAAAATCTTTTCCTGAAAATTTTATTTTAAATTTTTTCAATGCTGCGCGAGCCGATGTAATGTCACGACCCTTTACATAGTTTTGGATTGCTAATGCGTATGCCTGCATTCTTTCCTCAGTCGCAATTGAATTGTGACTTGGATGTATTTCTGCTTCGCATTGTTTCAGGACGTTTGCGCTAGCAAGATAAGCTCCTGAACCTCCCGACATCCTTGCTTTTTGGTCAAGGGTTTTACCTTCATCGGCGCAGCTTCTAAATTGTCTCATGGCGGCTATCTCTGCCGAACGATGCTTATGGAAATCAGATATCGTGTTGGCTTTCTTCTCTTCAAGGCTGCAGGCACTAAGAGTTGGTAGGGCCAAAAGGATGAGGGTAATTTGAAAAAGTTTTATCTTTGGAAAAATTTTTGATTGTGGAAAAGACATTAAATAATACTCCTGATTGAAGTTATTGGTTGAAGTTAATGGATTTGAGTCGTCCAGTACGAAGACTACGCTGGTACTTGAAGCGTAGTCGGGTGACTTTCATCACATAATGGCGGGTATAGGGTATTACACGAGGCCTTCCTCTTCCTTCCCGGTCGACAGCTGAACCGCCGTTGTAAAAAGAAAGCGCAAGGTCAGCCCGTCCTTGGTAACGGATTATTAATCGTCGGAGATAATGAAGGCCTATAATTATATTTAACTCTGGGTCCCAGAGCCGATCCGGGTGAATCAGATATTCCCGTTTTGATGTCGCCGGCATAATCTGCATAACCCCGCGAGCTCCCTTATGACTTTTTGCTTTAGGATCGAAATTTGATTCGGCATGAGCGACGGCCAGTGCGAGTGACCGTGAAACGCCGACCTTATCCGCCCCTTCAACAACCATTTTCTTAATGGAGGCACGGTTATGGTGTTCGTTAGCCATGGAACTTAAAGAAAAAAATACGAGAACGGGTATGATAACAAGAAATGTCAATGTGATTTCAAAAGTAAAAAATTTTAAATTCAAATTATTTTTCATTAATCAACTCCTTTCTATGATTTGCTAGTGCTCGTTTCCATCCCTCATTGAGAGTTGTCAGGATTACTTTCGACGTCATAAGTTTTGCCTGCGCTGACAAGGCGTCTTTGAGTGATAATTCTGGTGTGAGCGCGAGAATTATTCTGTTTTCCTTGTTTATAATTCTTGGATCTATGGGTTTTAACCTGTGGTCCAGGTAGGAATTGCCATCAAAAATGATCAAGACATCATTCCTGTTGGTTTGAGAGGTTGTATTTTGATCTGTACCGGACGGTAAAAGCTTGAAGATCGGAATATGTTTTTTTGATTCCACAGTGGTTTTTGTGGGTACGCCCATGGAAATCATTGTAAGGACCATTATGCTGAAAAAACCCATTGCCATTGCGAGGGCAATTTCAGTCATGGCATTTTCTTGGGTTCCGCCGGTCATTTACCACCTACTATCCACAGGCATTTGGGCTTTTACTTGCCAAAATAGTGAGCAGCTATAGTTACCGGTTTCAGGAATATTATGGTGCCATTGGAAGGCCTTTATGGCCTCACGTGTAGCCAGTGATATTTTTCCGTTAATGCGACCCGGTCGGTAGCCTAATGTTTTTAGATAACGCTGAAACTTTTTAATTTGCGTGCAGGAATGGCGGAACTCTTCTGCAATCAAAGAACTACTATAATTTTTTGGTAGGCGGTAAATAGGAGAGCTAAGGCGATGATGGAACTTGTGGGGCAGAGTTATACTTGTTCTCGATGTTGCAGCTAAGATTAAGCCATTTTCAGTTCCGGTGGCTTGGTAGGTAAGGAATGCTTTATGACCTAATATTCTAAGAGATCCAGTAATTAAGATATCGGCTTCCGGTCCATAATAGGAGGAGTTCCTATCTCCGGGGCAATTATCGAGGTCGGTGCAAAGGTCTTTTAATTTTTCAATTCTGAATTTATCCACCTCCGCTATAAATTTGAAACGACCATCCGATATTTTAATTAATGCCGCTAACAAGCGTGCATTATACTCGTTTGCTAAATTTGTTAATGCTTTTGTGTTTTTGTATCTTGAAACCTTAAATGAAGATATCTTAATACCGGGGCGGCCATATCCCGATCGTGTGGAGAAGTCATTAAGCAGCGCATCATTTAAACCGTCCATTAACTCTTGAGCTAAACTATTAAAATTAGTTTTATTGATTTCCTTTTGTTGATGGGCGCTAACTGTATTTAGGTTAAATATAAAAATACTGATGACCAAAGCGAGGTGTAGGATTATGCTTTTCATCATTAATGTTTTAGGAAAAGTAATCATAATTTTTCTCCGTAAATTTACTTTCTTTTTAAAACCAAGCGCCCTGCTAAGAATGGCTTCGGATTAAGCGCGAGCATTTAACAAAAGAATTCATGAATGGAGTTTGAATGACATATTCATCAAATATTCATGAAGGAACATGCAGAAGTGTTCGTATTGGAGATCTTTTCTTTGACTGAATGGCTGTATAATTTTATCAATCAGAAAGAATGTAGAATTTAGTAATTTAAAACGGAGACTTTCTTGATGAGAGTTCTCGTTATCGAGGATGACCTAGAGTTAAATAAACAGCTCGTCGAGGCATTAGAAAATGAGCATTACTCCGTCGATAAAGCTTTCGATGGAGAAGAAGGTCAATTTCTTGGCGAAACAGAAACCTATGATGCCATCATATTGGATTTGGGGTTACCTAAACTTAATGGGGTAAGTGTTTTGGAGGCGTGGCGTGATTTGGACGCCGAAAGTCCTGTGAAGAACGTTCCGGTACTCGTTCTGACAGCACGTAATAAATGGTCAGAGAAGGTTGAGGTTTTTGACAAGGGTGCAGATGATTACGTTACCAAGCCTTTTCATATTGAAGAAATATTAGCGAGGTTGCGTGCAATTATACGTAGGCATTCCGGACATTCTTCAGCACAAATAACCTGTGGTCCCGTTATTCTCGATACTCGAAGTTCTCGCATTACTTTAAATGGTAAACTAGTGGAGTTAACGGCTCATGAGTTTAAGTTATTTGCCTTTATGATGCACAACCCAGATGAGGTCTTTAGTAGAACTGAACTAAGTGAACATATATATGATCTTCAACACGATCCGGATTCTCTAAAGGATTCCAATACCATTGATGTTTTTATTGCCCGCTTAAGAAAAAAATTACCTGGCGTGAATATAGATACCATTCGTGGAAGGGGTTACAGACTATCGCTACCATCGCCGGAGCCATCATCGAGTGATTCTAAATGAATAAACCCTGGTCTATAGCCCAACGGTTGTGGGGTTCCGCTACTTTATGGATCCTTTTTCCTTTAATACTAGGGGGCCTGTTTGTTGCTCATTATCTTCAAGCACCGATCATTGAGACGCTTGATAGGCAGATTAAAGGAGATCTGGACAGACTCGTAGAATTCACTCGATTTTCTCCGGAAGGAGAACTTATGTCCTTTCAAAAATATTATGAAGACAGAAAATATAATCAGGTTAAATCCGGCTGGTATTGGCAAATTATTAGAACCAAAGATCAGCTTATTGTAGGGCGGTCGTTATCGATGAAAGGCTTTACAATTCCTGTTTCTAAATATCCCACTTCGGAGGCACCAACCCTTTTATATGGTGCAGGACCATCGGATACGGATTTACAGGTTATGCAACTAAAGGTGAATGATTCTGCCTCAGGAAGAGAATACAGATTTTTGGTTGGCGCTAACCCCAAATTTGTGATTGATGCAATTGATAGGGTAAACAATAGAGTGGCAATCGCCTTTGGCTTAATGGCTTGCATGTTATTATTTGGTACTTTTTTTCAAGTTAGGTTTGGATTGCAGCCACTGCAAAAATTGAAAAATTCTCTTTTATCCATAAGAGAGGGGGCAACAAAAAGTTTTGAAGAGGATTATCCACCAGAGATTAAACCGTTAACAGATGAGTTGAATGCACACCTTCGGCACACAGAGGATGTTCTTTCTAAGGCCCGCGGCGAGGTAAGCAATTTAGCCCACGCTTTAAAAACCCCAATTTCTGTAATTGGAAATGAAAATAGAAAACCCACGACCCAAAACCAAGAGATCATTCAATCAGAAATTGAAAAAGTAGAAAGACATATCAATAGTTATCTTCTTAGAGAAAAGGAAATTTATCGGAATACCCTTACGAATGACGTTACGAATTTACTGTCAGTAATACGTTCACTATCAAATGCTATAAGGAAACAGTATTTTGATAAGAATATATCTATACATGTCCAAGTAGAAGGTGAACTTCACTTTAGTGGGCCTCAAAGCGATCTTGAAGAGATGCTGGGGAATCTTCTTGAGAATGCCGCTAAATATTCGAAGCAAAATGTATGGATTAAGGCGGAAGTGATGGAAGCGGTCAAAAGTCCGCGTCCAATGTTAATCCTTATGATAGATGATGACGGGTTTGGAATTCCAGAGGATATAAGAGATACGATGCTCTCCCGAGGTAAACGGTACGATGAAACAGTTCCAGGCCACGGCTTTGGCTTATCAATAGTCAATCAAATATCTACTCTTTATGGCGGCAGTATTGATTTGGAATCATCTCCGAGAGGAGGCTTAAGGGTCATTTTAAAGTTGCCTCGAAGTCATCGTTTTTAATTAACATTGAAAATCCTGGATAAATAAAACGTAAAAATTTTCCGCTCACTTATTACAAAGGTAGATGGGTAAATGGCTCGATGATCCTGGTATCCAAGAGGACGGTACGGGTTTTATAAAACCAGTGACCATTTTTTTTTATAACATCGTCTTCATATCTACCGGTCACATAAAGAGAACTCCTTCCATCGGTCGCTGTTCTAAAAATAGAAAAATGGGTTAAAACTGATGCGCGAGTTTCTTTTATCTGTGTTGATATAGGTGTAATTAAATGTAAACGTTTTGCCTTATCCCTTACATGATCAGGTATTTCCTCAATAATTTTTTCTAGCTCCGCTTTATCGGAGTACCACCATGACATTTCAGATCCAATCTCTGGACTTGATGCTTTTATTTCATAGTGACTATCATTACTGAATGACTTTAGCCAAAGATCGAGTTTTTCTTCATCTAACCAGGATGCGGTTTGCCTTATTAACTTAAAAATAGATTCCTGCTCTATTATTGAACAAATTATTTTTTGTTCTGGATTTTTTTTACTCGTCAATACTTATCTCCGTTTATGGTTTCAAACGGTGCATGGGGCTGGCGGCGGATCCTTCTTCCCCATTCTTTATAATAAGCTCGTAGGTTTGCATCGTCCGTTGGATTCAAGTCTTCTTCTCTGGCAAGAATACTGTAGCGAACTACTTCTGAGTTCATTGCCGTCCACTGCTCTTCTACTGCGATGACATCCTCTCCCAAGTTTCGGCCGGTTGGCCCCCAGAACATATTATGGTGTTTAAGCCTTTCCATCCGGGTTTTTTCAGAAACGGTCTTGAGACCAAGTCCCCACCATTCAACCCTCGTTAATCCAACGGATACAGGTACCATCCGATCTATCCGTATCACGTTTGAACGGATGTTCACCATTGTATCCGGAAAAAGATTAATGACCCGCATCTCGTTTTCTTTTAACCCTGGCAGGATACCGGTTGTAACACCGGAGTAACCGCCTGCTGCATAATCAACCTCAGCTGCGCCGTCAGACCAGTAGCCACTGTGCCCATTCATCCCGATCCTCAGTTTCATCGGGCTCTTTTTTCCTTTTACCCAGGGTTGTGTTTTACGATTAATAACATGCAGCATGCTGTGGTAGCGTTCACTGTTATTATCCTGCCAGAGTTTCCAATTAGTTTGGACGTCTGCCCGGTGAAAATGAAACACGTCCAATTCTGCGGAATTCAGAGGCTCGATGATCGGTTCTATTATATCTCCAAGGTAGTCACAGAGAGGGTCAGTATCGCCATTTAAACAAACAAAAACGAGTCCGGCAATCAAATCAGTTCGGATGGGTATCAGTCCGAGTTTATTTTTATCAAGTTTAACGGACTTATAGCCGTCAGGTTTAGTTACACCTGTACAGTTACCTTCTAGGTTATAGGTCCAAAGATGGTAAAAACATTGAAACTCCCTTGCACGGCCAGTGTCCGCTCGCACGACAGGAGAAGAACGGTGCCGACAAATATTGTAAAATGAACGGATTTTTCCATCGTCTCCGCGGACAATTACTATGGGCTTTCCCGCAGCGAGTGTGGTTCTGAAACAGCCGGGCTTCGGTAATTCACTCTCGTGACAGACAAACAACCAGCTACTTTGAAAAATATCATTTTGTTCAAGTTCAAAAATTTCTTGGTTGGTATAAATCCGATTGTCCAGTACGTGGGTGCTAGGTAAATTTGGAAATTCATTGAAATTTTCTACGTTCATGGCTTTTTTTCCTGTGCCGGATATTAGGAAATCCATTCAGTTTTTAGGTTTTAATTTAACAGAAAAAAACCTTATAAAAAACAAGGATTTAAATCAAATGCCTCTGGCAAAAAAGGCTGGGGCCAATTAAATTTTTATAGTAGTGGCAAAGACGATTGAACTTATTGACCAGGACTATTGGGGGTTTTTTTTAACTTTCTGTAAATTTTCCACAAAAGTCATCGTATCCGACTATTGGCCATACGCCTCTTCCTAATCCTTCTCCAATTTTTTCTATATTCATTGGGGGATAATAGCGACATTGTCCATAGTTGACTGCTCCAAAAGCCTTATTGTCGTAGTGCCGACATGAATTGCAATGGCTTGGAATGGGGGTATAAACTTCACTCATTTAATAATTCCTTAGTTTTTTTCTTAAGTATTCTATTTTTAGTAAAATTAGTTGACAAATTTACTCAGTAAATAGTCGAATAATACACAAAGCAAAAAAGGTTTTTTTTACCTAGGGGGAGTGGATAAATGAATAACCAATGGTTTGGTATCAGATGGGGTATCCTCATTTATGTTATTTCTTGTTTTTTTAACCCGGCTCTTACCGAAATATTACCGTCAAAACTACTCGATAATACTGAGTGGGTTTTTAAGTCAGAGGATTGCCAACATGACACTGTTTCTAGCTACGAATTTAATTTTAATTTTCGAGTTTTTAAAAACAGGGTTGAAATGANGGGGACCTGGGAGAATGACGGAGGTCGCTCCGGTGATACCCGTGCCTTTGGGGCCTTCAACGCGAAAACTGGAATTNTGAATCTAAAAAATAGAAGTTGGGAATTCAAAGGAAAATTTTATCCGAAAGAAAATACCACATATTTTAAAGGAAAATTTTCGGACCACCCGTTGGATTGTGAGATTATAGAGGGCCAAATAACAGGTAGTAGCAGGGATCTATTTTCTGAAGCGAAAATTCAAATCGAAAAAGTCCGAAAGAAAAAAATGCGTTTGTTAGCAGAGGCAAAACAATTGGCCTTTCAGAAAAAAAAGGAATCTGAACGAAAAGAACGTAAGAGATTGAACCAGTTGGCCGAATTAAAAAATTTAAAAAAACAACTTGCAGAAGCTAAACAGAAGGCAGCCGAGGAGGCAAAACGCAGGGCAATAGCAGAGGCGAAACGAAAAGCAGCCGAGGAGGCAAAAAGGAGGGCAATAGCTGCAGCAAAGAAAAAGGCGGCTGAAGAAGCCAGGCGGCAGGCAATAGCAGAGGCGAAANGAAAAGCAGCCGAGGAGGCNAAAAAGCNTGATTGGAATAAAAGGGGCAGGCCGATCGACAAGAGTTTTAAACAAAGAAAGTTTGGTAAGCGGATTGTAATACTGTTACNGTCAGAGGATATCTTAGAGCTAAAAGCTGAGAAGAATTCAGTTGGTCGTGTGTCCGGGTTGAAAGTTTTCGCCGGATGTAAGTATGATGATGGTATACTGATTAATTTTCTGGGTTCTGGTGTTAGAACAGNGGGGTTTGATTTGATTTCAAACAAGGTCACACTCTTCGGTAATAAAGGAAATAGAATTCGGTTTAACTTCCAACGAAACGTGCACCCGGACAGATTTATTGAATTTAGGAGTTCAACTTCAAAGGGTCTAACTATAGCTGGAGAGACTGATCACAATCGTTACAAAAATGGCCAAATCCGTACTGATCTTTCCAAACGTGACAAAGAATTTTTTGTTAATAATTATGGTTGCCTTGCCCAACGAAATAATTTGAAGGTAGTTTTCAGAAAAAGGGACCTTATGTTTTTTGATTCTAATAAAAAGGTTTTATTGCAGTCGTCTGATATCCTATTTTGGCCCTTCACTCTTAGAGAGGATCCGATGGACCCCAATACCAAACCAAAAGGAGTTAGAGTGCAATTTGATTAATTTTAATGAGCTAAAATCTGGCTTAAAAAGAGTTTTGTTCTCTCATTTTCAGGGTTTTCGAAAAAATTCTCAGGCGAATTTTGTTCGATTATCTCACCTTCATCCATGAAAATTATTCGATCTGCAACTCTGCTGGCAAATCCCATCTCGTGAGTGACCACAAGCATCGTCATGCCGGTTTCCGCTAAGTCAACCATGACATCGAGAACTTCCTTGATCATCTCGGGGTCGAGGGCGGAAGTGGGTTCGTCGAAAAGCATTATTTCAGGTTTCATACAAAGGGATCTCGCGATGGCTACCCGTTGCTGTTGTCCCCCGGAAAGTTGCCCGGGGTATTTCATTGCTTGTTCAGGTATTTGAACGCGCTCCAAATATTCCATCGCAAACTGTTCGGCATCATCTCTGGGCATTTTTCTCACCCATTGCAGCGCCAAGGTACAATTATCAAGGACCGTAAGGTGAGGGAAAAGATTAAAAGACTGGAAAACCATTCCCACTTCNTTTCTAATGTCCTCGATATTTTTTAAGTCATTGGTCAATTCAATACCGTTAACATATATTTGACCGTCTTGATGCTCTTCAAGCCGGTTTATGCAGCGGATCAGGGTTGATTTTCCGCTGCCNGACGGTCCACAAATCACAATCTTTTCACCCTTCATTATTTCAAGGTCTATATCTTTGAGAACGTGGAATGTTCCAAACCACTTGTTCAGACAGCCTATTTTTATAACCGGGTCGTTGTTCATATGCTTTAAGCTTTCATCTCACGTTTCGTTATCTGTATTCAGGCGTTTTTCTAATCCAATCGAGTATCGCGACATTGCAAAACAGATAATAAAAAAGAGGAGTGCAACCAATAAAAACGTTTCATGTGCCACCACGCCCATCCAGTCGGGATTAGATTGAAGTAACCGCGCCTGGCCAAGAATGTCAAAAAGGCCAATAATAATGACAAGGGTAGTGTCTTTAAAGAGACCGATAAAGGTATTTACTATACCGGGGATNGCAATTTTCAGTGCCTGTGGCAATATCACCATCCTCATGGACTGCCAGTATTTCAAGCCCATAGCCTCCGCTGCTTCGTATTGTCCTTGCGGAATTGCCTGCAGTCCACCTCTGATNACTTCTGCCATATAGGCGGANGCAAATAGGGTAATCATAATCATTACNCGAAATAATTTATCCATTGTAACTTCTGGCGGTAGGAATAATTGCAGGATGATGACGGCTACAAAAAGAAGAGTTATAAGCGGGACTCCACGGAAGAGCTCGATAAAAACAATACAAACCCATCGGACCAATGGAAGTTTNGACCGCCGTCCCAGTGCTAAAAGGACACCTATCGGCAGCGATAAAAATATCCCCGACAGACCCGCGACGAGGTTTAGCATGAACCCACCGAATTTGTCTGTGGTCACTCCCTGAAGACCCAGTCCTCCGAGGAGCAGGAAGGCTGCAATAACAGGATATAGTACAGAAAACCATCGTCCTATCCGCTTACAGGGCAGTCCATCAAATAAGACATAGGCAATGGCTGGTATCATGAGGATAATAGAGAGATTGACTCGCCAATACTGCGTTGGCGGATAAAATCCATAAAGAAACTGATGAATTCTTTGGTCTAGCCAAGCCCAGCAAGCCCCTCCTGTTTGACAATCTTTAGCAGAAGACCCATCAAAATCAGCATTAAATATACCCCAATCCAGAAGCGGTGGAACAACCAGATAGAAAAAATAGATCGTCAAGAGCGTTAAAGTGGTGTTCCAAAGACTGCTGAAAAGGTTTTTACGAGCCCAGTATAATGTCTGTTGAATGAAAGTCGGAAATCTTGAAGGTCTAGCTTTATTTTGTTGCATTATCATCGTTCCACCAAGGCAATCCGNGCATTGTACCAATTCATAAAAAGCGATGTAAGCAAACTCAAAGTAAGGTAGAAAANCATGAAAATGGCCACAACCTCTAGGGCATGACCACTTTGGTTNAAGACGGTATCTCCCACTGAGACGATATCTTGATANCCTATTGCNACGGCTAGGGAAGAGTTTTTTGTAAGGTTCAGGTATTGGCTNGTGAGTGGGGGTATGATCACCCTTAAAGCTTGAGGAAAAATTATTTTCCGGGTAATTAAATTTTTGGGTAAACCAAGAGACTTGGCAGCTTCAATTTGGCCCTTGGATACCGATAGGATACCCGCCCTGACAATTTCTGAAATAAAGGCTGCGGTGTAAGTCGATAGTGCAATCCAAAGGGCAAATAGTTCAGGGGTAACATTAAATCCACCAATAAGGTTAAACCTTCCACGCTCGGGTACATTAAAACTGATTGGAGAGCCTAAATTTAAATACACAATGGTGGGTATTAACACCGCAATACCCAGAGCTATTGTGTATACCGGTCTTTGTCTTCCAGTTTTTTCGAAGTCTTTTTGACTCCACCTGATAAAATAAAATGCAGCAGCTAAAGAAAGTATAATTGCGATTAAAATATACAGGGAGCCATCCCCAAAAATGGGACTGGGTAGCCTTATTCCTCGATTGTTGAGGAAGATAAATTCTCCAAGAGAAATACTTTCCATAACTTTTGGTAAGGTGAGTAATACTACCCACCAGAANATTATCTGCAGCAGGACTGGTACATTTCGGGTAAATTCTACGTAAGATGCAATAGTAGATCTAACTAGAAAATTACTNGAAAGCCGCAACACTCCGCATGTAAANCCNAGTATTGTNGCCNTTATAATNCCGAGNANGGCGACAAGAATTGTATTCAATCCTCCTACAATGATCGCACGCCCATATGTAGAGGTTGAAGAATAATCAATAATCCTCTGATTGATATCGAATGAGGCAGTATCACCTAGAAATCTAAAGCCAGTTGCTAAGCCGACAATTTCTAAATTTCTAATTGTATTGACGACGAAAAATAAAACGAGTCCGGCCAAGGCCAATAACAAGATAACTTGTATTACGTAGCCTCGCGACCGTTCNTTGTTGAGGTATTGCCTAAGCATTGGTTATCGGGAAAAAGGGATTAGTGGAGGACTGGATATCTCAAATAGACCCCTGTGGAAATTTCTCCNCCGAATCCCAAAAGAAATCCGGAGGAGAAAATAACCGTTATCGCACTGGTGGCGCGTAGAGGATACCACCTTGGTTATAAAGTGCGTTTAGTCCACGAGAGAGCCCGAGAGGCGTATTCACGCCGAGATATTTTTCAAATATCTCGGCATAGTTTCCTCCAGCCTGGATGGCGCGGACCGCCCATTGAAGGTCAAGTCCAAGTTTTTCCCCGAGGGTACCCTCCTTACCGAGAAGACGATTAATCTCAGGGTTTTTTGTGCCTTCAGCCATTTTGCCGACATTTCCTTTATTAATTCCGAGTTCCTCGGCGACAATTAGGGCGTTTAGGGTCCAGCGAGCGATGTCGCCCCATTGGTCATCTCCATGTCTAACTAGAGGGCCCAAGGGCTCCTTAGAAATAATTTCTGGGAATACCATATGCTTATCGGCGTCCTTGAAGGTACTTTTCGTTGCCGCCAGCCCGGAGGCATCCGTTGTATAAACGTCGCAACGTTCTGCCAGATAGGCTGTTCTTGCCTCGGCATTTGTTTCTATTGGGACAGGCTCATATTTCATCTTATTAGTACGGAAAAAATCAGCTAAATTCATTTCCGTGGTCGTGCCTGTCTGAATGCAAATTGAGACGCCATTGAGGTCTTTGGCACTTTTAACACCAAGTTTTTTACGGCCGATGAAGCCTTGTCCGTCATAGTATGAGACACCAATAAATGTAAACTTGAGATCTACNTCTCTCGAAAATGTCCATGTCGTATTTCTGGATAGGACATCAATTTCGCCGGAAGTCAGTGCCGGAAATCGTGTTTTACCGGTTAGGTTGGTAAACTTCACCTTATTAGGATCACCTAACACGGCTGCAGCCAGTGCACGACAATAAGCAACGTCAAAACCTTCCCAGGTCCCTTGATCGTTGGTGTAAGCAAATCCGGCTAATCCGGTGTTAATGCCACACTGCAGATGCCCTCGGCTCTTAACTTTTTCTAAAGTTGATTGAGAAGGAGCAGCTTGTGCTGTTTTTTCTGGGGTCGCTTTCTCGCTTTTTGCGTCTTTCTTTTCTTCACAGCCGCTGAGAGATACGGCAAGAAAGGCAGATACGGAAGCAACGGCTACAAAACTTGTAAATTGCTTTAACATTTTTTCCTCTTTGATTTTATCTAATATTGTACGAACTCTGATCTTCTTGAGCGCAGAGTGTCACATTATTCCCGTCTCAAGAAAACCTATTCTATTAAAAAGAGTTTACTTTATTTTATAAGTTTATCAGTAATTATCAGCATTTTTTTGTAATTTGTTAGAAGCCGATAGCTCGGGTGACCTTTTTACATGAAGAACTAAAGCTCCCATCAGCAGAGTCACCAATAGACCGACAATGTAAAAGCTAAGTTCAATGCCGACTAATTCTGCCAGGCCCCCCATCATAACGGGTGCACCAATAGACGCTATTCGATTGCAGGTTCCCCTGACACCGGATGCTTTTCCTCTTGATTCTACACCTACAGCTCGTAACACCGTCGAAATGATGATTGGTTGTGTTACTCCGTTGGCTGCCCCTCTGACAGCCGAAGCAAGCATTAGTAGCCATAGCAAGCCAAGGGCAGGGGTAATTGCGACAGATAATACGCCGGCAAGTATTGTCGCCATCACAAACCAATAGGGTTTTATGTAGCGTGTAACCCAGTGAGCCGAGAGAGCCGCCAAGGCTGCGGCTACAGAAGCCGCTGTAAGAAGAAATCCTATTTCTGTTCCAGAAAAACCTTTTCCACCAAGGTAGACGACATAAAAACTGCTCTGAACGGAAGCTCCCACATGCGAGAGCATGCTCACCATTACNATTAGGCCAATTGCAGGAACGGAGAGCAATCGGAAGGCGTCGATGTAGTCANCNAGCNTTGGCAATAGGTCAGAAAGTTTGATGTGACNTCGCNGAAGTTGGGTTTGATNGGGCTCCCGNTTTTCATGGACGGGCAGCATGAGTGCGCAAATAAGCATGCCCAAACCCCAAATACTTAAACCGANAAAGGCCCANGTGGATCCNCAGGTATCCCAGATTAATCCAATNAATGGAGGAATAAGAAGCGGNCCAAAACGGCAGGTAAAACTCAGNCGAGCCGTATAGACGGTGCTACCTCTCATATAATGNCCAATAAGTGTTTGAGCACCAAGCCACCCCATTGAATCAGCCAGGCCGGCAATCATTTGGAGAATTAGAACGGCCCAGATCCAGGGCATTGCAGGAAATAAAAGGGGAGCAACAATACCTATAATGGCGAAGAATATCATCACCTTTCGTCCACCGAGCCTATCCATGAGAGCTCCCCCATGGATAGAGAGAAACAATGGTAAAAAATGCCGAGACCCCAGAACTATACCTATAAGCAATGGAGAGGATTCTATTGTTGCGACCCAGAGAGGGACAACAACCGAGGCCAGGTAAAACATCGTCGTACTAAAAAGCCCGACGCCGTATACAGCGGCTTGAAGGTGCCAAGGAACACCTTTTGTATCAGATCCAGCTGTATTCTTTGAATTAGTCAATTATATCAATCAATTAATGTTTAGATCTTTTTTTGAACTCGGGATTCACGCCATGCAATGTAGTATGTACTCGAAAAAATAACTACAGCCCCGACCCACGTCCAAAGATCCGTTGTTTCTGCGAAGAAAAACCAGCCCCAAGCCACTGCCATGGGCAACCTCAGAAAATCGAAGGGTATTACGGCGCTTGCGTCAGTCTTGCCAAATGAACGTGCCTGACAAAAATGAGCGAACGAACCAGTAAGTCCAATACCGAGTAAAACAATAAGGTCGGGCAGGTTAGGCAAAAAACCGATGAAAATTGTGGGTATGAGTGTTAAGGGAACAATCATCACATTCATATAGAAAACGATTAGTGAAGCGGAATCTGTTTTTGTGAGTACCTTCATACTCAACCAAGAACCAGCATAGAAAACAGCGGATAATAGCATTGCGAGCACCGGTAATGATATCTCCGCATATCCGGGCCTTATTATAATTAATGTACCAAAAAACCCAACGATAGCAGCCCCCCATCGTGGGAGGTCTACACTCTCCTTAAGGAAGAGTGCCGCTCCAACCGTAGCAAACAATGGTATTATGAAGGTAAAGGCCGTAGCGTTTGACATAGAAACGTGAGCCACTCCGTAATAAAAGAAGAACATCGCTGCCAAAGCAAATAGTGTCCTTGAGATATGCATGCCAAAATGTTTGGTATGAAAACCATTTCGTCCCTGCCTTAAAAAAATAGGCACCACGAAAACAAGGCCCGCGAGGGCGCGGAAGAATACGACCTCAATGGAGGGATACCTCCCTTCAAGATAACGCACCAAAAACAACATCGTCGTAAAGGAAATTGCAGCAATAATCATCCAGAATGCGCCAAGTTGAAACGCCCACCGTCTGTCAAGTTTGGACAGCAGTTTTTCTGAGCCTGTGTCAGTCAATCGTCGTAAAAATATAGAGTGCGTATTTCGATACTCTGCCGCGGTCGGGCATTGATCGGAATATCGGGTGGCTGAAAGGATCCGTGGCAGGTCCACTTGGCTGTACCATCGTCCAAAGAGTCAAAACATTTTAAAAGGACGACCTCGTTTGTTTCCATCTTAGGGAAATAATACCAACGCTGTTCCGGGTTATATGTTAGATGGAGGACGCCTCCCACTCGATCTTGATAACGGCGCTCCGCCACCAAAAGGTCTTTCTCCAGAAGCGTATCCCACCCACAAATAGCGAGAGGAGCGGTCTCTACCGGTCCGATAAGAGGGCGCCAAACATTCATGGAACCAAAGCGCTTCTTGAGTCTTTCTTTGGCCTCGTCCACTGGCAAGAGATCTCGAATTCTCTGGGGAGCTGACTTGCGAGTAAAGTCATTATGCATATTTTTGACGGGATTTCTTACCTTATGGGTCTGGGCCATACTGTTGTCATCTATGCGGATGGTATGATCAAATACAAGTACTTCACTGCACCCAGTTTCTCGTTTAACGATCTCTTCCATTTCTGGGTAGTAAATCTCCTTAATCTGCTTGGTATCAAAGAAATCATCAACACTTGTATCATAGTTACGTAAAATAAAACCCTGCTTTTCCAGGCTCAAATCTTTTGCAATAACACGACCATTATAAATGATAACTTCTTGATCTTTGTAGACCCCGGTGCGCGTATCCGACCCCTGACCCGGTTCTTTTACCTGTGCGACAGGGGTCTCTCCAGTTGGAATGCTGAATTGAACTGTCGCCGTTACATAATTTTCATTAGTTTCAAGAGAAGATGACATGTTTCTTGCTTTCGAGAAGACGGATGATTAACAGAATACAAAAATTATCTTGAAAATGTCCATTTTATTATCAAAACATTATCTTAATTAATTTCTGTTAAAAATATTATGTGGATCTACTCATGATATTAGCTGCTTTTTCGAAGTCAAAGGGTTCCGGCTCTATCTTGCCGTCATAAATTTCTTGAATGCGCATCTCAGAAAGTGGAAAACTGAATTCAGAATTGCGCATTTTAATTCTGGCCTGAAGCTGATCAATAACAAGCTCGGTCATAAGAGTGTAGTCAGCTTTGGACATTTTTTCGCTATCAAGACCCACAATCCCATTCAGCATATGCCCAAATTCGTCTTCGTAAATTACTTTGCAGGCCCTTGCTATTAATTCATCTTTACCGCCACGACCTTTTAATCGCATTCCCTCCCGAAATAACGTACAATAGACACCCTCAGTAAAATGACTGGAACGAATTCCAATTTCACCGTAGGTGTGATTTTGTTTGATTCGCATGTCTGTTAAGATTTTGTCCTCATCCCAAATCTCCAATGTATGTGGATCTAGCGGTGGAGTATCATCTTCTTTAATAGCATCGTAGACGTCAGCAAATAGGCAATAATGCGTAAATTCATCGTGTATTGTTTCGATTAAATTAGCAATGTGATGACGGCCTACTGATCGGTCTATTTCCGGGAATGAGTCAATGATTTCAGTCAGCGGGCCCAAAAAGATACCTAAATCTTTATGTTCCCCAAGCCCTTTTCCATTAAATTCTTTAAAACATTGGCGACGCAGCCATAAAAGATCTGTCTCTAGGGTGCGGATTGAAGAATCCCAGTAAGTTCTTACGACTTCTGCTTCTCCTGCCCATAAGGGTGCCGCCATTTTAATTAAAGTTTTTAGGTTTTCGTTTATGGACATTCTGCCTCTCATAATAACCTGTTTTTTTAATTGTTAAGTCTATGTAACAGTTTTGTCATTAGATGGGTATGGCAGGAATTGAATGCGAGGGATATAATAGAAAAGAATTTATGTCTGATAGGAGATAGCTATGGACAGTGGCGTTGAGACACCTCGTGAATTATCGGTAAAGGAAATCACTGCTAATTCAGATACCCGAGATATTCTTGAGCGAGCCCGAAAGATGGGCAATGAAAGAAATTTTGATGATTTGTTTATAGCCGACATTGATTCACATCACGTCGAGACGGAAAGTTGGAGCGAGATGGCCGATTATATTGAGGACGAGGTTCTCAAATTTCAGGTTATTGACCATGTCACTAATCGTACNGGGTCTCCGCCGTATGGTCTNAATGGNGATTTGGGCCTNAGGTATCAGGATGTAGGGGGACGCGTNATCCACCAGGGAAAACGCGGGGAAGCTGTTGANGATANNTCACTTCACCGAGANGTGATTTTNGCGCAACGGGCTTATGAGAGCATGTCCATAGATTATACGGTTGTTTTCCCTACCCAAATGTTGAACTTAGGAACCCACCCTCAATATCATATGGAGGGCGTACTCTCGACTGCATACAATCGCTGGTTTACCGAGCGGATACTGAAAGATGATCCCAAACTTGGCGCGATGATATACCTCCCATTTGGAGATGCCGAGCTCAGTTGTAAGACTGTCGAGGAATTTGCCGATAATGACAGCGTTATTGGCTTTATGATTACCTCTGTTAGACACAAGCCAGTTCACCATAATCGTTACATGAAATTATATGGTTTGCTTCAGGAGGTGGGCAAACCTCTTGGCTTTCATGCGGGGTATTATTGGGCAGACGAGTGGACTAAGCAAATCAATCAATTTGGAGCAATGCACGCCCTAAGTTTTGTCTGGTGTAATGTTGTGCATATGACAAATTGGGTTTGGAATGGGATTCCTGAAAAATTTCCTGAGTTAAAAACTTTGTGGATAGAATCAGGTTTGGCATGGGTTCCTTGGCTAATGCAACGCCTTGACCATACTTATCTTATGAGACAATCGGAAGCGCCTCTTCTTAAAAGACCACCAAGCGAGTATATGCGTGAAATGTTTTATACTAGTCAGCCTCTAGAAACCGATCATCCGAGGGCACTTGAAAATACCTTTGAGATGATCAACGCCCCAGAATCTCTTCTCTATGCTTCGGATTGGCCACATTGGGATTTCGATACGCCAAGCGTCATATGGGATATGCCTCATTTAAGTGAAGCTGATAAGAAAAACATTCTTGGCCTAAATGCGGCAAGGCTATTTAATCTTGAGGTTCCTCTGGAAAAGGCAGGGTAATTCATCCGAGGTGCAAGAATAACATCGTATGGGAAAATTTGTAATAGCTTTGCACATGCGTTTGTATGAATGAGGCACCCTAAGATCAAATAGTTATTGGGAATTTTATCATGGGTATGTTGTTTGAGGGTGTGTGGATTGATGATGATGAACAATACAGAACTGGTGATAAAGGGACTTTTATCCGACTAAATTCGGTGTTCAGGGATACTATTAAAGCGGATGGGTCCACAGAGTATCTTGCAGAAAAGGGTCGCTATCATCTTTTTCTTGCGCCTAATTGTCCTTGGGCACACCGTACCCAAATTGTTCGCCGGTTAAAGGGATTAGAAGATATTGTTAGTGTTTCCCTATCAGATTTGCCCAAGATTAGAAGTTGGGCATATTCGGAAGGCATAGGCAAGGGACTAGACCCGGTTGATGGAGTCTTTGAATTGCATCAGGCCTACAGGGCAGCTAATTCCAACTATACCGGTCGGGTGACGGTGCCAACACTGTGGGATAAGAAGAACTGGACAATTGTAAACAATGAATCGTCGGACATTGTCCGTATGTTAAATGCCGAATTTAATGAGTGGAGCGATAATTCGATAGACCTGTATCCATTGTCCCTGAGATCTGAGATTGACCAATATAACAAAAGAATTTACGAGACGCTGAATAATGGTGTTTATCGTTGTGGGTTTGCAAAGTCACAAGAAGCCTATGAAGAAGCCTACGTAAAATTGTTTGAAACATTGGAATGGCTAGAAGAATTGCTGGCTCATCGGCGCTACCTATGTGGTGAGATCATTACCGAAGCGGACTGGAGACTCTACACCACGCTGATACGATTTGATTTTGTTTACTACGGGCACTTCAAATGTTCAAAATTTCGAATCTGTGATCAGCATAACCTGTGGAATTATTTAAAAGACCTTTTTCAGCACCCTGGTATAGCTGAGATCACGGATATACAATCTATAAAAGCGGGATACTGGGGAGAGATGCCCGGCCTGAACCCTTCGGGCATTATACCGCTCGGTCCAGAAGACTTTGACTTAAATGAAATGCACGACCGTGANAGTTTGACTGTTTCNAGTTGAACTCAAANTNAGTAGCTTTTTNTGANAATTCNATTTNAGCTTTTNGCGGCTAACTGNAGAGCNTCAAGGCTATTTTGNATAATATCTTTCTTTAGGTCCTTGGTAATAAATACAATACGAGTATCGNGGTCCTCACTCGGCCACTCCGGCAATTTTACCGGATGATGGAAAATGTGTTGTACGCCGTGGATAGCGAGCGGTTGTTCTTCTCCATCAATATTAATAATGCCCTTAATCCTTAAAAGATTTTCGCCTCGATGAGTAATGAGGGTTTGTATCCAGGCAACGAATGCCGGCCACTCCAAGGGCTCTTCATAACGTATACAAAATGAAGATATNCCGTCTCCATGTCTATCCGGATCATGACTGTGTTCATGTTCCCCATGCGGATGATGTGCGTGATCATGTGCGTGGTCATGAGACCGTGTTGTATTCTGATCCCGGAGAGCTTCCTCTCGAAGCCACTCTTTAACGTCGAAAGTCTTGGTCTCGGGGTCATATAAACCACACCCAAACAGTTTGTCAGGCTTGATATCACCCTTTGTAACTCTGTAAATTTTTGCNGTGGGATTAATTGAATGAAGTCTTGATTCAAGATCGTTCAGTTGTTCTTCTTCCGCCATATCAGTTTTGGTGATCACTATTCTGTCTGCAACCGCCGCCTGCTTTCTTGGTTCTTCGTGGCGGTCGAGTTGCCCAAAGCCAAATACGGCGTCCGAAGTGGAAATTACCCCATCGAGGTAAAAGCGCGTTGCAATTATTGGATCATTTATGAGTGTGTGCAGTATAGGTGCCGGGTCTGCTAATCCAGTCGTTTCAATTAACACGCGCTTGAACTTTGCGACCTCTCCCTTCACTCGCTTTAGAAAAAGCTCGCGCAGTACTCGGGTAAGGTCTCCTTGGATGGTGCAACAGATGCAGCCCGTGGTAAGTTCTACTAGATCTTCGTCAACTGTATCAACTAAATCATGGTCAATACCNATATCCCCGAACTCGTTNACGAGTACTGCCGTCTNCGACATNTCTTCGTGTTTTAGTAATGAGTTTAGAAGTGTCGTTTTACCGCTCCCCAGCCACCCAGTTAACAGGGAAACTTGAATGGCGTCTTCTTTATTGGTTTCAGTATTCATTTTTTATATACAGTCTTGGGATCAATCAGAACTTCTGAAATTATCTTAATGCTACCATCATCGACTTTTTTGAAAAAGCAATTTGGCCGCCCCGTGTGACAGGCGACCCCCTTTTGGTCCACGATTAGCAGTATTGTGTCAGCGTCACAGTCTATTCTGAANTCCTTAAGGATTTGAACATGCCCCGATTCCTCTCCCTTTCTCCAAAGTTTCGACCGCGACCGGGAATAATAGCAGGCCATGCCGGAGACTAGCGTTTCTTTAATTGCGTCACCATTCATCCAGGCCATCATCAGTACTTCTTTGGTGTCTTCATCCTGGGCTATGGCTGGTACTAGTCCGTTTGCATCAAATTTTATACTCTCTATTACTTTCCTAATCAGGGTTTCAGACAATTTGTGGGATGTTTCTGACATGATTATTTTCTTCAACGTTTCGCGTTAAGCCGTTTGAAACCCTCTTTTAGGTCAGCAATAAGATCGTCAATATCTTCTAGTCCGACATGAATTCGAAGGGTGGGTCCGTCATTCTCCCATTTTTCTTTTGCCACGGTTCGCGTCGCGGCGGGGTTGGTCAAAAGTATAAGGCTTTCAAAGCCGCCCCAACTTGCTCCCATTCCGTATAATTTTAAGCNGTCGAGCATTGATGCTATGGCTTTTTCACTAACAGGCTTTAGGACTACACCAAATAACCCACAGGCACCTGAAAAATCTTTCTTCCATAGGTCGTGCTGTGGGTGTGTCGGAAGGCCCGGATGCAAGACTCGGTCAACTTCTGGTCTACTTTCAAGCCAAGTAGCAAGTTTTAGCCCACTGACATGATGCTGGCGCATGCGCACCCCGATTGTTCGAAGTCCTCTCAACGCAAGGTACACGTCATCCGGCCCAGAATTAGCACCCAAGTCGGAAGCTGATTGGCGCACTCGTTGCCAATGCTCATTTGTTGTAGTTATGATTCCCATCATCACATCTGAATGCCCGACGATGTATTTTGTCGCAGCTATAACTGAAACATCTACTCCATGATCAAAGGGTTTAAAATACACACCGCTAGACCAGGTATCATCGATAATTACGACACAATCTCTTTTGTGTGCTTCTTGTGCAATCGCTTTTATATCCTGAAGTTCAAAAGTNAGAGACCCTGGGGATTCNGTATAAATTATTTTGGTGTTATCNTGAATGAGNTCGCGTATTNCNTCGCCTATTGTGGGGTCATAATAGGTCGTTGAAACGTTAAATCGACCAAGAAAATTATTACAGAAATTTCTGGTGGGGCCGTAGACAGTGTCGACCATNAGTACGTGATCTCCTGCTTTCAGATATGCCAGCATTGCCGCGTTAATTGCCGCTAATCCAGAACTCATACAAACCGCGCGATCTCCTCCTAAAAGTTCGGCTGTAGCAACTTCTAAAGACTGGTGGGTTGGCGAGCCTTGTCGGCCATAAGTAAATACATCCAGTTCCCATCTTCTGGTACGACGTTCACGAAATTCTTCTAGGGTTGGTGCGACGATAGTGGAGGCGTGATAGACCGGGGGATTAACAAATCCATAGTTTTTATCGGGATCCCGGCCTGCCGTGGTGATAAGGGTATCTTGTTTTTTCTTCATGGATTAGACCAAAATNTGTTAAGTGGCTTAAGTTCTATACTGAAATTTTATTGTCTTGCTTAAAAGTAGTTGATTGGCTTTGGTATTAATTTTTTTTTTCGACAGGTAAATTTTTGTTGCTGCCCCATTCGGACCAGGAACCATCATAGACGGACACCTTCTTTTTGTTCAAGGCATACATTCCTAGGGCCAATACACAAGCCGTAACACCAGACCCGCAACTAGTAACCAGTGGTTTATCAATATCGATGCCGGCATGAGTAAATTCAGAAATAAGATCTGAATTAGGCAATATTGTTTTGGTTTTAGGGTCAATCAACCGATCAAAGGGCAGNTTTCGGGAGCTTGGTATGTGTCCGGGACGGCAGCCAGGGCGCGGTTCCGGATCCTTTCCAAGAAACCGACCCTCAGATCTGGCATCGAGAATTTGTACTGAATTGTCGTCGGTGTATTTTAGTATTTGTTCTGTGGTTCTGAAGAAGTCCTTGTTAAGGGTTCTTGAAAAATTTGTTGCGCGTACTTTCGGTGGTTTGTCGGTCAATGGGCGTCCTTCAGCCTTCCATTTGGGCAGCCCNCCATCAAGAACGAAGACTTTCTCGTGCCCGAACGCCCTTAAAATCCACCAAGGGCGTGCAGCTGAAAATAGTCCCATTCCGTCATACACAACGACTGTACTTTCGTCGCCAATTCCAAGCTTTCTCATATCCGATTGGAACTGCGGAGTTGATGGTATTGTATGAGGCAGNGGACTCTTTTGATCAGCTATTTTGTCGATATTCCAAAAAACCGCCCCGGGAATATGCAAATCTTGATAATCCGTATATCCGTCTCTGTTCATAGTTGGCAAATACCAAGAGGCATCACATACACAAACCTCGGGATTGTCTATGTTTTCCTCAAGCCAATCGGTTGTAACCAAAGGACGGTTTTCAGATGCGGTCATACTCATCCATTAGACAATTCGTTCGAACGTGTCTATCTTGAACTATAAATGGTTTTAAAGCCCTTCTTATTAACAACTTTAACTGGGAACCGATAGTTAATTCTGAAGGATTGGATTTAAGCGAAAACCCAGTATTCGATCATGAATTTATATTCGGGTTGCCCGAAATGTCCCGGGAGAGCATGATAGCAGATGCCGCTGGCGATCGAATAAGAAAAGAGAGGATAAAGAATGCAACCTGTCCGCATGTTTTGTTGGCATTTTATGGCTTATCCACATCTACCTAAGGATTTTGACGAAAATAACGATAGTGGGTGGGTGACCGTACCCAACAAGTTNTGGGACGGTGAAAAATCACGAGGNCTCTATCAAGAATATCTNGGTCAGCTCGCATATGCTGATGAGCTNGGATTTGATGGAATGGTTCTAAATGAGCATCACCAAAATATTTACGGATTGATGCCATCGCCAAATATTTTGGCTTCGGCTCTGACTCAAATTACAAAAAATGGGAAAATTGTTGTCTTGGGTAATCTTCCGCCNCTNTTCTTGAANCCGATGAGGGTCGCAGAAGAATACGCCATGCTTGATAACATGTCTGATGGGCGACTGATTGCGGGTTTCGCTGTTGGCGGTGGGCCGGAGGCATTTAATTACAATGTCCCTTCTCCACAGGGACGGCGGCGGCTTTGGGAGGCAATAGATTTAATTGTAAAAAGTTGGACCGACGATGGGCCTTTTGCTCACGAGGGGCCCTGTTATCCGATGCGTTATGTTAATATTTGGCCTAAACCACTTCAAAAACCACACCCAGAGGTTTGGGTTCCAGGTTCCCGTAGTGTTGAATCTATGGGCGAAGTTGCCAAACGAGGTTATTGTTATTTTCTGTCTTCACGGTCTCATGGTGGCGGTACTCGCATGGCCGCCAAAGAATTTGCAGGTGTAATGAAAGATCATGGCAAGACATACACCCCCTTTAAGATGGGNGTTCTTTTATCTGTGTATGTAGCCGAAACAGATGAACAGGCNAGAGCGGAGTCNGAAGAAGGTATCTTTTATTTTCTTAGAAATTGTTTGAAGGGACACTTGAGAAAGCAGGGACGATCGATGACATTTGGGCCGGGTGTACCCTCTCAATCCCTTCGTTCGTGGGAAGCTTTCCTAGATGCATCTAGNGCTGCCGCAGGGGGTGATCTTCTTGGTGATGCGAAAGATTGGGAAGATCTTGAAAGTAAGAATTCAATTATGGTAGGGAGCCCGGATACAGTTAGAAAAAAACTTTGGGAATTTGTTGAGGATGCAAAGGTTGGCAATTTATTGATCCAGTTTCAGTTTGGTAACATGAAAGATGAATTGGCTCGAAAATCTATGAAATTGTTTGCGGAACAGGTAATGCCCGTGATGCGTCGCGACTCAGCTGATCTTTTTGCCAGAGACTTTCCAATGCTTGAGGAGATGGAGGCTGTGGAATGAGCCTCCGTGATTTCAATGTTCAAGGGCGCAACATTCAGGTTTATGAAGGTGGGGAGGGTGCACCTGTACTTTATCTTCATGGGATTGCTGATATGCANGGATTGAGTGATGAAAAAACTAATCTCATAGACTTGCTAGAGAAAAATTACCGTATCATCGCTCCGGCAATGCCGGGTTGCGTTGGGTCTGAAGAAGATAATAGCCTCGAA
This sequence comes from Rhodospirillaceae bacterium, assembly GCA_002719885.1. GTDB lineage: Bacteria > Pseudomonadota > Alphaproteobacteria > MPNO01 > UBA2964 > UBA2964. The sequence goes on along the minus strand of PBFH01000019.1, from coordinate 26,525 downwards.
AATATTGATGATCTTCGTTTTCATACTTTAGAGGTAATGGATGAACTCGGCATCGAAAAAGTTAACCTTGTCGGAAATTGTGTTGGTGGTTGGCTCGGTGCAGAATTGGCTGTGAATAACCCCGAGCGCGTAGACAGGCTTGTGTTAGCCGGCGCCTCCGGTTTATTTGTTTCAGGTGAACAAATTGGTGATTTGTTTATGGCTGTGCAGCCTCTTAATGGAACTATAGACGATGTTCGTCATATGTTGTTCAACGATGGTAATGGAGAATTGGCAGGTGATTGGATTCCAGACCAGTTAACGGGTAAGTCACAGGGTATGCTTAGATACAAGATTTTTAGATGTGTNGCTCGTTTTGGTTTTAAACCGCCTTACTTTTATGATCCAAAATTAATAGAGCGCCTGCATCGATTTAAAGGGAAATCTTTGATTATATGGGGTGAGAGAGATCAATTTGTTCCCATGCGTCACGCAGAGGCTTATGAGAAAGGCATCCCCAATAGTTCTACTCAAATTATAGAAGGTTGTGGGCACGCAATTAATCTAGAGGCTCCACAATCAGTCTCTGATCTTATTTTTGATTTTTTTGGCTAAATATATTAAATTTGTTCATGGTAATATATAGAAAATATCAATGGCGTTATTAATCGATTCACGAGATCTTTCGGGTCTTCTCTCTTTGGATGATGCAATCGCCGCTGTCAGAAATGGTTTCAAAGATCAGGGAAATAGTCCTTCTTTCAGCGCACCGAAAACAAGAATTCAACATGAGGATCGTCGGATAACTGTTCACCCGGGAGGCTGCCCCACATTAGAGGTTTCCGGAATGTTCATACATGCGGAAAGGTTCACATTTAAAGGGGACGCGCAACAATATAATGGCGCAGGACGAAGGGTTTATGTGGTTTATAACTCCGAAACAGCGGAATTAAGAGGTATCATTGTNGGCTCTCTTCCCCTATATCCATTCGATACATTTGAGGAAACCTTTGGGACTGAAACCTCGATTACCAGTGCGGTTGGAACGGACCTGATCGCACGGGAGGATTGCAAGGTGCTAGCTTTATTAGGTACCGGTCTTCAGGCACGAAGACACCTCGTCGCAATGGCTAAAATTCGACCAATTAAAGAAGTGAGAGTTTATAGTAGGTCTGCAGTTAATAGGGAGAAATTTGTTGGGTTTATGAGGGATCACTGTGACTTAGATATTCGTTCGGTTGAGAATGCTCGTGAGGCTGTTTCAGGTTCGGATTTGATTTGTTGCGCTACGAACACCAATATTCCGGCTTTACGTGGAAAATGGTTGGAATCAGGACAGCATGTCACCTCTATTGTCAATTCGACAAAAGGAGTAATGGAACAAGCCAAGTTAACGAAACCGAGACGAGAAATCGATGATGAAGTTGTTCGCCGTGCGGATTTGATACTAGTGAATATACGGGAACAATCAATTGCAGAAGAACACGGGGATTTATGTGAGCCAATAGCAAGGGGTATTACTACTTGGGATAATATTAATGAGCTCGGAGAATTATTGACGGGAAAGAAAGTAGGACGAATTTCAAGCGACCAAATAACGCTCTTTAAACAAAATTCAGATCAAGGCGTCGGGTTTATGGGGTTGGCCGGACTAGCTTGTGATATTGCGGAAAAAAATAATATCGGGATAGAGATTTAGGAAGGATTCTTTTTCTTTATATTTATGGGTCTTAAATAATGTTTAGAACTAGTTTCTGATATATTGATGGAACCATTCCATTGGAATATGCATTCCTAAATTTTTCTTCCTTGCACTTTAATAAATTACCCTGCCGATAGCGGCAAATTGCAAGCCTGCAAGGTTCTTATCAAAGAATATACTCTCAGTATCGTNTTTTCGACCTTTGCTATCTCCGTTAATGACGCTAGCTAATGTGGGCCAGTCATTTGTTTCGTAGCGTCTGAATTAGGTTTTACCGGATGGGNGGCGTGTCCGCTTCTGGACATCGTTATTTATCAATAGAGCCAAGGCTTTTTTCCTGTAGGCAATGGGCTTTGCTAATATGTTAATTGATGTATTTTCCTGTTGCGCCAAGGATAATATTGAGCAATCCAAGCCATAAATTAGCAGTAACTATTATCCTAATCTGATTAAGATTTTGACCGGCGACTGCCATGTTTTCCTCTTCTACGGCCCTTTTAAATCGGGAGTAAGGCGCAAACCACAAGTGAAGATATAACATTACCATAAGCCATCCAAGGAGGTGCATTACATGGTATAAAATGGGGAGGTTTTTAAATCCTGCATAACCCACGAAAGTTATATAGTAACCTGAACTAATAAGGAGGATAACCGCGCACCAGACCCAAGGAAAAAATTTTTTAAAACTCCGGCTCCATAATGCGATTCTGTCGGTCGGTTCCATAGGACCCGCAGCTAGTCGTAACACATAAACAGCAAAGAACATTCCTCCTACCCAAATTACGGCAGAAAGTAGATGTAGGGTAACAGCAAAAGCCATACTATACTCCATTTTTTCTTGTTAATCGTGGGCTTGATTACCTTCTAACGGTACTCTAGTTTCCTCGATCGATTATATAGGACTAAACCTCAGCGTAAAATTACAAATTAAAGTGGGATCCATGAAGTTTGCCGGTACTGATAATTACGTGACAACAGATGATTTGAATATGGCTGTNAATGCAGCCATTAACCTAGAGCGGCCCTTACTGATTAAAGGTGAGCCTGGAACAGGTAAAACCCTACTCGCTATCGAAGTGGCGAGAGCTCTCGAAAAACCATTAATAGAATGGCATATTAAATCCACCACAAAAGCCGTAAATGGACTTTACGAATACGATGCTGTTTCCAGGTTACGAGATTCTCAGTTGGGCGAAGAAGGTGTAGACGAAATAGGAAATTATATAGAAAAAGGGCCTCTGTGGCGGGCCTTTGAAAGTAAAAACCAGGCCGTAGTTTTAATCGACGAAATCGATAAGGCTGATATCGAGTTTCCGAATGATTTATTACAAGAACTTGATAGAATGGAATTTTTCGTTTACGAGACACAACAAACCATTAAAGCCACACATCGACCTCTGATAATCATTACGTCAAATAATGAAAAGGAATTACCCGACGCGTTTTTACGTCGATGTTTCTTTCATTACATCCAGTTCCCGAAAAATGAAACAATGGAAGAGATAATCAAGGTTCATTTTCCAGATATCAAAAACAAACTACTTAAGGAATCGCTTAACGTTTTTTACTCAATTAGGGAGGTCAATGGAATTAAGAAAAAGCCTTCTACTTCGGAATTGTTGGATTGGATTAAGCTCCTACTTATTGAAGATATAGACTCTGATGCAATAAAGATGGATGCCGGAAAGGCCATACCGCAGCTTTATGGCGCGCTCTTAAAAAATGAACAGGATGTTCACATGTTTGAACGCCTTGCCTTTTTGTCTCGTCGGCCGGGTTGAGATTATACTTATGTTCGTTGATTTTTTTTACGAGCTTAGGAATTTAAAGATCCCAGTTACCATACGCGAGTATCTTATGCTGCTAGAAGCAATGGATAAAGGGGTTAACGGACAAAACGTCGAAGACTTCTATTATCTTGCGCGCTCAGCATTGATTAAAGATGAAAAAAATTATGATCGTTTTGACCAGGTATTCGGAAAATATTTCCGTGGTTTGGAGTTGAAGAGTGCTGCGTTTTTCGATGATGCAATACCAAGTTCTTGGCTAAAAAAAGTAACAGAAAGGGTTTTTAGCAAGGAGGAGATAGAGAAACTTGAAAAACTAGATTTTGATGAGCTGATGGAAGAGCTACAGAAGCGTCTGGCTGAGCAGGAAAAGACTCACTCTGGCGGGAGCAAATGGATTGGAACGGGCGGAACCTCCCCATTTGGTCATTCCGGAATAAACCCGGCTGGTATTCGAATTGGAGGTGAGGGCGGCGGNGGCAGTGCTACCAAGGTGTGGAAAAAAAGAGAATTTAGGAATTTAACCGGTGAAGTTGAAATTGGCACCAGGAATATCAAGATAGCGTTAAGGCGTNTNCGTAAGTTCGCTCGGGAGGGNGCTGAAGAGGAGTTTGATCTAAAGGGAACGATTTCNTCNACTGCTAGGAATGCNGGTCTTCTTGATGTCAAGATGCGTCCTNAGAGANGNAATANGGTNAAGGTNCTGATGTTTATAGATGTAGGNGGCACTATGGATCCACACGTCAGAGTGAGCGAAGAGCTTTTTTCNGCTGCCAAGAATGAATTTAAACATCTTGAATATTTTTATTTTCATAATTTTTTATATGAGAGAGTGTGGAGGGATAATCGGCGAGGACGAAACGAGTTCATCTCTACTTGGGAGGTATTAAACACTTATGGGTCGGACTATAAAGTTATATTTGTTGGCGATGCAACTATGAGTCCCTACGAGATAACAGAAACAGGTGGATCTGTTGAACATTGGAATGAGGAGGCGGGCGCGGTTTGGTTTCGTCGCCTTACATCACATTTTGCAGATTTTATTTGGCTTAATCCTGAAAAAGCGGAAAGGTGGTCTCAAACGATGTCCACTCAGCTTATTTATAAGCTAGTAGGTGGGCGCATGTTTTCAATGACACTAGCGGGTCTAGATAGAGGTATGGACACTTTACGAAAGAAAAATTCAACTAGATTAGAAACCACCAGAGGCTACTAAAGAATTCTGTCCCTATTTTTAAAAATTTTAAATCGGTCGTTGCGCGACAATGCGACTTACCAAACACTNGTTGAAAATAANGATGGTTCTACTCCGTTAACGATTGGACTGCAAACTTCCCCNTCCGGGTTTATACCGGTGTACATTGGCATCCCTATATAGAGATAGTAATTGTCTTGGAAGGAAGTGGTAAGGCCGGGGTTGAAGGTGAGGCTGAGGTGAATGCAGATCGAATCTGCTATGACCATGATTTTTCTTATAAATGTNAAACTTTAGTTAAGCATCACGGAAAAATTTCGATGAAAACATATGGAATTAATGCCTCGTAAAATAGAGTCTTTGAAAGACCTTAGTTTAGTTAACTACTAATTTTTTTGGGTGTGGGTGTCCACATTTGCTACATGTCTTGTTTGCTATTTTACCATAATATTCTTCAAATACTGGTGGCAGGTCTTTAACTATATTGTCGACCCTGACTTCTCGCCGCCAAATTTTATTTCCACAATTTTCGCAATACCATTCGAAGGCATCTAAAACCCCCGTTGGCCGAATACGTTCTACCACCATCCCTATGCTCTCTGGGTCGGGTCTTTGAGGAGAATGCGGCATATGTGGCGGAATGAGCATAATATTGCCCTCGTTTATTGGTTTATCACGAAGCTCGCCGTCTTCAACTACCTTCAAAACCATGTTTCCCTTGAGTTGAAAAAAAAATTCTTCAAAGGGGTCGTCGTGATAGTCTGTACGAATGTTGGGACCACCAACTATTTGGACTATAAAATCGTCTTCTGCAAAAATAGTTTGATTTAGGACTGGCGGCCTTAATAGGTGCCTATTTGCCTCAATCCATTTCATCAAATTAAAGGAAGCAACACGCGGCATTTCAGTCCTCCTGATTTATAAAAATGTTACGGGGAATAAAAAAAATCATCGGGAAGATGTTTAATGACACTTTGAATTGTTCTTCCCGTGGCTATATTTTTACCTGTTCGTTGACTGGATAGGCTGTAACNNGCATCTGGGTGTCTTTCTATGCGGTACGATGCATAGGGTGTCTTGCCCTTAGAGCCAGAATAAATAACAAATTGATCATGACCCGGCTCTCTAGAGCGTTCGTATCTAAACCATCGGTAGCATAAACGCTGTTTATATCCCAAGTCCTGTATACATTTCACATCATCTTTTGAAAAAGTAGAGAGGTCAAGTTCTAGAAGGTTATTCGGTATGTTTTTGAAACTTGGCATCCGTGTATCTCTTAATTCAAGGTGCTGCTTTCAAACCTGCCGCCTCGATACCAGCAATTACGCAGGCCTCATCATTGGCTCCGCTATCTCCACTTGCTCCTGCAGCACCGATCACATCTCCGGTATCATCTTGAATGAGAACTCCACCGGGGCTTGTCAGTATCCGACCACCACTTAAATCTGATAAGGCACCAAAGAAACTTGGATTACCTGCAGCCCGCTCTCCCAGAATACGTGTAGATGAACCCATCCCTAGAGCACCCCAGGCTTTACCTGAGGCAATATCTCCTCTTAATAGGGAGGACTTATCTTCTCTTTTGAAAGCGATTAAATGGCCTCCGGCGTCCAGCACTGCGAATGTAAGTGGTTTAAGGTCCATTTCCCGACCTTTGGCCAATGCTGTATCAATTATTATGGATGCCTGTTCTAGTGTTACGTTAGACATTNTTTTCCTTTTCAATTTCTAGTCTTTCAAACTTTNATTTCTTGATAAAATAATTTTGTCAGAAAATAATTTAAAATTAAACNGATTGTATAAGAAAAAAGGGGATAGGTGCGNCGGNTTTTAAACTTTTNAATTATGCCGATGGCGGATGAAATTATGGGTTAACGAACAGGAAATGCAAAAAAGTTATGTCCGATTTGAACNTCAATATAGCTGAACGNGTTGAATGGGTCAGCCGACGTTTTAATTTTTTGCCGGGGGATGTTTTTCAACGGGTATACGCTCNGGTGTCGGTCGANCGCAGGGCCTTTTCTTTAGATCTNGAGATAATATTTGGATAACAGTAGATCACATTGGTGAATTATCAAACCCGATTGCGCAGGGTGATTGAAATCTATTTTCCTTGACATAGTAATACAAACAANCTGTCGTGTTGGTTTTATTATTTAAGATCTGCGTAAGCAGGTTTAACAGTTCCAATAACTTCTCCATTTCGCGAGAAAATAGGGGGTTCTAAAAGGTTTAGCAGTAGACCCAGCGCTCGTTCAGTGAGGACATTTAGCTTATAAAGTAATCTCATCATTACCGCTTCCGCTGCTCTCAAAGATCCGTCGTCAATTTTTATTGCTATACCAATACCCCTTTTAACCAGNGAGCTACAATATACGCCTTGAGAACCCCNTTGAATAATACAAGATTGTCCGAGTGCCTCAATGACTCTAGTAGTAAACCTTCCCTTTCCTGCTAAAAGGTATGGTTCCATTGTCATCGCAGTTATAACTCTTTTACAGGCCGCCTGACGCTCTTCTGGTTGATCATGAGGATTAGCCATCCTTGCCATCGCGAGACTGATATTGCCAAGTGGAATTCCAATTGTTGGAATACCAGAACTGTCCAAAGCTTTGGGGGCATCATAAAGATCTAAGCCAGTCATTTGTTCAAGAATACCTATTATTCTTTGTTGAACAGGATGATCCATTCGATGGTATCCTAAGGTTGGGTGCCTGAGGTGCCTAGCAACAGTAAGAAACCCGGCGTGTTTACCTGAGCAAGGATCATTAAGGCTGTTAAGTGTACCTCCTGATGTTGCTATATTTTCTTTTCCTTGCTTACTACCTCTGTTGGATTCTCCGCATACTAGATCTTCATGAGCACAGTCAATTTTGTGTAACCAGTTTCGAATTATCTCTGTATGTATCGGATCTCCATTATGGTTAGAGCATGCCAGTGCAACATTTGCATGACCAAGACCATAAGCCTTGGCGGCGCCGGTTTCACAGAGAGTTAGTGCCTGAATTGGTTTGATTCCGGATCCAGGAAAAACAGGACTTTCGATGTCACCGACGGCCATGATTACATGACCGTGGGCATCTACAACCGAGTAGGACCCTCTATAAAAATTATCTACGGCGTTGCCCTTAATAGCTTCTATTAAGATGGGGTTACATGGCCTGTGGGACTTTTCAGGCGAATGGCTTTCACTTGCCATGCAATTACTTCTTAATTTTTAACTTCTTATGAACGCCTTTGAGAAATGCAATTGCTTCACGATTAAAGCGTGTGGAATGCTCAATGTGTGGGCAGTGTGCGGCCTTATCGTATACAGAAACTTTAGAACCTTTTATTCGTTTAGCTAATTTAGGTGCATAGCCGGGCTCACGCAATTGGTCCTGTTTTCCGGCAATCATTAAGGTTGGTATGGATATATTCTCGTATGGAGTAGCGTCGGGGTTACCAAATTGGCTGCTAGAAGTTTTTATTGTTGGCCGTTTAAAACGAACCGCAGCTGCACACTCCCAAGCTCCCGGCAAGGTTGCAAGTTTTTGTCTTTTTCTGATGTATGAGGGGTTATCTACCCATTTTTTTTTATTAAAAAACAGGCCGTCTAACAGGGCTCGCATTGCTTTTGGTGACCCGTCATAATCAAGAAGCTGTTGCCTTGCTTCGGTTGCCGGGGCAAATCCCCCTCCTGANGCCAATACCATAGAGCGCATCGGAAATATTGTCGGAGGGTTTGCAGCTATACGGGCGAGATTACTGCCACCCATTGAATTACCTACAAAGTCAGCTTGTGAGATATCCATGATTTGGAAAAATCGGATTAGATGCTTGAAAAAACGATCACGGCCACCGCCGAAGTCAAAAACCTTATCTGTTCTACCAAAACCTAATCCATCTGGGGCTATCACCCGGAAATGTTTNGAAAAAGCTGTTAAATTAAATTCCCAAGACAGTTCGGAACAGCCTCCAAATTCACCTGAATGCATAAAGACAACGGTGGGACCGTCACCACCCTCAAGGTAATGAGTTTTAATTCCATCGACATTGATATAACGACTTCTAATACCCTGAATCGGCATTTTAGATCTCCATATTAATGTTATGCTGCNGCCAGTTTTTTCGGTTTTCTAGGGCTCCTGACGGGTACTCCCGATTTAGCCCGGGCTGCTTCTAGTGCTTGTGTTCGGCCACCAAATCGCTTAGCTGGAATTGGGTTACCTCGTTCTTTTAATTTGCCAACCCTAGAGCTTACGGTTCCAAGATCCTTAAGTTGAGGAACAACTTCTTTAGCGAAAAGGTTCATGCTTTTAGATACATCCTTGAAAGGCATGTCTCCGGAGTGGAGCATAGCAATTAGATTGCCGAAACCACCAATTTCTTTGTACATTTTTTTGAGTTGTCTTACGACCTGATCCGGGGTGCCGTATACCGCAACACCATTTTCACGNAAATAATCCATCCCTTTCGTTCGAATGGCGTCAGTCCTTCCACCAGTAAATTTTCCTGATAGAAAATTGGCATACAGCTCTGTTTCAACNTAACCCGGTGGTGCCCGGAACTGTGGTTCTGTTTTGTTGTTAGTAACATACCAGAAGACCTGTTTGATAAATTTGAGTGCTTCTTCTTCCGTTTCGCCCACGGCGACTAATGGCATAAAAGCAAAGAGGTCATCAGCTGGTTTAGGAAGACCCTTCTTTTTTAGATTTTCACGGACACCCGAAAACATCTTCTTCATACCAGCAGTGGGCGTAAGAAACATTGTAAAGGTAAAACCGTTTTCAACAGACCGAGTGGCGTGATTGACGTCTGAGCCTCCAGTCATCCATATTGGCATATGGGGTTCTTGGTAGGGCCTAGGCCAAACATTTACCTGCCTCTTATGAATCCAACGCCCTTCGTAATTGAATGGTCCGTNGTGGGTCGTCCACGCCTTTTGCATTAAGGCAATAGACTCCCACAATCGNTGACTCGTCTCTGTAGGATTGCAGTTTGAACTGAATAGTTCGTAAGGAACGCCACGAACAAATCCACATTCAAGGCGTCCATATGAAAGATTATCAATCATTGCCATTTCTTCGGCATTTCTAATTGGATCTCGAAGATTTGCCGACGGATTTCCGAGTATGCAAAGTCGTGCATTATTTGTAAGGCGCGCGGCAATAGCAACGGATAGTGGCGCTGCTGAGTTTAGGCAGGTCGCGGTCTGATGGTGTTCGTTGATCATACAGTTCATCCCAAGATCATCNGCTAGAAGATGTTGNTCTAGACACATATTGTACCAGTCGGCACCTTTTTCAGGATCATAAACTGAACTAGGAAGATTTACNCGCATCGAAGTAAATTCATCATCTGGCGGCAAAAATGGCCAAGCAAATTCTGTAAAGTGATAAAATTCCATTTCGTATTATCCTATTCTTCAGACTGGTTAAATTATTTAACGAAGAAATTTCCTAACTAGTTTCATAAATTCTTCCTGCTNCTCTANGTGAGGAAAATGACCAGCCCGTGGTATTGAAACAAATTTAGATCCGGGGATCCTTTTTGCAAAACCACGACCATATGAAGACTTCACTAAACCGTCATTTGCTCCCCAAATCAACAGGGTTTGCTTTCTTATACGATTAAGCCTGTAACGTAGACTAGGGTTGTGGAAGTAGGGATCCCAGCACAGGCGAGCGGTAGACTCCCTTGCCATTGCTTCATCCATTGCTTCCGTATCATTCATTTCGGTAAGCACCCTTGGATCATTGTTAGGGTTATAAAATTTGAACTTTTTGACACGCTCGAAGGTATTAAAATATATATCTTGAATGTCTCTGTCGTATTTTCCACGGTTTTTGATTCCAACGGGGTCAACCAAAATAAGTTTGTTAATTCGTGTATCGTTTTTTGTTACGATTTCACATGCCAACCAGCCTCCGACAGAAAAACCTATGACGGAAACATTTTCTAGCTTCATTGCATCGATAAGATCCAAATATAAATACGACATGTCTTCTATAGTACGAATTGAATCAGGGAGGGTTGAGCCGTCATANCCCGGCATACACGGCATAATCACCCGATATTTCTTTGCTAGTTCATCTGTAAAAGCAGCATTTCTCTCATAGCGATCTTCACTATGAAGGAGTAATAATGATTTTCCTGCCCCTTTTGTATGAACAATTACCTTGGATTCTTGAAGGTTATATGTCNTTTTCGTACTCCGTGGTTTCGTAGTACGCCGCACAGAACTTTTTCTACTAGGCATTCTATCTTCCGAGTTTAAAGAGCTTCTTGGCCAACTCTAAGTTGTTCATTTTATTTCCTTATAATACTTAATGATTATAAATATGCGAGAGACAATTTGTCTCATTTTTTATTTAAATGATTTATTTTTCTTGTACCAAGTATGAATAATCGACAAAGAGATAAATTTTAATATATTTTGATGAATCTCTTCCTAGAGGTGAAGATAATCGTTTACTGAGGGTTAAGGGCGTGTTTACTGATAATATCTGGTTCCCCTCTCGGACTTGACCTATATGGCTTTTGTGCCTAGTCCTCATTCCCATGCATTAATAAAAAAATGAATACNGAATAACGCATGCCGTGCAATAAAGGTTCAAGAAAGTTAGATTTAGGAGACTTCCCTATGGGAAATAATCGAAAAAAAGCTATAAATCCATCAGTAGTTGCAAAGCCATTAAAGCCTTATTACTCAAACGCAGTTAGAAGTGAGGCCGGACCCCTGCTATGGATTTCGGGGCAAGTATCCATTGACCGGAATGGTAAATTAATTGGAAAAGGTGATTTAAGGGCTCAAGCAATCCAAGTACTAGAGAATATAAAAGGAATCTTGGCAGACAGTAATGCNGAATTGGCTGATGTTGTTAANGTAACNGTATATGTAACAGATATTCGTGCCTTNGATGAATTAGCTGATATNAGAGAGAAATATTTTCCAATTTTTGGACCAGCTAGTGTTATTTGTGAGGTTTCAGCTCTGGCGTGGCCGGAATTTGAAATAGAAATTGAAGCCGTAGCTGCAATAGCTTAATAGCTAGTTGCTTAGATTACTCCTTAAATTAATTGTGCGTGTTTGTATATGTCATCATACATTAATTGTTGAATTTCAAGCATTTGNCTGACTATTTTAAGAACTAATCTTCGATCTTCTTCTGTCTTTGCGTATTGGTCGAGTAATTTGACACCTACATCGGAATGCTCTTCATCTGCACTATCATGAATNACCCAATATGCCACTGCTTCATCTGAAAGGCCGAATTGTTCCTGTAATTTACGAGCAATCTTAATATAAAGACCCGGAATAGCGGCTTCACCAGCCAACATATGGGCAGCGACACCTTCAAGGAAACTTTTGCTACAAATAGAGGTGAAATATGCTTGAAAGGCTACAACTCCTGCGCAATAGGGAGGNTCATACATTTCCTCCGGCTCGAGGCCCATGCCTTTGGCATAATTTAGGTATAATCGATGGTGGGACACACCTTCTGACATTAGTCGCCCGGTTGCTTCTTCATAGGCAACTTCNGCAATCATTTCACGCCAAGCGGGATCTGGGCAGATCCGATAGAGGTTGCCATGATAGTTGTGGTTNTGGAGAGGGATACCTCCATGTTGTTTACAAACATATTGTGATTGATCGAAACTCCAAGAACCCTCTACCATTGCTACCCAAAGAGGGTGGCCATACATTGGAATTTCTTTATGTATTTGGGTAATNCCATCAAGTACATCTTGGGTAGTTAACGCCATTGTAAATCTCCTATCTCATAAACAAGTATGAAATACAGGTTTTTGGTTGTCTAGCTTTTGAAAAAGATTATTTTCAGTTATAGGTAAATACATCTGCAAAAGGCTAAAATTAAAAAAATACATGANAAATAGGAACATTATGGTCGAATTTGGAACTGGTGGATGTCTTTGCGGTGAAATACGATTTTTTTGTAACGAAAAACCTCTAATGGCAGGATTATGCCACTGCAGAGACTGTCAAACAAACACCGGAACTGCATTCGGGACTTTGATAATATTTTTAAAATCCGCAGTAACTGTTCGAGGGGACTCCATTGGCGTTTATGAGAGCAAGGGTGATAGTGGAAAAAACGTAAGAAGAAGGTTTTGTAAAAATTGTGGTACTCCATACATGGTGGAATATGAAGTTACGCCTAATTTTCGGGTTATTCTGGGTGGCACATTAGATGATCCCAGTCTCGTAAAACCGGAATGGAATATCTATACATCAAGCAAACAACCATGGCTTGAGTTGTCAAAAGATTTAAAGTGTTTTGATCGTGGTTTTGAAAGNTAATTGATAATTTATATTTATTTTAACTATATAAAAAAGCCCCGCTCGGANGCGGGGCAGAGTTTACAGGGAGGCACGATCAAGTTAGATCGTACACTTATTACGTGATTTAATCTTAAACGGTTCACTAAAAGATTCTTTTGTGAGTTTTTTTCGCAATTAGTTTCATTGTACTTGCTTTGTTATGATGTTTCCCCGACATGAACAACCTCGCCGGGTACTTCAACATCATTAATNTTCCAGGCGATCGTAATGCGCGGTTTATCACCTTGGTATGGCGCAACCATATGAGTTAAATGAGACGGAAATATTACCATCGCCGAAGCAATANCACCAATCGGTCGGAAAAAACTCTGTACAAAATTTGGAGCATAGGGACAACATTGCGNGAGCCGNGGATCGCTGAACATCAAGTGACCATTGAGGGGTTCATCACTAACAGAGTCTCCATTCCCAGGTTCCAATGAATAAAACGACAGACAAAGAAGAACGTTGATGTGAATGNGGAATTAACCACTCGCCGTGTTGCATGACGTTGGCCCAGGANTCATCCACAATGGCATTTTTTTCTTNNGTAATTAATTTAAAAAACACCTTCGCCCGAGCATTAATCAAATCAAAAAATGGTATGTTCAGTTGCTCAAGATTTCTTATTTTCATTCCTCCATGGGCAAGACTATTTAGAGGTTTTTCTTTTTTTTTGTCTCTTCTTAATAATTCTTCTACAAGTGGAGCCTTGTATGGTTCAAGTTCTGGGTTCTCAATAGTAAATATGTCCCCATCATGTCGGGTCATTTGTGTTTGATCCCGCCAAACAGGAAACTGCTTGATACCGAGTAGTACGCCGTCTCTTTCTATGTCAGGGGTCATTGCTTATGAGTGCGTTTTCTATTTTTNNTTAAGTNTGATAAAAAATCNTAGCTCGATTAAGTCGCATGAACAACGGAGTAANTAACAATGTATAATTAAATCTTCCGCTAAAGAACGAATGATATCAAAAANTCAACATGACTTCGCCTATATTTCGGCCCATTTCCTCCTCAAAAATTTATTAATTAATAATTCTCTTTTTTTAATCATAAGGACAAATTTTATGCTCAGCACTTTTTTTATTGCTACATTTTCTGCGCTCATTCTTGAGGGTGAACCAAAGACAACGACTTCAGTAAGCCAACCCTCCATAATCATTAAGGGCCCATCTTTATCTAAAAATAATAAAGCCGAAGTAACGTTTAATAAATTGAGGTTATCCAAAAATATAGACCTAACTGTTATGAAATTAGATAAGGTTTCTAGCCAACCAAAAAATAAAAATCCCGGGATTTCGGGGTGGTCGAAAGACAAAGAGGCTGAAGATTTTAAAAACGGTAATCCTGACTGGGTGAAATAATTTAATTTTTAAAAAAAGATATTCCGTCAGTGCTTATTTTGGAAAACCCAAAAGATAATTGATGGAATATCTTTTTTGTTGGTTTGTTTAGGGGGCTTATAATCTTATTTANAAAATTATATTGTAATTAATGTGATATAATTAACGACATATAAACAAATTGTCTGTTACTCATCGGAGGTTGAAAGTGATTACCTCGTCTTTGACCGGGGAACGGTTTGGCAAAACAAAATTAGTACTTGGACAATTTGACGAGATTGTTCGTACTAAGAGAACTAACTTTATCAGTAACCTGAAGATTTTCAGCGAACCTTATCCTCATACCATTTTAGACGATACTCTAAGCAATAAAGTTATTGATAAAATCTTACACAATTGGCCTATGAGGCGCTGGAAACCGGAAGTTCCTGGAAATTATACATATGAACCCTTTTTATCTCCCAGCTGGATATTCAAAAATCGGAAGACCAATATTAGTAAATTAAATTTCTTGGAAAGGCTGTTCTTTGAAACTATTTCAGATTTAACCAGAGAAGTAATATTCTCTTTCAGGGAATACCTGCCTGACAACAACCTTAAAGAGGAAATAATTTGCGACTTTGCAGGATTTATGAATTCTGATTCAAACTATAAAGGGCATGGTATTCATCAACACTCATACCATAATCCTAATTGGTTAGTTACAATTCTTATTTATCTAGAAGAAAATATTTCTCATCTTAATGGAACGGCAATTCATAAAATTAAAGGCTGTCCTACGGTCGAAGAGATAGCACGAATATCCTCTGATACGCTTAATTGGTTTAACCACCCTGATATTAAATTATTTAAAAATTATGAATTTAAAAGGGGACAAATGCTTGCTTTTCTTGACAGCCCAATCAGTTTCCACAGTGTTGAAAAAAGTATTAACGATCAGTCAAATCGTCGAATNTTGCGTATTCATGCGGGTTTTTCCAATGACTGGGTAAAAAAGCGTTATTCTATGTCTACCAGGAAGTTCAAAGCTATGGCATTAGACCAATTAAGGAGGCATGAATTTGAAGAAATTGTTTATAATGATTTGAAAGATTACAGTACAAGAAAATGTTGGAAATAGTTTTTATAATTTTTTTTTACCACCAAAAAAAAAGAGAAAACATTTTAAGCGCANAAAGGATAGCCAATGGATAGTGAATTTTGTGGTGACAGATTCGAGATTAATTCTGAAGAGGAACTGGAAGAGCTATACGGCAGACCGCACGAAACAGCTATAAAAAAACAAACAGATCACATTGTTGCACCNGGGCGTGCATTTATAGAAGCCTCACCGTTTCTTATTTTGGCCACTGCAGGGGTAAATGGTGTGGATTGTTCGCCAAAAGGCGATGCCCCTGGATTTGTTCAAATACCGGACCCTAAAACTCTGTTGATACCGGACCGGCCGGGTAACAACCGAATTGATGGTATGAAAAATATTGTCCACAATTCAAAGGTTGGACTTATTTTTATGGTTCCCGGGTCATCAACTACTTACCGCGTTAATGGGCGCGCCGTTATCAGTATTGATCCAAATTTTCTGGATCGTTTTTTGGTGCGTAACAAGAGGCCGAGGGCTGTTATTGTTGTTACCGTTGAGGAAGCCTTCCATCATTGTCCTAAGGCTTTTGTCCGCTCAAAATTTTGGACGCGACCCAACGACGACAATATTCAGTCTGTGCCAAATACGGGTACGTTTGTTGCCTATCGTGACGGAGGCGACGAAGAATATGAACAAAATTACGAAAGANATTNTCAAAACCGTTTAAAAGAAAGTCTTTATTAATCATCAAATAAAGACTTTCATTGGTTTAGTTCTTTATCGTTTATTTTTAAATTACGTAGCGGTTTAAAATATTGATTTCAAAGAGGAAAAAACTTGTCAGTTNGCATTGACCTTATCGGTGATATACACGGGNACGCCGAGAAGCTCAGGAATCTTCTTCGAAANATGGGATACAAGAAGACGATATCCGGTTGGTCGCACCCCGAAAGAGTAGCTATTTTTGTCGGAGACTTGATTGATCGTGGGCCTGAGCAACTTGGCACCCTTAAACTTGTACGAGATATGGTGGAGATGGGTAATGCCACGGTGGTTATGGGTAATCACGAGTTTAATGCTATCGGCTGGATGACTCGAGATCCGGATAATCTGGAACACTACCTTCGTCAAAGACACGGAGATAAGGGTAAAAATAACAGGCGGCAGCATTCTAGGTTCCTCGAGGAAGTTGGTGAAGGGACTGCAACGCATGAGGAGTGGGTTGACTGGATGAAAAGNTTGCCACTCTGGATAGANGAAAAAGATTATAGAGTAGTCCANGCCTGTTGGGATGGANNATTGATTGAAAAACTAAGGTTGTCTCTTNATGNAGANCACACNTTAAATGATNCGGTTTTGATAGAAGGGTNTCGAAAGGGNTCNGCGGCCTACAATTGTATCGATACAATACTAAAGGGGGTAGAAGTTCCTCTACCCTCAGGACAATACTTTACTGACAAGGATGGTGTTCGGAGGTCTGATATTCGGGTGAGGTGGTGGGACAGTAGCCTTGATAGTTATAAGTCCGCATATATTGGTCCGCCGGGTGTCTCCCTTCCTGACACACCAATTATAAATAATGTGAAGGTGTCCGCTCCAGATAAGCCTACATTTTTTGGCCATTACTGGTTTGAGCCGGAAAGTGAAAAGGTTCCGGTCACTTTGAAGGCGGTTTGTCTGGATTACAGCGTTGCTGCGGGAGGTCCTTTGGTTGCTTACAGGTTTGATGGAGAACAAGAATTGTCTGAAAGTAAGTTTATTTGGTAGCAATTTCATAGAACGGGTCAGCAGTGAGGTTTATGATAACGGCTTTTAAAACCCGCTTCCCTGAGTCAAATTCTCTCAATGTCATTTATGGAATTATGGGCAAATTTTATCGACTAAAAAATTTAGTAGGAAACGGTTGTGAACCGATTTACTAATTGCATTGCAACCAAAAAAAAGTCTTCTTTCCAAATTATTTTAGTTGCCTGGATGATTACGATTGTCCCATCAATTGTATATTCTCAACATCGTTTGATCGAAAAATTTGATACAGATGATAATAATATTATCGAACGTAGCGAACTTCCTAAAGAGGTAATTCCTCCATTTCTGAAAATGAGGTTTGGAGATATTGATTGCGACAAAGATGACGGTATTAGCCATCAAGAACTCATCACCTTCTTTAAGGGTGGGCGAGGAACCTGTGAGTTCAACAGAGGGGATCCTTCTTCCTCTAAGCTATATCAACATCGGCTTATAAAATTGATGGATAGGGATAAAAATGGAACGATTGAATTATTAGAAATTCCACCAAATGCGAGAATTAGATCCAGTTTTGGCAAAATTGATTGCGACAAGAGTGGAGGAATATCTAATGCCGAATTGGTTAGATTTTTTCGGTCTGGCCGATCGGCGTGCCCTCCTGGCATTGTTATGGAAAGTAAGAATAACAAAATAACAAAGAAATTCTTGGAACTTTCAAGTCAGTTAAATCAATATTCTGCAAAGATGATGAAGCCGAGCGGAAAAGGACCTTATCCGGTTATAATCATGAGCCACGGGAGCGGTGGGGCGGTTCCCGGTTATTCCCGGTGGGGTAAACTATTGGTTAAATGGGGTGTAGCGCCTATCATTATCGATCATTATGGGCCACGGGGGGTTAGTAGAGCCCCATCACAGGGTGAAAGTATAGAATGGAGAAAAGAGGATCTTCTATCTTTACTTAAGGTAATCAAGGATAGAAAGGATGTGGATCAAAATAACGTAAGTTTGGCGGGTTGGTCGGCGGGGGCTTACTTGGTATTCGACGGCATATTTAATGAGGATATTGAAGCGGAAACAGGTTTTAATAATAGTTTCAGGTCAGCAATTCTTTTTTACCCAGCTTCCCAATCAGTTTTTGATAATTTTGATCTTCGGCCCATTCAGATCCCTACGATTTTTTTTACCGGTGAACAAGATAGGATATGGTCTGAAGGGGATTATGTTTGGCAAGATAATATTAATGAAATCAGATCAGAAAACGGAAGTTTTTATCTAAAGGTTTATCCTAATGCTATTCACGGATTTGAATCGTTCCCAAAAATTTTAGGTAAGAAGTGTACACCACTTAATTGCTTAGAATATAATGGAGAGGCTCACCAGCGTTCTATTGTTGATTTAAAAACCTTTATTGAAACCTATATTATTAATTAAAATTGATTTTGTAATTCTTTGAATTATGACTTCAAAAATTTTCTATAATCCAACTTTATTTTTGCTCTCGATCCGGTATACCTCTGAGGAATATTAAATGTGCCGAGCAGAAGAAACGATAACAAAATCAACGTCTGAGTTTTTTCATCAACTTATATTTCATAGATTTTTCAAGTTTTTCCGACGGAATTTCACTGGCAATCAGTTTGGTAACGACTTCGTTATTATAATTCAGCAAGGGAAACTCAATTAGAACAAACGATCTGTAGCGCCTGCCCTCCTGAATGAGATGGCTTTTGACCTTACGGTATCCGGAAATATTTACCTCAGGGATGAGGTTTTTCGTCGTGCTCCTAAGGTAGGATTGAGCGTTAATTCCTGTATCGTTGAGAATATTAATTACTGTACTCCTGAGCCGGCTATTCAATTGATCTGCCAGATGACGCTTCGCGGCCAGAAGGCTCTTGTCTATTGCAATCTGCATGTTAGACGATAAACCTGTGCCGGTAACGAATAAGCTTAGGTCTATTGTGTCAAACCCAGGTTCTACATGCTGGTTTTTAGGCGGGTTTAAAAACCAGCTGGGTATTTTTTTTATGTTGCCGCCTTTTTGGTCAGCGCTGGTATTTCTCTGCCCCGGGTTTGAGGTTTTAATATTGTTGGAAATGGTGGAAGTGTTTGGTTTTACTGTTTCATTATCCGAAAAATTTTTTGAGATGTATGAGGGTTTATATTTCTGCTGTTCAATCACACAACCCGATAAAAGCATGCTCAACGACAGCAAAAGAAGAGGCCCAGCAAATAAAGCGATTTTATTGGAATTTTTGTTAAATAAATAAGACATTGCGGGCCCTTCTTAACACCATTCCATCGCAGGATATGCGAATATTATGGTTCTTTTCCACTAAGAACGTAAAAGTCAATGCGCTTCCTGCGCCAGTCACTTGCAGGAATTTCTAACAATCGGCCGTTTAGTTCTTCTGGTGTATATTTTTTTTTAAAGGTTATAGGGGAGCGGGTGGCCACTACAAGCACATATTGATCGATTAGAAGGGCTCTTCTGAGTGTATTTCTTGAAAACATGGCTCGAAATTCATAAGGCCTGGTTGCATTGGAGGTTGGTACTTTTAACTGAGATGCAAGACCGTTTCTATTATCCAAACGGTTTGGGAATAGTCTTATAACTTCTTTTTTGTTTTCGTCGTGGGGATCCCAAAGGAATATTGTCACATACATTTTGGTAGAGGGAGAGATAAAAAACTCAATTTTTTCTTGATGTCTGTACTTACGATCATGTCTGTCAAGCGTCGCGGTAAAGTCAAAACCAGGATCCTTATCGCCTTGCAAAGATTTGACATCTGCAGAAATTTTTACTCGGCAAGTTTTATAGTCTTTATCTGGATTTACAATTTTTTTTGAAATGATTTTCACGTCACGAATGAGGCCCGTGACTTCACTCCATATTGACTTGTTGAGTAGGCATTTTTCTGTGTTGCCGGTTTCCGCACACAAAAGGATATCTTGACCAGAGACGACTTCATTGGCCCCAATATTTAACGCCTCTTTTCTTGCGTTTTGTGTTGCTAAATGACAGGCAGTTGCCTCCGGAACTGTGGGGCCATAGTTGTATGAGCCGATACTCTGGACTGTTCTAGCAAGGGCACCCGCAAAAATATGAAAAAAAAACATACTAATCAGAAGTACTGATATATTTAGCTTAGTAATAATTTTTATGAGGTTTTTTAATTTTGTCGTTGGCATTGGACGATGAGAGTTTGGTTTTCTGCAATTTTTGCGAGTTTTGTCGTTGGCAATTCCTGGGATTTTCCAGACCACCTTGTCGGAAGGCCGGCAGATATCAGAAACGACCTGACGGTCGAGGCCTTAATCCCAAAATTAACATTCTCCGGCAGTGCCCCGATAGCTTTGGCAACCTTCAACTTGTTCAACTGCGCAATTACTACGCCGACTATGTTGCCACTAGTGTCATAGATAGGTCCGCCGCTATTACCCAATTGTGCTGCTGCATCCATCTGAAATTGCCCGGTATTATTCTCGATGCCTCGACGACTGCTCACGATGCCCTTGGTCAATTTGATTGTATTGCCGAACAACTCACCAAATGGATAACCGGCCACAAGAATCTCTTCGCCGAGCTGGATTTCCTTTTCTCTTAAAAGGCCGCGCGAAGAAAGAGGCACAATCGCGACGCCGAGCTTACGGATAAGTGATTGAGTACCGGCTCTTGCCATTTCCGTGGTTCTGAGTTTCAAGAGGGCAAGGTCGTTCCGTCTGTCTGTCTCAATAACAGTCGCCGTAACGAGTTGATTTGGTCGGTCACCAACTTTTAATTCTTTGCAGTTTCTGACGACATGCTCGTTGGTTACGACATGCCCTAGCTTCGAGACGAAAAAACCGGAACCTGCTGTCGCTATTGGAGCAGAAGGGTTCCCTGGTTTGGTGTAGTTTTTCTCTCTAGTTTGCGGTTTGGTGTTAGACTTTGTCTTTTTCCGCGCCCTTTGTATTTTTAGTTGGTTCTTTAGTTTTTCTAACTCTGCTAGCAGGCGCGTCCTATCGAATTTAGCGTTAGTTTTGGGTCTATCTGCGGCCTCACGGGCAAGATCCCGAGTTAGTTCTCTTTTGTAGACATAATTGCCACTAAGTGTTCCGCCTCTATCATCTGAAATTAAGGCCTGATCTGGGTCCCCTTCAAAAATAATTGGGTAAGTATTTCCGTTGCTGAGTAAGACGTCGCCACAGTTGGTAAATTCGTAGATACCATCAACGGATACAGAGGATGGTTCGCATTCGTATTTAATTTTATTTCGAACAAACGTGGCTTGGTAACGTTTTTTGATTGTATTAATTCTTACTGTTGCCGATACATTACTTCCTCTTTCACCTTTGTAGTGAAGAATTTTAATGGCATTATTCTTTAATGGGTGAAAGTTAGCATTTTGTTGTTTAACTGAAGTCTCCCGTGCAAAATCGCGGTCAAATTTAATCTTGATAAGAAAATTCCCATTCAAGGTACCATCTGCAGCATCGGTTATTACAACTTGGTCTAGGTTTCCTTCTAATACGATGGGGATGTCTTCTGAATTGTATCGACTTGTGGTATCAACTTGTCCGTTTTTATCGTTTCTATCGATTTCACCACAGCTAGTAAACTCGAAGATACCATCCGCAGATATTTTAGATGGTTCGCATTGATATCGAAATTTGCCGGAGAAAAAGGTCGCCCTGTAACTCCTGCTATCGTTACTTATTTGAACCGTAACCGATGTTCCTGTCCCTATTTCGCCTTTATAGAAAAGGGTCCTGCCATCTACATTTACAGATTGAGAACTCCATGCGGCACTAGGAATTAGAGCTAAAAAAACCAAAAATTTGAGGGCTTTTTTGAAATCAGTAGCAAGAAAATCACTATAGTATTGGGCGAGGGCTTCTATAAATGTAGAACCCCTTTTTATATCTTCAACATCAGCGAACTCGTGCTTTAAATCTTCCATAGGAATATTAAAGGCCCGGATTTTCTTTTAAGCAAATCTAATATTAATTTTCTTTAGAGTTTTTTGTAAGAATATTGTTATGAAAAGACTAAAAATTTTACTAGGGGCTTTCCTTGATTGGATCTTCGAACGCTGAAATGAAGCTGATCTCGCAAAGAGGATGTGGGGATATGACAGTGGGGACTACGCGACGGCACTGGCCAAATGGATATCTCTTGGCGAAAAAGGGGATATAGACGCGCAGGTAAATCTGGGTGTGATGTATGAAAACGGACAAGGTGTTCCCGAGGGCGATTAAACCGTGAACTTAGTAGGGATACTTTTATCTAATTAGGTTTGCGCCCTCTTTTTGATTGACGCCCTGGTTTTTTGCGGCGAACGACAATCCTATTCGGTGTTCTTTATAACACTCCCTTTTCTAACAGGGTATTTACCAATTCTGATTGATCTTCAGTAGGGTCTTCTAGGTTTAATTTGTAACGGATATCTTTTTTTATGACACCTATATCTATGAATTGGTTGAGCTGATCCTCACTTGCTCCAACGATATAATCATCATTTATTTTTATCTCTTCAATCGGTTTTATAATATTCCTTCCAACATACATCTGTAACTCTTCAGCAGGAATGTCCTGAAAGTTATTTTGTGCAATTTCTTTTTTAAAACGAGGAGGTGTTTTTTAAATGCTTACTTTGCCGATTTCGCCAAATTCAAATACTTTGGGATCAGAGTCATCTATTTTAATCGCCGCTAGTTTTTCTCTGCAGTCTCTAATTTGATCCTCAAGTTCGTCTTTTCTATTTTCTAATTTAAAAAGGTGTTCAGCTGTTGAAAAATATTGATTATAAAATTCGTCGGTTTCATTCATAAAAAGCCTCCTGAAGACAGTCAAATATTGAATTTCTATCAAAAATAAATTTAATATAACAACCAAGGTTATTTAAGCAGGCAAACAGTGTGGGCTATTATCGGCCCCTTCATACTAAAACCCTAATACAGGTTATGAAGATTTTATCTTTAAGTTACGAAGCGTCATTCGCTCCGAGGCGGTCTGATTAATTAAATGAAACTAATTTCTCATCGTTCCCTCCGTTCGATTCAGAATCCATCTTCTTGACATATAAGACGAGTTTATTGACCCTAATGTTAATAGGGGAAAAAATTTAGGGCGCAATTGGAAGATTAATGAATAATCTTACAAAAGACCAAATACGCTACATCAAAGTTTCTTTTGATCAAAAAAACGATGCAAAAGAACTTGGCGCCCGTTGGGACCCCTCCGGGAAATGTTGGTTTATTCCTGTCGGTGTAGATCCAATTTTACTTAAAGAGTGGTGGGCTTTTATAGATTGTCCATTTGAAGAAAAGGACGAAGCTAGGAAGTTAGGTGCACGCTGGGATAAAGGCCTTAAAAGTTGGTACGTTCCGGTAGGTGTGGATTTTGACGACTTCGAGCAGTGGTGGCCAGGATGGGTTAAGGAACGGATGGAGTTGCCTGAGCGCGAGCCTGAAGAAGAACAGTGGCACACCGTAACGGGACAGAAGGGGCAGAAATATACTTTTTCATTTTCCGAGGACTATACAAAAAGAGGCGGGACAGCGCAGGTTTTTTTTGGTTGGCGTGCCGATCGTGAAACTGAGGAAATAGAGGAAGCCGAGGAAGCCGAGGATCCAACTGTTGCCATAAAGAATTTTTTTATTGATGAAGATAAAACTGATTTCTCCATGTTTGAACGGGAGTTGGAAGCTCTTCGTGAAATAAGCGATCATCCCAACATTGTCACATTGCTTGATTATGGTTTTGATCCAACAGATCGAACCTTCTTCATAGTAACTGAATATATGCCTTTTACGCTTTCTGAGACTTTTACTTTATTAAAAGAAAAAACTGTTTCTCGTTTGGGGGAGAAAATAGAATTAGATGAAGAAGAGATTGAAGAAATTGAAGAGGCTAGAAAGGATTGGCGCTTAAGACCGGAAGAAAACTGGTTAGAAGATGACGCGCCGGTCCTGGAGCAAATTTTAAATGGTCTTTGTTACGCTCTTAATTTGGGTATACATCACCGTGACTTAAAACCGGGAAATATTCTTGTTGAGACTGTTGATGAAAAAGACTTAGTTCTGAAAATTTGTGATTTTGGATTTTCTAATAGAGTAAATGCTATGACCCAGTTGGATACGTTACGTTATATGGGAACACAGCTGTACACACCGGTTGCGCACCAAAATGATAAAAAATTTCCCGGGGCTAGGGACGTCTACTCTTGGGGTGTAATAGCAATAGAATATTTTGCCAAAAAAATTGTTAGTGTGGATGACAATATTAGGGAAGTTTTTGAAGATGAAGTTAAGCCTTATTTGCCCGTTCCTGCGGGTAAACTTATAGAAAGTTGTATTAGTGCTGATCCTGCAGAACGTCCGGAGAATGCAATTGATGTGTTGAAAAGGCTTACAGAAATTCGGAAAAAATTAGAAAGGTAACACTGAAAAATTAGGAATAACCTACTGAATGATTGGAGCACTAATTCAATATGGAACGTGGAAAAAAACACTCATGTAGCGCTTGCGGGACATTATTTTACGACCTGGGAAAAGATAACCCTATTTGCCCAAATTGTGGCCAAAATTTACCCAAAAAAAAGGCTATAAAAAAAGGGAGTAAATCTTATAGAAAAACCCCGATTGATGAAGTTACCGAAGAAACCCAGAGTAAGGTTGTCATAGGTCGCTTTAGGAATGAAATATTTCGAAACGAAAAAGAGGGATATTTAATTTTCGCTGGCGAAGTTCTAGGTAAAAAAGACGAATTAAAATTCTCCGGAGATATAAAAGAATTTAAAAGAGGAAACTTTTTTATTGCATCTGGTGATTGGGTTAATAATAAGAAATTCGGACTACAATTCTCCTATAAATATCTTGGCTTTTTTGCGAGTTTTCCTTTGCTGGGAATAAAGGAATTTCTTTCAGGCATTAATTTTGAGGGCTTAGGTTCCGTGACCGTCCAGAAGATCTTGGATGAGTTCGGAGAAGGTGTTTTCGATATTCTGAATTATGAACCTTCCCGGCTCGAAAAAATAGGAACTCTTAAGATATCGCAGGCGGATGAAATAGGCAGGCAATGGCTCAAGACGGCTACGGATAATAGTTTCGCAATTTTTCTATCAGATTTAGGTTTACGAAAAAATATTCGTTCACAGATGGAAACTTTTCCAAAGGAAGAAATACTAGAAACGTTGTTTGGTGAACCATACTCTCTAATTCAAAAATTCTCAGGTGTCGGTTTTAAGATTGCGGATCAGGTCGCCTTGAAATTGGGCGTTGAACGGTCGGGGATTCCTCGAATTTTAGCAGGAGTCAAATTTACTTTGGACGAAGCTAGCAAAAGAGATGGACATTGTGGTTTACCAATTGAGAAACTTGTTCAATCTGCGTCGAACAACCTCAATGAAAAAGAAGAAATTATTCGCTCTGTTATTGAGGAAGATCTTACGAAGGAAATCCTTGTTAAGGAAAATATTGGTGATATCGAGGTCTGTTTTCTCAAAGAACTACATATATGTGAAACAGCGCTTTTAGAGAGAATAGAAGTGTTGCGGAACCAAGAGGGGTTGGAAAGTACTAAGGTTAATATAGGCCTCAGTTCCGTCGAGGCTGGATTGGACTTTTCTCCAACTGGTGACCAGATAGAGGCTATAAGGGAGGCATTAGAAAGCAGTTTTTCGGTGATTACCGGAGGACCAGGGACCGGAAAGACAACCATTATTAAAGGCTTAATTGCAGCTCTCAAAGCGGTCGACCTGAATTTTTCCTTATGCGCACCTACTGGCAGGGCCTCGAAACGTCTAGCGGAGGCATCAGGAGAAGAAGCCAAAACAATTCACAGGCTTCTGGAATATGGATCTAAAGGATTTAAAAAAAACGCAAAAAATTTATTAGAGGATGATGTAATCGTTTGTGATGAGGCATCTATGATAGATGTGGAGCTGATGCAGGCATTATTCAATGCAATTGGAGATAAGACTAAAGTTATACTGGTCGGTGATGTAGATCAGCTGCCGCCGGTTGATCCGGGTCAGCCATTCAGGGACATAGTCAATTCAAGGTCCGTACACGTACGATATCTAGAGAAAAATTTTAGGCAAGTAAGCGGTAGCAGTATTGGGTTGGCGGCCTCTGCTTTTAACGAAGGCCATATGCCTAGTCTTGGCCAGGATTCAAATATTAACGATTTTTCTATGATCAAAGCAAACGACAGTAAAGAAGTTTTAGAAAAATTGACGAAGCTATTCGATAAATTGCCTAAGATTAGGGATGGTAAATTTGATCCCAAAAAGGATGTTCAGGTCCTCACCCCTATGAATAAAAGGGAGTTGGGAACTTCTAATCTAAATCAATTAATTCAGAACCTAATTAACCC
>PBFH01000018.1 GCA_002719885.1 Rhodospirillaceae bacterium | reverse complement strand
CAGGTTTTTGAAAAGACCGTGTACAAATCGGTAGCGAGCAGAGTCCAAAAAACGGTTACAAGGTTTTAATTTGGAAAATCCTATCGAATTAAATCAATATAAACTTGGATCAAATTCAGTTTTGTGATAAAACAATGATAGCGCTGATTTGAAGCACAGATTGCGGGCGCTTAATAAATCCAGCTAAAGCGCAGGGGTCACCCAGCTTAAGCTGCGGTGGCTTTTTTAATGGGCTGATCCACCTCACGGATCGGGGATTTGAACTTCAGCTTGTGCCCCCGGACATAACGTCCAAAGCACTAAAGAGAGGAGAGCCTTAGATGGTTTCTAGAAGACTGTTTGTAAGACACGGTATAATAGGGGCAATAGCACTGCTGCTAGGACATTTCGTACCAAAAACTGCCAGAACCAAAACAAGAAAAGACCTGCCTTCAATGGACGAGGTAAGGGAGTTTTGTGGGGTGCAAAAAGGACAAAAATTTAATCATTGGACAGAACTTTGTCCTCAAGATTGTCCCAAAATAAAAAGCGCCATTGATTACGACAACTATTTCAAGAGAACAACCTACTGTTATCACAAACTGCCTCGCAAACCCTGCTGGTGGGACTGTGACAAAACTCTCTGTTTTCTATTTGAGGATCAAATAATTGAAGGGGGTGGGAGAATACCGAATAACTATAGAACCAGATACAGCTAACACACTATTTGCATTGGGGATTTGAATTTCAGCTTGTGCCCCCGGACATACCGTCTAAAGCACTAAAGAGAAGGAAACGCAAAATGACTACCCAGAAATATAAAGATTTAACTTATCTTTTTGGTCCACCCAGCGGTGATCGTTATGACAGACTTGTGGAGAAAGCACAGGCAAGCGGTCAAAGTTTTTCAGACATTTATAGCTCTTATATCAGGCATCTTGTCACTAACTTTGAGGAAGATGTTTTTGATCGAGTTTTTTCAGGGGTCTTGGGTAAAAGCCTACAGGTCAATCGGACCTATTCAACTTATCAGCTATGGATGGAAAGATCTGAACGTTACGAAAAATTTTATCTCTCTCCCAATGATGAAAGTGCCAAGGTTCCGGCGCTTATGTTCTTTCCGCCAGAGTTTACTAATGCTGATGGGTCCCAATTAAATGAGACTATAGAGTTTGACCATGTAGAAGCCGTTAGTGCCCTTCTTGGATTGGCACTCAAATTAGATTGGGTTCAAGTGCATGGTGTTCTTTCAATTTAATCGAATTACCTAACAATTTGTTTATGGGCTGATCCACCTAAAGGATTGGGGATTTGAATTTCAGCTTGTGCCCCCGGACATACCGTCTAAAGCACTAAAGAGAAAGGAGCCAAAAAATGGCAAAAGGAACATGGTCGAGCGCAAAACCCGACGATCCAATCTTCAATGGGGGTTTTGTTATATCTACTAATAAAAGAAAACCTTCTATTGATAAGCGGAACTCCGGAATAAAGAAGGAAAGCCAGTGTGCTACTTCCGAACAGCCCAACACTCAAAGTAAAGAGAAAGGGTAAAATTCATGGCACGTTCTAAAAATCAACTGGTTGACTACGACAAGGGTAATGGAGAACTCCTTACCGCTCGTCTGGAACTCGAAAATGGCGAAGTGGTCGAAGGACACTACGAAGTTCGCGTCTGGGTTCAACCACCAAGCGATGTGGGTGAAGAGGCAACTAGAAGGATGTCTCTGCCGCCTGTCGCTACTTACGGAAAGATCAAATAGGAAGGGGATCGCCGCATCATCTTAGACGGGTGGTGCGGCGATGCCATGCCGGTGTGAATAGAATTTTAGATAAAAAAATAAACCA
Source organism: Rhodospirillaceae bacterium (assembly GCA_002719885.1). GTDB lineage: Bacteria > Pseudomonadota > Alphaproteobacteria > MPNO01 > UBA2964 > UBA2964. The sequence goes on along the minus strand of PBFH01000018.1, from coordinate 31,599 downwards.
TGTCTAAATATCACCAAGAATCACCTTGTAAGAAAGTTGCTCTCTGGTTCTACTGTGCGTTGTGGTATTTTTTCAGGACGTTAAAATTTCCGACTTCTTTAATCTTCCGAAAGGAATTTAAATGATAATAGATAAAATTCCTGAATTTGATGATAACCAGCTTTTAAATCTGTATCGGAATGCAATTAGGTATTTGGATCACGCTGAAAAAAGGAAGGAGGCAGGCGAAATATTAGAGGCGATTTCTAGTGAATGGAAACTACGATTGGAGCAGTTTGATAAAGGAAACTATAAAGCGACAACCCCAAAGATTGGTCTTTTGAAAAAAATGGGATATGTGGTGGGGCAAGAGGGAGTAAAAACGGTAACTCGTCATAAAATCCTTGATTATATTATGGAGAATGACTTACCTCCGGTATCGTCCCCGAGCTATATGGAGGAATGGGGTTCTCCAATGAGCCGATATCGTTATAAAAAATTACATCGGGTTCTGAATGCGTTTGTTACAGGAAATCAAAATAAAGAAAATATTGAGAAGGCAATTATTGAGTGGAAAGAGGATATTGATTACATCGAGAACAATTGGCGGTTAAAGGTATTTTGATGAGTGGCATAAATTACTGACGGTGTGGTCAGTTTATTTTGCAACAACGACAGATATAGCAGTCAAGGAATGAGGAACAGGGGTAGATGTTAATGAATTGAGGTAATAGGATTTCTAAATGCGGACTCTAGGAGCAATGTTTTTTATAAAAAATTAATTTAATTGGAGAAAATAAATGAACCGGATTTTAAGAATGATTATGATAGGGGCAATCGGAAGCATGATCTCGATGTCCCTGAATGCGGCCACTTTGAGTGTTGGTTGCACAATTAAAGAATCTAGCGGAAAACCAGATATTTGGTTTGCAGGTATAACTGGTGGCACCTTTAATCAAAACAACTACGGAAAAAAGGGCACATTATCGGTGACTGCATTAGTTAGTGGAAAAGGAAACACCGCAAAATTTTCCACACAGTCTAGGTATAAAAAGGTTGGAAATCGACTAGAAATCAGAAAGGTTTGGATAACTGTTCCGGTTACAATGAAGGAATTTAAGGGGCATTTTGGTTTATTTCCCAAGTTAACTTGTACTTCACCTTAATCTCTGCCCTAAACTCCTAAGTTTAGTCAGACTTTCCGTATGAGGAAAATGACTGCCACCATCTGCTTGACGATTGCCGTGCTTCTTGGAAGTGCGGGGGCGGTGCAGGCGGAGGGTTACGGCGAATTTCTTTGTAAGAATTTCCAAACCTTAAACGTTAACGATGCCGGTCAAATTATAGACCAAAATCTGGCAACGGACTCAGCCGCAACCAAATTCGTCATCGCCAAACGCAAGGTGGCAACGACGTACCCTGCTGAGGGAGGTAAATTTTCGAAAAAATCAGTCCACTATGGAAAATGGATGGTAAGCAAAAAAGGCACACAAAAATTTTTGGTAGAAGAAAGTAAAGGCGGATTTTCTGTCACTCAAATTCAATGGACCAAATATGGATTGGGGACCTTCCGAAACTACGGAGTAAACCGACATAGAGTAAGTTTATATAAGTGTATGAAGGTCAAATAGGTGATGAAATCCCTAACCATCCTCCTCGCACCCATACTCCTACTGACCCTTCTGTTTTCGGTAGTTGGATTGGGCAACGTATTTGCCGCAGACACAAAGTCGAATGAAAAGGATAATTTCTTCGTTGAGGCGGCTAAATACACTGTAAAAATTAAAGCCCGAGTAAAATACCCGTTTATTAATGACAAACGGGGTGGCCGTTCGGGTGCGGGTTTTCTTATCGATAAAAAACGTGGCTGGGTGATAACCAACCGGCACGTGTCCGGCCACCATCCCGAAAGCCTGCGCGTGATGTTCAAAGGTGGCAGCTATTTCGATGCGGAAGTTTTTTACACCGATCGGTTGCTTGATCTGGCAGTAATTAAACTTCCTCTTGATAAGATCCCCGCCAGCGCTGCCGAGGCCGGCCTCGAATGCACATCAGAACCGGTCATCGGTACAAATGTTGGGGCCTTCGGACACCCTTTTTCGCTATCTTTTTCCGGAACGCGGGGAATTGTGTCGGGTAACCGGGCACGTCGGGGCCGCTCCTTCGTACAGACCGACGCCCCCATCAACAAGGGTAACTCGGGTGGGCCTCTTATTGATCTGACCACCGGTAAAGTAATTGGTATCAACACATCATCCTTCTCAAAGAGAAAAAGTGAAGGCATCAGTTTTGCCGTGTCCATGGTTCATGCCTGCAGGGTAATAAATATTCTAAAAAAGGACGGGAACCCTTCCCCCAATCACCTTCCCTTGGCTTTCTCAAAGAAGCCTGATCATGACGATGGGTTGGTTGTCTCATACCTTTATCAAAAACAACCAGTGACTTGGCCATTAGAACTTGGTGATGAAATTTTCGGCGTTGTTAATCCTAACCTGAAGGCCGTAAAAAATCAGGGGGAGCTTCTTCATGAGCTTCGAGGTTTACGCGGCCACGCTCAGATTCGGTTAAAGAGGAATGGTGACGAGCTTACTAAGCTGGTACCTCTTCTTCCCAGACAGCAACCCAGCAAACAGGTCGGTGTATTCGTTTCCGGTGCGATCATTGCCCCTTTCCTTCTGCGCGATGACGAGATTCAAAATATTAACAATGAGATGATGGTGCATCATTCGAGGGGGGCGTCAGCTGCCCGACTTGCTGGTGTAAGAAAATGGAATTATCTGGTCAGCGTAGATGGCAAAACGTTTTCTGATCCTGTCAGCCTTTGCCTCCACCTGAAGAAAGCGGAGTCTCAGTTAAGGAACATCAATATGCGGCTTCGTCGTTTTAGAACCCAGTACGCCTCTTTCACTGAATTTTCTATGATCAAGTTTAAACCGAAATCCGTTAGACTAGTCGGAAGGGGTACAGAAACCAAAAGTTGTATCAGGCGTTAGAAACGACCTTTACGAAAAGGGAGACCATTATGGGTTGGGAATATTTTGCTATGATTTTTTTCGGTTCTCTTATTGTAGGATTTGGTCAATACCTGTCGTAAGAAGGAGAAAAAGATGAGCGGTTGGGAAATTTATACTGCAATCTGGTTTGGGGCTTGGGTTATCGGAGTTATATTTTTTTCATAAACCTGACCGCCTCATTCTGCCTGACGATTGCCGTGCTTCTTGGAAGTGCTGGGGTGAGTTGGGGTGCTGAATGTAAAGATCTCATCTCCTGTGTCTTCCTCACATTTAACCACACACGGTGGTGCCTTCTAATTCAACTATTAGGCGTTTAGCTAATCTTATCCGGAGATGTCACCACCATATGCCTTAAACATCTCGGCGCATCGTGCATTATGAACAGGATCGCTTCTTAACCAGGCCCAATGTTTATGAATTAATTGGATGCCACCTGAATGTCTGTGCCAAAATTCACCTATCGAAATGACATCATTTGCGTCCTGAAATTCATCTATCCAAGAGTAACACCACAGTTGAGCCTCAACATTTGGCCAAGCATTTACGGGAATTCTTGGCTCCGGTACAAAAGTAGTTTTGCGTTCCACAATCAAAAACTTGTTTTCTTGGCGATTGAATAAAACAATGTCAGGAACGCATCGCAACGACGATGAGCCAATTCGGAGCCGTGATGCAGAAAATATTTTCGACGGTTTTTCTGTAGATTCATCTACGAAATAAGAGGACCAATCCTGGGCTGCATTTTTACCAAGTTTCTTCAACGTCCACTTGTGGCAGAGGAATAATTCGATATCCCTGTGAGTTATTTTGCCTAGCTGTAATCTCCTGCGGCGTTGTGAAATATCAATATTTCTTATTTCATGTCTCTTAGTAGTATTTGCGTAAACATAGTCAGCAAAATCAGAGGCTCTTGCCAAAGAGTGAGCAGGGGTTTCCCATAAATGTGCATTTGTGTAGATCGTCTACCCTCCCAGCAGATATATTGCCGCTAATCTAGCCATAAAAATACAATTTTTTCTCCGTTTACATTTGGTACCAAAAGAGTCAGTGGTTCGTTTTGGCTTTTTTCTTGTTAAATTTGATTTCGTTATACGAAAGCCGTGCGATAATATCCATAATATTCTTGGAGGTATTAATCTTTTTATTTATATTATTCGATGTTCGAATAGGGATAACGCCATGGGATCACTAGCTGAACAGACGCTAGAGAATTTAAATAACCGTCGTAAATCAGAATATCCCTTTGAGGCGCAACACCCTCTTGGTTTGAGAATGCGCAGACTCTTGAGTTGGTATGAACGAGGGCTAATTGAGAGTGAAGATGCGGATGCTCAGTTTATATTCTGTTGGATTGCCTTTAACTCTGCTTATGGCGTTGATGAATCGGATAGAATTATCAATAAACAGGGGCCGGTTAGGGAGCTAGTTCGACAGGAAGAATTTTTCGATAAGGTTATAACACTCGATAGGCAACAAAAAATTCGTAGGCTATTACAAGAGAAAATTTTTGATTCAATCCAAAACATCTTAGAGAACGAGTATATATATAGGGCTTTTTGGCTTTATGAGAAGGGCGAAGAACGATTTGCAACGTGGTTGGAGACACTAGAAAGTCAGCAGGTTCGTGTCGCTAAGGCGTACCGACAAAATAATATTAAATTCATTCTTAATACATTGTTTGAAAGGCTGTATGTTCTTCGAAATCAACTACTTCACGGCGGAGCTACTTTTCGTGGGATAGCCAATAGATCACAAGTGGAAGATGGAGCTAAGGTTTTGATGGCTTTATTGCCGATTATAGCAGAGTTAATGATGGATGGTCCTGAAGTTAATTGGGGAGAGCCGCCTTTTCCCTTAATAAAACCAATTTAGGAATGTTTTTATAATCTGAAAGGAATTTAAATGATAATAGATAAAATTCCTGAATTTGATGATAACCAGCTTTTAAATCTGTATCGGAATGCAATTAGGTATTTGGATCACGCTGAAAAAAGAAAGGAGGCAGGCGAAATATTAGAGGCTATTTCTAGTGAATGTCAAAAAATTTAAAGCCGCCGTTCTTTGAAAAATTAGGGAAATATAGGCCCTAACCATAATATTTTCCGTAATCAACCCAATAATTTCTTGAGTATGCAACCCCCTATCAATTGCCTCTCCTAGGGCATGAGGCCTTTATGGGCTTGGTTGTAGAGATACATTGTAAAACAGATGAACTCTACTTAAATAGTTGAAATAAAAGACCTTGCCCGTGAATGGGTATGTAAAACATTTAAGAAGAGCTGAGTAGAACTCCACTCACTTTATGAACGAACTGATAAAAATATTTTTAATATTGATCCGAAACCGTAGACATTGAATGATCTTAAATTTATTTTGACTAGCGATGTCAAGGAGAGCTTCAAATTGAATATAGGGCAGGGATCAAAAATTAGAGTATTGCGTGAGGCTGACCTTAGAAAGCTACTTGATGTTCCAACCGCGATAGAAATTATTGAACGCACTTATAAAGAGTACGGTTTAAATGAAAGTCATACACTATCTAATCCACCCGCCTTGTATGGTGGTAAAGGGGGATTAAACGATGCAAGATATAAGGTAAAAGGTGCAACACTATTCAACGAAAATGTTACAGGAATTAGATTAATTAGTGACCTTCCTGTTGGTCTCGGATTTGAATCTTATCATTTGCTTTTGGTTTATGATGATAAATCGGCAGCTCCTCTTGGCCTACTAGATGAAACTTGGCTACATCGATTTAGGACGGCCCTAACTGGGGTCGTGGCGTGCAAGTATTTGGCCAAGTCTAATTCGAAAATAGTTGCGTTGTTGGGAGCAGGGGAGATAGCAAAACAACTTTTTCCTGCCCTGGAGGCTAATTTCAATTTTCAAGAAATTAGAGTTGTAGCTCGACGATACGAAAATGCCAAAAGGTTCTGCAAAATTATTGGTGAGCGGATAACGGCTGAAATGAAAGCGCTTGAAAATGCAAAAGTAGCAGTGAAGGACGCTGATATAATAATTACTCTAACTTTAGCGGATAAGCCGGTTGTTGGGCCGGGGTTGTTGTCTTCTGGAAGTTTCCTTTGTTCGATGGGAGAAACAGAAGAAGTTGAATTTGAAGTGCTCTCCGAGATTGATAGGTTTATTGTTGATGAGTTTGAATACGCCACATCTTTAGGTGATATTTCCCAATGGATAAAATCCGGTTCCACCACAAGAGATAAGGTGAAAAAAAAGGTAAACGGCCATATTGGACAAATAATTGGTGGGTTAATTCCTGGTCGACAAAACGATACAGAACGAATTTTTGCAATTATTCAGGGCATGGCAATTTGCGATCTCGCCTTAGCTAATTATGCCTTAAGGAAAGCATCAGAAGAAGGAGTTGGCGAAATAATTAGTATTTTTAATAGAGTTTAAGTATTTGGCTTGGTATAAATTAGAAATTTTCAAGTAATATTCCATATCCACAAATTTTTTCGTCGATTCCTAATGTTCGTAAGCAATTCCAAAATGTCGCCTGATTACTAGTTATTACGGGTTTTCTAAATTTTTTTTCTAAACCGTGAATTAGAGTGAGAGATGGAAGGTTGGTACAGCTGATAAAGATTGCATCGGCTTCTTGTTTGTCTGTGTTCATGACTAAGGTGTTTACTGTTTCAGGAGAAACATAGCCAATACTGGCGCGTTCTGCGCCTGTGGAACCGAGTTGTAAACCTTTAACTGAAACGACCTCAAAACCATGTTCGGTGAGCCACTCAGTTTCCCGTTTATTTACAAATTCTGTGCGTGGTGTTGCTAGAGCTATTTTTTTTGCTCCAACCGTCCTAATAGCTTTTACTACAGAATCGGAGGTCAAAATTGGAGTGGCACCTTTGGCATTTTCTTTCATGACCTTTTTGGTTTCATCCGCGGAGGTAAAATATGAGCATGAAGTGCATCCAAAAGCTATAACGTCAACCTGCGCCGACCCAAGGTCTCTACTTGCCTTCGCAACATTTTTAGCAATTTGCTTATATAATGCAGGTGCCTGCGGTCCATCCTGAAATGCGCGTGCAACATAAGTGGATATCCCATTGGGTGCCATCATATTGAATTCTGGCTCTATGCTTGTGTTTGTTGATGGGCAAATCAGTCCTATTCTTCCCTTTTGGGAATATGGACTGCGTTTAAGAAAATTTTTCATTTAAATTTAACCTTAGAATGGACGAAAAATAATTTTTGTTTTTAACGGCTATTTTGTATTAACAATACAGGCACAGATCCCTCCTCCTGGAATAGCCTGATGCTCTGATCCACCACTGACAAAAATTCTTCCGGTTCCAAGCAAGGAGCCGACTACCCCGCTAGCTGCTGCACGCATGTGCTTGTCCGCATCTAATTCGCTTTGATATACGGTAGTGCGTTCTCCGCGTAGGTATCCGTCTGGCGCCACTCCAGCTTTCAGCATGACCGCTTGAATAATACTATTGTCTTGTAGTTCGCCTTTTATATTTAAACTACAGCCCGCCTGACAAAACAAATCTTTGAGCGAAGCAATATCAAGGATATCAGTAAGCTGTTTAGAATAAATTCGGGAGGTCCCTTTGATTCCAGGACGGTTTCCTAAAACTAAAACTTCACAATGTTTAACTTCTGTTCCTGAAAAGGTCATTGCGCGCGTTGCGTAATGACTGAAATCTTGTCCTATGATAGGTTGCTCTAAAATTTGTTGATCTATCTCGTCAAGCGCTAAGGCAACCCCTAAAGCCGCTGCTCCACGTGATAAACCGCTAATGCCCGCTCTAGCCATGACTTGAGGGTCACCAGTCAAAGCAGCATCATTTGGTGTCAAAATCGGGCTTTTTACAAAAACAAGACTGGTTTCATCTGATTTTAGGCCTGCTTCCTTTTTTGCCATATCTACAGCTGCCGCAACTTCTTCAACCTGTATATTGGTTATCAATTCTTTCGGGTTTAATTTTCGAGTTTGTGCGCCACCCATTACCAGCTGGGGAGGTCCATTTTTTTGAACCTTTTCATTGGGGGTAGAGATGAGTACATATACTAATGGACTGAGTATACCTTCACACCCCGTTGAAAAAATTGAAGTAGTACGAGAGAGAAGCTGTTCTCCGCCGTATTGCATTATAGCTCTCTCTGCTGCTTCCAAAGCGAGCTCTCGGGAATAATCATTTATTGTCGCTGGGCCTTCTGTTTTGCCCAATAATGCAATTCTTCCAATCTCTGAAATTGGAATGTTTTTCAGTATTCTTTTTAAACCAGCTACGTCGTTAGGACTAGTGGTTGGATAACTGTAAACAGAGACACCCATTTAACTTAAAAATTTTAATGGGGGCTAGTGGCCCCCATTAGTTTTTCTAATTCATCTTTATTTTAAACCGAGCTCTTTATAAGCCCGTAAGGCACCTGGGTGCATTTTAACTCCGGCATTTTTAAAATTTGCTATACCAGGGGTCGGATTCCAAGACTTGTAGACTGTTTTCATATATTTACGCGTCGATTCTTTATAAACATATTTTATAATTTTATAGATAACATCATCCGGAACACTTGCACGGGCCATAATGGTGCTAGGAACACCGTAGGAAAGTGCATTGCCAACAACATTTTTCCCATAGGCGCTACCCTTAATAACAAACGGTGCAAAGGCAGGGTTCTTTCCCATTACCGCTTTTAATTCAGACTTTTTTAATGGAATTAATCTTATTTTTCGAGTCGCTGCCAAGGCAGTGACGACGGGAACAGGAACTGCGGACGAAACTGCAAATGCCTCTATATTCCCATCACGTAAAGCGTTTCCGGCAGCGCTAAAGCCGAGAAACTGGGCCTTGACACTGCCACGAACTCCAACCGTACGAAGTACAAGGTCAGCATTGGCGGCTGTTCCACTTCCTGCTTTGGCTAATGAAACACGTTTACCTTTTAAATCTGCGAAACTGGTGATGTTATCTTTAGCTAAAGTTACCCAATGAATTGGTGAAATTGTCAAAGACATAAGAGCACGAACATTTTTTATAGGTTTTTTTCCCTTAAATTTACCAGTTGCTGTAACAGCATTATAAACAGCTCCTAGATTGGCCAAACCAAGGTCAATGCCACCCTTTTTTTTCCCCAATATTCTCATATTAGTTGTTGATCCGGCAGTTGTTCGTGTTGCAAGATTAATTCCTTTTACATCTCTAGTAATAGCGGTTGAGAGACCACCACCCATGAGAAAATAGCTACCGCCTGGTGAGCTGGTTCCAATAACGAGATTCTGAGCGGAGACTGGAAGACTAAAAAGAATTAGTGCTCCAAAACCCGCACACGCAGTACAAATTTTATTTCCGATTTTCATTTGGTTTCTCCCCAATTACGACCAATTTGGCCAAATTCATTCTAAATTCTAATTTTTTATTCAACTTCATTCCGATATTTTAAACATTTTATTCATTTTTACCAACTACAACTCTCAAAAATTTAAAATTATTTTGATTACAAATTTTTTGCCGCGCGGATTTGCCATAACCAAAATCCAATAAAAACAGTTAATGGAATGAAGCCATAAACGCCATGTACAAGTACCAAACTGATACCAATAGCTATAGAAATAAAACGCATTACTTTACTTAAGTTGGTATAAAAAAATCCTTCAATTCCGGCAGAGAGGGCAAGTCCCCCAAGACCTAATGTTATAATAGTAATAAGAATATTAATTAGCCCACCTTCAAGCAGTAATCCTGGCTGGTAAACAAACAGTACCGGCAAATAAAAGATTGCCATTGCCTTGACCATAGCAACATTGCATACAGGCCACAGTCTCTCTTTTGAAATGCCGGCAGCCATATATGAAGCCAAGGCCACTGGTGGAGTAACATTGGAAGCCTGACCCCACCAAAGGACTAGTAAATGGGCCGCCATAATCGGTATACCTAATTGAATTAGGGCCGGTGCTGCTAAAGTAGCGAGAATTACATAGGCGGGAATCACAGAAAGCCCCATACCTAAAATATAGCCAATTATAAATATAAATATTACAGTAAATGCCAAGTTACTTTGTGCTAAATCAATAATTAGTCCAGTCACTCTAATTCCGGTTCCTGGCAGCAAAACTGCTCCTGCTATAATAGATACGGGTCCAGCAATAGCAATAATTGGCAGGGATTCCCTCGCACCTTCTGCTAGAGAAAGTATGATCTGCTTGGGCCCCATTTTTTTATCAGTAAACCAACTAGCTACAATTACACTAACAATTGCGAGTAAGCCGACCCGACTAAGAGAGTAGTCCATGTAGACTAAAATTATGACTACTATAATAGGAATTATGTAAACCCAACCTTTCCTCATTACAGCAAAAAAAGAAGGGCATTCATTCGAGGGCAGCCCTTTAAGATTATTTCGTCGTGCATAAAAATGGACTTGTAGGTATACATTTAAAAAATAAAGCAGTGCTGGAATAGTAGCGTAGAGGACTATTTTGCCGTAGGAGTATCCGGTCAAGGCAACCATTATAAATGCTGAAGCACCCATAACAGGCGGCATAACTGTTCCTCCAGTTGAGGCTGCTGCTTCTATGCCACCCGCGACAGCAGGTCGGTAGCCTGTTCGTATCATCATTGGGATTGTTATATTGCCAGTTATTGCAACATTAGCAGAAGCGGACCCTGAAATGCTGGCAGTTATAAAACTAGAACCTACGGCGGCCTTAGCCCCTCCGCCAGCTCGTGTGCCAAGAAATGACAAGCATATGTTAGTAAAAAATTCAGAAGCCCCAGATCTAATAAGGAATACGCCAAATACTAAAAATAAAAATAAATTTGATGCTAATACATAGGTAATTGAACCATATAGACCGTCAGTTTGAGCGTAGAGGTAAGTTGCTATCTCCCGCATATTGAAACCGCCATGAGTGAACGGCCACGGAACACTAGATCCAAAATAAAGAAAGCCTAAAAAAGAAGCAGAAATAATAGCCATAGCAAGCCCGAGAGAGCGTCGTCCCGCCTCTATTACCCCTATGATCATTATCCACCCCATAACCATATCGAAATTTCCGATATCGAAACCTTCATTTTCAGCAAAAACTAAATAATGATCATTAAATCGATAGGTAGCGATGCATACCGCTATCAATAGAAGTACATCAAAAAACCTAGCAAACACGGAGTTGGAAAGAGGAAAATAGCAAATAGCTAACGCAACTCCAGAAAAAATAAAAATGCTTCGGTCAAGGGCAGGACTAAAAGTTCCGAATGCCCCAACATACATGAAGTAAAGGGTAGTTGTGAGGCCAAATAAAAACCCAAGTTTATTCCAATTGCCAACAAATCTTGGCAGAATTCCTGTTGGCATTTTTAACATCAAATCATTCATCAATGCGAAGAAAATTAACCCAGTGTAATAAACTTTATAAGTATGGCTAATACTTGTCTTTAGTCAACGGAAGGTGAAAGTACTAGAGCGTTCCCAATTAAAAAGTTCGAACAGAAATGCTTTTGCGTTGAAACAAGTTATTTAATCAGTTGGTCGCAGTTTCCAATTCTGCCGGTCCCATCAACTAAATCATTGAGATCATTGGCGAAAATAGCCATGACCAGTTTTAAATTAGATGAGCTTTTTTGCTAAAAACGGCAATCCGCACAAAACACTCTAAATAACTTGATATATCTGTATCTTGATGAAAGTTACGGCCTTTCTCAAACTTTAAACCCTGTTCTTTTAAAATTACTCCGCAGCGGTTGCAATTGAACTTTTATAGTCTCTAACAATAGGGTCTCCTTCAGGAAAAAGCCCACGGTCAATTACCCATTGCTGCGTATCTGCGTAGATCTCTTTGTTGTATGGTTCAAAGACGATACGCTCCCCAGGTCCAAACAATCTGGTATCCATCTGATCATGGAACCTAGTCGGAAATTCTTTCTTGTAAAAATGAGTGTATTTGTGGGTATGAATATCTAGGTCGGACTGAGCTCGTCTTAGGGCCGCATAATATTTTTTTACATCCTCCATATCAGCTGATTCATCTATCATTGCCGCCATCATGAAACTGGTATCAACGATCTTTTTGAATCCAAGTTGTTCAAGAAAATACATAGGACCACTGAATACGTTAACTGCCGGAACTGCTCCATCAATTAGGAGTTCCATCCTACTCCAAAGTAAACCTTCCGAAAAAGAAAGTTTAATTTGTTCGGGATCCAAAAACATGTCTAGTGCTTCAATTGTCGAATAATGGCTACCTGATTGGTAGCCGACTGAAATGGGCACGTTAGCTAAATCTTCAGGGTTTTTAATATCTGAATTTGGGGGCACATAGATACCGCATGGTGCAACGGAATACGCTTCGGCGTAAAGTAAACCGTGTCCGGCCCCAGCTGCCATATTCACTGTCCAGTGACAAGCTCCACTAACATCGCAAGTTCGTCCACGTTCAATTGATTGATAGGCACCTACCTTGTCACCTAGATTACTTTTCTTGCTAATTTTTGAATTCAATTGTTCATTGAATTCATATACGAGACCTTCATCCTCAAAATAACCCTTATCTTGTGCAATCCATTCGTGAAGACGCATATGTGGGCTGATAATAAATTTTTTCATTTTCTTTCCAGACATTTCACCATTCTTTTGCTCAAAGACTGTAAACAATATATTTTTGTTTTTAAATAAGAAAATTTTTACAAAAACTTATTAATAATTCTTCTAAACAAAGCACACCATTTTAATCATTAGTGAAGGTGGCTTAGGTAGCTCTTAAAACCTTTCTTCTAAAATGTTGCGCTTAATAACTATGTGCATATTATTCAAAGCGGAGTTTAGAAAAATACTTTCTTTTGATCAATTAATCGCAGGTTTCAGTCCTGTCGGTATTACCTGCTTATTTATTAAAATAATTAACTAAAATAGGAATAGGCAGTTTTAAATTAGAGTGCTTTTTGTATAAAAAATGACGATCCGCACAAAAGGATATTTCACTCCGCCCATCCAACTATAGGGGTAAACATATCTTGAAGTCTTGGGTGTTCGGTTGCGACGAATGATTGATCCACTAAATACTTCATTAGTGTTTCAAGAGTCTTACGATTAGCTTCCACTCCTAGCGGGTATGGATCCCCGTTTGGGAACATTTCATTAATTTCTTCTAATTCATGGTTCAACCAAGGGACCATGTATCGGATCGTGCCTGTAAACCGCATCCGGTCTAGAGCCCATTGCTTGGATTCTTCAAATGCTTTAATCATATTCTCTGCTATCCAGGGGTGTTTGATGTGCATTTCTTCTTTCATCACTAGGCAGTGCATAATGGGAAAGATACCGGTGTGATCAAAAAATTTTCGTTCTTCTTTTCGATAGTTCGGGAAGAGACGAACAATGTTATCGTGGGTCAAGTAACACTTGGGTTGTCGGGCGCCAAAATAGGCGTCGACCGAGCCATCAGTTAAAAGGTCATTAATTGATTTACCTTCTGGAGCAGGTGCAATCTTAATTGTTTTGTCTGGCAAAATATCCAGATCTTTGTCTGTAGGACGCGAGACATTTACGCCTCCTTCAATAAATCTCATGCCCGACATATCCACATGATATTCATTTTGTAGGATACCACGGATCCAAGTGGCGGCCGTTTGTCTGTATTGCTGAACGCCAATATTTTTTCCTTCCAGGTCCCTCGGGGCCGTAATGTCTGCATCACGGTTTACATAAATATATGAATGACGAAATACCCGGCACGGAAAAACTGGCAAGGCTATATATGGAAACCTTCCTTTACTTTTTAGTGTGAAGTACATAGCTAGGGACATTTCCGAGATATCAAAAGCGTTCGTTTTAATCATTCGTGCAAAAATTTCTGGAGGAGACTCGATACCCAAATAAGTAACATCAATTCCAGTTGGTTGAACAATACCTCGCGACAGGGCTTCCATGTGATCGTAGTGGCCGCATGCNACTGTCAGCGCAATATTGCTCACTGTATTCTCCTGTATTTTTTGTTAATTATTATTTAAAAAACCAGATAAAAATGCTCGTCTGTGAAGTGCGTTAGGATAAGAGCCAGGCTCTTGTTCCTAATTATATTGAATTTTTATCGAATTTCTCAATAGAAAATNCCATTTGTGGTGTGTTTGAAGGATGTACAAAAAATGTCAGATGTTTGTTTTGTAAGTCTTTCAATATTGACGTAAGTCGTCACATCTGAATTACCAGAAATTTCCACTTGTTACCGNAGCCTCGGTCATGTACCCAACTTCATTTTAATTACTTTGAATTAGATCCCAGGTTAGTGGCATAGGTATGGCTAATTTTGAACGTTATTTATCTGTCTGGGTCATTTTATCGATCGGTGTAGGAGTAACATTAGGAGAATTGATTCCACATGTCTTTAAAATTCTTGGTGACGCAGAATTTGCGACAGTGAACATTCCAATAGCTATCCTCATATGGCTAATGATCTTACCAATGTTATTGAGGATTGATTTTGGTGCACTGCACCTGGTAAGAACTCAATGGCGGGGAATTGCAATTACACTTTTTATTAATTGGGCTATAAAACCGTTTTCTATGGCGCTGTTAGGCCTTTTTTTTATCGGATTTTTATTCCGAGACATCCTGCCGAGTGACCAAGTAGAATCTTACATCGCGGGACTTATAATTTTAGCAGCCGCACCCTGCACGGCAATGGTATTTGTCTGGAGCCATCTTACCAATGGAGAACCGAATTTTACCCTTACACAGGTAGCACTTAATGATGTCATTATGATTTTTGCCTTTGCACCAATTGTTGGTTTGCTACTCGGCCTGTCCTCGATCATCGTCCCGTGGAATACATTAGTAGTCTCTGTATTAATATATATTATTGCTCCAGTTATTGTTTCTCAATTTTTTCGTTTTTACTTAACAAACAGTGGCGGCGAGAACGCTATTCAACGCATAAATACAGTCCTTAGGCCTTTTTCAATTATAGCACTCTTAGCAACAATAGTTTTACTGTTTGGATTTCAGGGACAACAAATTATTTCCGAACCTCTTGTCATTCTCCTGCTTGCAGTACCAATTATAATTCAGGTTTATTTTAATTCTGGATTAGCATATCTACTTAATCGCAAACTTGGCGTTGATCACTCCATCGCAGCGCCCTCCGCCTTGATAGGGGCGAGTAATTTTTTTGAATTAGCAGTAGCCGCGGCTATTGGGTTATTTGGTTTTGAGTCTGGCGCGGCATTGGCAACCGTAGTTGGCGTTCTAGTGGAGGTCCCAATAATGCTGTCAGTNGTTNATCTCGTGAATAAAAGTAAAAATTGGTACGAAAGAATAGGGTAAGATTAGCCCGTAACCCCTTTTATAATTAACAGTTGAAGGGAATAACTCTGCAGACTGTANACACTNGCCTAATCGTCTCTTTTTTCTCCAAAGGACCCTGTAT
This sequence comes from Rhodospirillaceae bacterium, assembly GCA_002719885.1. GTDB lineage: Bacteria > Pseudomonadota > Alphaproteobacteria > MPNO01 > UBA2964 > UBA2964. Next base: position 16,206 of record PBFH01000018.1, on the reverse strand, counting down.
TTTTTGTTTTCCATTTGGGTTGGAATAAACACAAAAGCACTAAAGNNTCATAATAGAAAGAATTTNCGGCGATACCGGACAATTGTAACTCATTAAATGATTATTATATTGANGTGTGTACGGTAAATGGAGGTCTGATGATGCTTGATTTGTTTGATAGAAGTCCTCCTGGTGCTGTCGATGTAATCAAGACGCAAGATCAAAAATATGCAACGCTGCATTGGAGTATCGATTTAAAAATTGGTTTTGGTGCCGACAAAACAATCACACGATTAAGAGTAAAAATATCTCCGAGTGAGGGCTCAAACGAGGANCCTATTGAAGAATTATTCTGNAAACAAAAAGATAACGATGAATGGCTATATTATGGCTATGATGTAGGGANTCCGGTTCAGACCGAAGAGATCAAAGTTCGGNCATACCTGATGGAAAGGTATAATCTGGATATCGATTGGGATGGCAAAATGCCAAATNTNGCCAAGTTTATCGAAGTAAATATGTAAAAAATTAATCTCAAAGGTCCCGAAAAGTGTTTTGATTTTTCTAATGGAATACAAATAGAACACCGGATTAGTCAGTTGTTGGGGCTTTGCAATCAACCTTCCTTCTGCGCTCAGAAATTTCCTCCCGTCTCATCGGCATTAAATCTATTAAATTAAAAAAATTACAAAACGTAATTGGTCTATTNGAACGAGCCTTTTCTCCGCCATCTTTACCAATCAATACTATAGTAAANTTTTCTGTATTTAATTGGTNAAGGGATCGAAGGANCCNTCCCCATTTNACTGTATTGTATTCTTTGGCCGTTCCANAGAGTTCATCGCCTATAATTCTTANTATATGAATATCACGATCGAGTATTCCTTCACGGTTATNNTCGATAATTCTTAACTGTTNACGGNATGTNTCCTGACTANTCTCTGGNGTGGNTAAGATGAGGAGGCGCTTATTCCATTGATAAGAAGATAAGGGGTTAGCTTGTGCGTATAAATTAATTAATAACNCAGCGGTACAAGATACAAAGAATTTCAAGATCATTTGGTACAATTTTTTCCTGCCAATCTCACTGATTTGAGATGATTGTTTTATGTTATATTTAAGCCGCGGCCTTTTTTTATAACATTGCTTCCAAACCGTTCCCTGACTCTATCAATTGTTTCTTCAATGGCTTTTTTGCGCTGCCTGTCTGGGTTTAACAAATCTACCGGGTCAGCATACATGCCTGAAGAAAAGTCACTAATGCCTATACCAATTAATCTATATTCCAATCCTTTAGATTCTTTTCGTATAAGTTGAGAACCGGTTTCCCAGATAACCTCAGCAAGTTTTGTTGGGCTTCCCAATGTCTGCTGTCTTGTCACGATTTTGAAATTTTTAGTTTTTAGCTTGAGGGTAACGACGCGAGCGGCGAGATTTGATTTTTTAGCTCTATTTGCAACTGTTTCTGCTAGGGGCCATAACTTTTTAACTAGCTCATTAGGCGAAGAAATATTTTTGGAAAATGTTGTTTCCGAAGAAATGCTTTTGTTTTTNCTTTTCGGGTTAACACCTCGATTATCTTTTCCACGTGAAAAATTTAGTAAACGAGAGCCGATTGTCCCATAACGTTGTACTAAATAGTCTTTGGAATAGGGACGAAGGTCTCCAATGCATATAAATCCGTCATCATTCAGTTTTTTTTGTAGCTTTTTACCGACCCCTGAAATTTTGGATATTGGTAACCGTTCCAGAAAAGTTTTGGTTTCGCTTTTACCTATCATAGAAAAACCGCGGGGTTTATTAATATCTGAAGCAATCTTGGATAAAAATTTGTTATAGCTAAGGCCTACGGTGACAGTTATTCCGACTTCTTTTTCGATTCTATCTACTAATTTTGCCAATGTTCTAGCGGAGGAACTCGAATGGAGTTTTTCGGTGCCTGACAAGTCCAGAAAAGCTTCATCGATTGAAACAGGTTCTACCAAAGGCGTGATGCTCAGCATTAAATTTCGAACGGATTTACTTGCCCGGGTATACTTCTCCATATTGGGTCCAATAATAATAGCATCCGGGCATAATTGTTTTGCCTTATACATNGGCATTGCTGCTCTACAACCATATTTCCGTGCTTCATAACTAGCAGCCATCACAACACTTCGGCTGTTATTTCCTCCCACTAAAACTGGTTTCGACTTCAAATCTGTTCGATCACGTTTCTCGACCGTTGAGTAAAATGCGTCGCAATCAATGTGTGCAATAGAAAGTGTTTCTAGTTCCTCATGAATAATAATTCGATTTGAGTTGCAAAAGGGGCAATACCGACCTGTGTCTCCAAATGACGATCCGGTTCTAAAGCAGTCTCTACATAACCAAGGCATGTTATAAAGATGGTATTTAAGCTCGGCTACGTCAATCTCAGTAAGTTTGAATATGAGGCGGTAGTAGGAATAAATTTTATCAATCATACATGGAACTGACACCATATACAAAAAGGGTGTATTGAAATTAATTACACCTTATAAATTAATGCCNAGTTTTTTTTTGACATGTAGTGCACAGATAACATTTTCTACTCTCGATTTTTACAACCTTGATTGGTGTTTTACAATTGGGACAAGTTTTCTTCTTGTAAATGTTTAAGTTTTCCGAGACCTTGTTCGAATTATCCAACGCCGTTGTGATAATTCTGTTGGTTTTTTTTGCTAGATGCAGGAGTTGGTGCCCATCGTTCCAAAGGTCCTTTAGTTGTGCCCGGGAGAGAACAAATCCTCTTGTTTCGGGATGAATTCTATTTCTCCATAATATCTCCGTTCTAAATATATTACCAATTCCCGCAACAACGGATTGATCCATTAAAAGAGAGCCAATGGATCGTCTGCTACCTGAAGCTCGGTTTATAAACCTTTCGGGTTTCGCATCAGTGCGGAGTAAATCCGGTCCAATTTTTGAAATAGTTTCCTGAAAACAATTTTTGTTTTGGAGTTCGCATATGGCAGGCCCATTTATATCCACAACGTGTCGGTCACTCATTATTCTGATACGAACCTGGCCTTTAGGGTCTTTTGGAGGAGTTTCTTGATTTCTGATCCGACCAAACAAGCCCAAATGAATATGCAAAAATAGTTCCGAAAAAAAATGATAAAACAGATGTTTTCCAAATGCTTCTACCTTCAAGCATAGATTCTGATTTAAGACTGCTGCTTCCCTTGAAAAACGTCCTTGTGGGGAGGAGACCGTTAGAATCTTTTGTTTGAAATTATAATTCTGTTTACTCGCTGCTCGGTGGATTACGTGTCCTTCAGGCATATTATGACGCTCAAAAGTGGCTTTTATTAATTATATAACCGCTAATTTGAATATTAGATCACAGCCGCTGCTATGGCGCGTCCCGAATTAAAAGCATACTCTGCTCTTGGACCCATACACCAGTCACCGCCCAAAAACAGAGTATTATCATCTAATGCTAGAAATTCCTTACCTAAAGTTTTATCGGCAAGAGCGAAACGCCATTTATGCCCGCGTAAGATTCTTATTTCTGGAAGAGGGTTTTGGTAGGTCTGTCGAAAATTTTCTAATAATTTTTCAGCAATGGTATCTCTTTCAGCATCGAGCCAAATTTTACTCCACCTTGGCGTCCCGTGTAGCACCCATGAATCATAGGTATTTTTTCGTTGCGGCTTGGAGGAATCCCTAGCACACCAAGCAAGTACCTCTGACCCATTCCTCAAGACATCTCTGGGGATGGTTAATTTTTCTGAAAACGTGACCATTGCGGCCAGGCATGGGAGTAAAGAAACTTGATCTAAAACACTAATTAGCGGAGTTTCGTCATAGATTAGGTCTCTTGCTTGGGGAGCAGGGACGGTCAAAATAACTTTATCGAAAATTTCTTCCTCATGACTTTTATCGGTTTGAATAAGCCATCCTTTTTTTTGTCTTGAAACACCGGTTACTGTTATATTGAATCTTATATCTAATTCTTTACAAAGGGGGCGTACTAAGTCATTCATTCCCGTAACACCAACAATTTTCTTTTTGGTGGATAGCAATTCTTTGTCTAAATTTGGTAACCATTCAGCCGCAGATCCACTTTTTATTGCTTCGTTTAAATAAGTCTGGAAATTATCACCTTGTGCCGTTACATATTGACCACCGTGATCAAACGAGACATCTTCATTAAATCGTCGTGTAGCTAATCTTCCACCCACCCCTCGGCTCTTCTCATAAACCACAGGAGATAGCCCTCTGTCAGAGAGTGCCCTCGCACACGTTAAACCCATTAAACCGGCACCAATAATCAGTATTTTAGTTTTTTTTTACAACATAGAAAAAAAATTTTCATACTAATACTTTTAACTTGATCAATAATAAGGTGACTGATGGATTAGAGCCACAGTCTTAATAAGGTAAAAACAAGAACAAGTAATTTCAATACTCTGAATGGTGCTATCCATTTTTATTTTTGGATATAACACGCCCCCAGCCAAACACGCGGCAACAGCGGCTGGTAAATTCTTCAGAGTTGTTAATGACTTATGCATTTGATTCTCGTTTAACCTGATAGGATCAAAAATTCTATCCATGCCGAAAAGTTTATTGCTGAAGACTTTAATATAAAAAAGTAGATTTGGGCCGCTCGTTGAGAAACATAGACCTCGCTATTATAATTTTCGTTATCACGGTTTGGGGTGGTAATTTTATTGCGATGAAAATGGGTGCTATGGAAATTCCACCCTTTTTCTTGCTCGGAATGCGTTTATTAATAGCTTCATTAGCTCTTGTCTGGTTTATAAAATCTCCTCGTGGAATGCTTTTCCCCTTAATAGGTATAAGTTTTACAATGTGTATTTTGCATTTTGGCTTAGCATTGGTCGGATTGAAGCACGTTGGCGCAGGTGTCGGCGCTCTTGGAATGCAGGCTGCTGTTCCTTTTGCAGCTCTACTCGCTTGGTTATTTTATCGAGAGTCATTTGGGTGGCTTCGTGTCTTGGGAGTTATCGTCGCTTTTTTTGGTCTTAAAATAATTTATGGAATTCCATCGCTAGCCGAGCATACTGAATTCTTTTTATTAATGATCATTTCTTCACTGTGTTTTGCAATTGCAACGATTCAAATAAAGAATTTAAATACCAAGGACTTTCTCTCTATAAACGCATGGGTATCCATTTTTGGAACGCCTATGGCCTTTTTAGTTTCAGCAATCGCAGAGGATCAGCAATTGCAATCTCTGAACAGCGCCGAAGCATCGGTTTTCCTTAGCATATTGTATATGGGACTAGTTGCTAGTGTTTTTGGGCAGGGTCTTTGGTATCGGATGTTACCAATCTACAAAACAAACCAATTAATGCCTTTCACATTATTAGTGCCAATCATTGGTTTAGCGTTAGGTGTTCTGATCCTCGATGAAGTTCTTACTTGGCAACTAGTATTGGGAGGAATGATTACGGTCACAGGTGTCGCTATTATAATCCGTGAACCAAAAAAAAAATAATTTGGCCGATAAACGTTTCTAATAAAGAATAATCTTTAGCGTCGGGAAATCATTGATGGAACATTTTAGCAAGGCGGTTCTAATTTGGGAGGATGAGGTACAAAGAACTTTCTTCTAAAACTTTTATTTTATGATGTTTATTATTAAATTTTTCTCTAATGTTTTTCCGCATTAGTTCGCATGATGGATTTAATCTATAATTAGTAGTTGAGTATTCTTAATATCTTAAAACAAATTTTGATCTTACTTTTTATTGCCATGCTTCCAGGTTGTAATTTCGAGGTTAAACATGACGGTTTTAAAGACTTAACTCGTTTACAAAGAACCGGGTATTCAAATGATTGGCTAGTATGCCCACCCGGAACTTGTAATGAAGGAAAAAAAATCGAAATTCCTATATTTTTAAACAATCTAGAAGATTTAATAAGAACAACTCAAAAGATTTTTAATCAACAACCTCGCACAAAATTTGTCAGCTCTGTTCCAGAGCTAAACCAATTAATATTTATTCAACGATCCAAGATTTTTGGGTTTCCAGATACAATTTGGGTACAATTTTTAATACTCGAGAAAGGTATATCATTGGCAATGTATAGCCGTTCCAATTATGGCTATTACGATTTTGGTGTTAATCGTCGACGTCTTAACACTTGGATTGAAGAATTAAAGAAAGCAGTCAAGTAGCTACCTGATACAACATACACATCTCTTCACTTTTTATTCAGTTGGGCCTCAATAGCGGAGATGATCTTTCTTGAAGTTGGACTGACCCTAGAATTAAAAGAGCCAACAAGTTTGCCATTTTTGGCTATAAGATATTTATGAAAATTCCAACTTGGAATTTGAAAACTGTGATGCTTTCTAGCCCATTTATAAAAAGGATGAATAGGGGATTTCCTGACATTTATTTTATCGGTTAGTGGAAAATTGATCCCGTAGTTTACCTCGCAAAATTGTTTGATCTCTTTATTAGAACCGGGTTCTTGGGAACCAAAATCATTCGAAGGTGCTCCGATAACAATCAAACCTCTGGATTTATAACGATCATAAAGACTTTGGATCCCGGCATATTGACTAGTAAATCCACACATGGATGCGGTATTTACTATCAAGATAACCTTACCTTTAAATGTAGACAAATTTATGGTTTTTCCATCGATAGATATAAAACTAAATGAATAAAATCCAGCATTTGCTTTTACAAAGAAAAACAGAGAAAAAACTACGAGAAATACTGAAACAAAAACGTGAAAACGGTAAAATTTAATCATAAAATTCACTTTTTTTGGATTATACGAATAAATGCCTGATATTGATTACCAATAAAAATAATTTTTTGTTTTTAACTGAATTTTACCCTCATGTTCCACAAAATGTTTGGTACACTCTTTCATCGGGTTCGGGCAGCCCTTGATACTCAGACAAATGTGGAGCCTCCTTGTACGGATCTTTGAGTATTTCCAATAACTTAAAGAGATATTTAAAATTTCCTTCTTCAGACAGCTTTAATACTTTTTCAACATTGTGATTGCGCGGGATAACCGCCGGATTTGTATTTTTCATTAACCGCAAAACCGCCTCATTATTGGTTTTATTTTTTTGTTGCCGTGCAATCCACCGAACTTTCCATGATTTAAATTCTTTATTTTTGTAATAATTTTTCTCGGAAAAAACTGCCATTCCGAGGTCTCGGAAAGTGTTGGTATAATCTGCTTGGTTCTTATCCATCCAATTAAGCAAATCACTAATCAATTTTTCATCATCTTTATGCCAACCGGAGAGCCCAAGTTTAGCTCTCATCATATCTAGCCACTTGGTTTCGTATATATTCATAAAATTTAATACTATTTTTTCCGCCAACTTCACGGATTTATCTGGATTGGTGTCAATTAGCGGCAGAAGCGCCTCTGCTAACCTTGCAATATTCCATTGAGCAATCTTGGGTTGATTGCCATAGGCATATCTACCCATTTGGTCTATAGAACTAAAAACGGTATCAGGGTGATACGCATCCATAAAGGCGCAAGGACCATAATCGATGGTCTCACCAGAAAGTGTCATGTTATCTGTATTCATGACACCGTGAATGAACCCAACTCGCATCCAATGAACAATTAAATCAGCCTGTCGTTCTGCAACAGTTTCCAATAAGGCCAATGCTTTATTTTCAGTATTGTTTAATTGGGGTTCGTGCCGTTTGATTGTGAAATCAAGCAACCGTTGGAGTAAATTTATATCTTTCTGTATTGCAGCATACTGAAATGTTCCGACCCGAATGTGGGAAGCAGCCACCCGAGTTAATATTGCACCAGGCAGGGGAGACTCCCTGAATACCTGTTCGCCCGAAGAGACAACGGCCAGGGAACGAGTAGTAGGAATTCCTAATGAATGCATTGCCTCGGAAATGATATATTCACGGAGCATTGGACCGAGAGCTGCTTTTCCATCACCACTGCGTGAATAGGGGGTGCGGCCAGAGCCTTTTAACTGTATGTCGTACTTTTTTGCCCTTGTTACATGCTCTCCCAACAGGTGAGCTCTGCCGTCTCCAAGCATCGCTAGATGGCCGAATTGATGGCCAGCATAAGCCTGTGAGAGGGGTTCTGCGCCTTCTGGAAGGGAATTTCCAGAGAATAGGGCAGCTTTCTGTTGGCTAGTAATGCCTGAGAAATCAAGATCAAGAAATTCGGCCAAGGCTTCATTTAAAACAACCATTTCGGGCATAGGTACAGGAGCCGGATGAAGGTGCGTATAAAACTCTTGTCCCAGGGTCGAATAGGTATTTTGAAAATTAAAATTACATTCTTTCATTGTTTCAGTTAAATGATCGATTATTTCAGGCCATCCTCTCCTTTTACGTCTGCGTCCTTTAATCCTCCAGAGCGATCGTAAATCCGTGCGCCGGTTGCCATAGATTGAATCCAGACAACTTCATCGGCCCGAGGGGCATCAGGAATTGAGCACTCAATACAATCGAAATGGCTTCGAACGTAGGCTGCATTGACGTGAGACAGGGGAACATCAACCGGACGACCGGGGCCCGCCACTTTCTTGGAGGAGGGGACGATAGCTTTCGAAGGGGTAATCAATTGTCTCATCCCGTATCCGCCGGGTTCATGCCATAATGCGGCATGTTCCAATTCGCCATTCTCGCCGACGATCGCTGACTTACCATAGGCAACAATTTTGTCTGCGCCGCCCAGTGCATCGATTAGGCGTTGTGCCATTGAGATACCCAAAGGCTTTAAAGCTTCCATCAGAGGCATTAGATCTTCCACGTAGCTTCCCGAATAGGGGTTAGCTGTAACGGCTGCTATGTATCCTTTTAGTTGCGGTGGATTAGCGGGAGGCCCGAATTCATGCAGCACCTCTTCGATATGCATGACAAATTTACGAACTTTCACAAGATCTCCGAAGTCGCCACCCTCGGTGGTTTTAATATCCTTAATATTAGTCATTGATTACCCTTTAAAATTAGCCTTGGGAATTGTAATAGTTTTGATTTCACTATCCAATACGAGTGGATCGAGTTTATTGTTAAATTTTATTTTATTTAATTAAAGCTTTATATTTTCATTTTTTTTGTTATTATAAAATCGCGCCGATTTGAAGNACAGATTGCGGGCGCTTAATAAATGCAGCTAAAGCGCAGGGGTCACCCNGCNTAAGCTGCGGTGGCTTTTTTNATGGNCTGATCCNCCNNANGGATCGGGGATTTGAACTTCAGCTTGTGCCCCCGGANATNCTGTCCAAAGCACTAAAGAGAGGAGGCCNTTATGGCTAATACACATACTTCACTATTCTTACCCGAAGAACATAAGGTTATTTCTACGTGGCTCGATGTTGAACCNNCTGANGAGCTTTCNGCAGAACTTAACTATAGAAAAGGCATTGTNTGACCTNNATTTANTGGTNCCGACTGTGTCCGTCCGTTCAACAGTAGATTGGGCCGTTGCNGCAATTCTACTTGAAAGGATCCAAGACCGATTACCCCAATGGGCTTCGGTTAGTGAGGGNAAAGCGACCCTGGGTCGNAATCTTCGTGATAGGGCTGCCGACCGGACAGTGGAAATNACNCCNACCCATCTTGTTACGATTAACTGGGCTGATAGTGGGCCAGGGTTTAGCTGGCCGGAGGCGTATCANGTTACATANGTCCCNTACTATGACGANTACATCGTNACAGGCTCTGTGGATTGCACCGATGTTTATGGTGTNACCGACTTTGCTCTTGGNCATTTTCNTCCTGGTGAGGATATAAGAAAAGCATCNGCTGAGATCATTAGAACTGAGTGGCAATTCCTTACTGACAATTACAANCAGTATCGTTGGGCNTATCTCTTCGATGAGGCTCTCATNGGTCAGGATTTTGCNGATGAATTNGCNGATACGATTTGGGAAGAGAGTGGGGAACCCTTAACNGAGGATTATTCCTATGAGGAGGAGGNGGGGTAACACCCCCCCTTCTTATGGNCTGATCCNCCTAAAGGNTTGGGGATTTGAATTTCAGCTTGTGCCCCCGGACATTNCGTCCAAAGCACTAAAGAGAAAGGAGCCAAAAAATGGCNAAAGGANNATNGTCGAGNCAATCGGCGGGGCCGGACGATCCAATCTTCAATGGCGGTTTTGTAATATCTACTATTAAAAGAAAACCTTCTATTGATAAGGACAACTCCAGGAAAACGAAGGAAAGCCAGTGTGCTACTTCCGAACAGCCCAATACTCAAAGTAAAGCGAAAGGGTAAAATTCATGGCACGTTCTAAAAATCGACTCATTGACTACGACAAGGGCAATGGAGAACTCCTTACCGCTCGCCTGGAACTTGAAAATGGCGAAGTGGTCGAGGGACACTACGAAGTTCGCGTCTGGATTCAACCACCATACGAGGTGGGTGTAGAGGCAGCTAGAAGGATGTCTCTGCCGCCTGTCGCTACTTACGGAAAGATCAAATAGGAAGAAAGGGATCGCTGCATCATCTTAAACGGTGGTGCAGCGATGAAATCTAGATATGACCAAAACGACCACAAAAAGACCGAGAAGAAAAAATCGGATCATGGCTTATGATACCAAGAACGCAGATGAGGTAACGGTTAAGCTTGAGCTGGATAACGGAGAGGTTGTCCAAGCCAGATATAAAAGGGTCATTTGGCTCAAACCTACAATTGAGGCAGCAAAAGACTTTGACCAAGTGTTTGCGGGTCCGCCTATAGGCATTTATGGAAACCGAAATAGAAAATAAGAAGAAATGGCTTGAGACCACTTATGATCAGAGCACTTTTCTGTTTGTTGTTTCCTTAATCCATGCAAGGATTTTTCAGGGAGTTGGGATATAGCTCTGAATATTTTTACATTAAGATTGTTATTGAACTGAGGTGAGCATGACTGTTTTTACTGAACCGATCAGCAGCTCTGTGAGTTTGTTTCCATATAAGGGAAAAAGATTTGGATCGTGGAACCTGTTTACTAACTCGGCTGGTAACTTCTTTGTTTTAGAAGAAAACAATCTAAATCTTTTAAAGAATAAAAATTTCTTAAAAGAAAGACAAAACGAGTTATTAGAAAAGGGTTTTGCATACCAGATAAAAGGCGATCTTTACGATAATTCGTTTAAATACAAAAAAAAGAGACGCAGGGTTGTTCAACCAAAATTAGAATATTTAATTGTAGTGCCGACCCTGCGCTGCAATCTTTCATGTTCCTATTGCCAAGTTTCTAGAGCAAACGAAAATGCGTCAGGTTTTGATTGGTCAGAAAAGGACTGCGAATTATTTTTAAAATATATTCGAGAAAATGGGGCGCAAAACATTAAAATTGAAATTCAGGGAGGAGAGCCAACCCTCCGTCTGGATCTTGTGAAATTTATAATTGACGGTGTGTCCGCTCTTTGTAGTAATCCCACGTTTGTAATCTGTACAAACCTAAATGAGGTTAGTAGAGAATTTCTTCAGATCCTAGAAAACAAAAGAGTTTCTATTAGCACTTCTATCGACGGCCCTTTGGATTTGCACGATAGACAAAGAACACAAGGCCGTTTTAAGGCGAAAAGGTTTTTGAAAAATTTCCTTTTATTGCATCAGGAAATTGGCTTAGCTCGAATTTCTGCATTGCCTACAATTACCAACCCTCAAGAAATTATAAAGATTATTAACTTTTATATAGAACTTGGCCTAACAGAGATTTCCCTACGACAGGTTAACTTTCATGGATTCGCGCGAAAATCTCATCGTGATGAATCACAGGATATTAAAAACTGGAATAAAAGTTATTTGGACGCTTTAGATTATATTGCGAAGCATAATTCCTTAAATCAAAATAAATTAATTGAAACAAACCTGGCCCTTCACCTTCGCCGGATATTCCATCTGGATGCGATAGGAAATGTTGATTTTAGATCTCCTAACCCCTCTGGTTTGGATTATCTAGTAATAGATTTTGACGGGAAGATTTACCCCTCTGATGAAGCTAGAATGTTGGCCCGCATTGGATCAATCGACTTTACTATAGGGTCCTTATCTTCTGGATTAGACTTTGAGACGATCGCTCAATTTAATGCAATGCAAGATAATCAAAAATATTCAGCATGCAATGAATGTGCTTACCAACCATTTTGTGGCATCGATGTGATTGACGATGTTAGCCGTTATGGGTCGGTTGATTATCCAAAATTAGAAACTCATTTTTGCCAAACACATATGTCGTTGTTTGATTATATTTTTCTTAAAATTAAAGAAAGAGATTTCGAGGCCTTAATGAATTTCTCTGGGCATTTGACAGGTAGATTTGAAATTAACCCCGTCTTCTCTGGTGCTTATCTTGATTAATCTTAATTTAAGGTTTCGGAATAAGATAAAAGCCACCGAGCCCTTTGCGGGTGTCCCCGAATTAGTGGGACAAAAATCAAATAGAAACAGCCTTATTAAAATAAATGAAAACCAGCTTGAGCTTGATGCCGTTTTGCATGACCTGGAACAAAACGAAATTTGGTTAATCTTTCCCGAAGAAAAACTGATTACAAGATTTTATCGTCCCGATAGTAATTCTAATACGATTTTGCTTACTGAGCGTTGCGACCAACAATGTATAATGTGTTCGCAACCACCTAAATCAAAGGATTATCTCTATTTTGACTTGTATAGGGATGCTTTGAAACTTGTGTCTACTCCGAATGTTTTCGGAATTTCTGGTGGGGAACCCACTCTTTATCTTGAAGAGCTTTTAGAGTTTGTACGAGATGTGTCCCAGTTTAATTCAAATATTAAGTTCCATATTCTGAGTAATGCGCAACACTTTACGTCAGACTCGGTAAAACTCCTTAAAGAATTAAGAGAGGTGATTTTGTGGGCTGTTCCAATTTATGGGTCAACGCCAGAGATTCATGATTATATTGTGCAGAAAGAGGGTGCATTTGGAACACTGATTGGAAACCTTAATTTTCTTTTTGACGCAGGTGCGCGCTTAGAAATTAGAACTGTTGTTCTTCAACAAAACCTTGCAAATTTTATTCATCTTTCAAAATTGATCGGACAACATTTTCGATGGATTGAGTTCTGGTCAATAATGCAAATAGAACGATTTGGATTTGCTCGGAAAAATTATGAAAAAAAATTCGTTGATACCTCTATCGACTTTGTCCCAATTTCCGGCGCGATTTCTTTATGTCAGGCCCTAAACGTTCCAGTCTATTTATATAATTTTCCCCTATGCACTGTTCCGAATGATTTCAAGGAACTTTCTATTAATTCAATTTCCGATTGGAAAAAAAAGTATATGCCTATCTGTGAGTTGTGTACTATTAGGGAGAATTGTACTGGGTTTTTTGAGTGGTATCGGGAAGAGGATGGATTTAAGAATCTTAGGCCTACATTGATATGAGAAAGTTTGTAATTGGGTCATTAGTGCTGGCGGGTTTCCCAAGTGTTAGTGATGCCACATTACCAGAAGAAATATATTTATCGACAAATGATGACGGCCCAACGTTACTAGCAGAGAAAATTCTTCCTTTTACATTGGCGGGTCACCGATCACACAGTAGCCATCGATCTCATGGATCACATAGGTCCCATCGTAGTTCTGGCGGCGGGATATATACCCCCAGTTTTCCATCGCCCCCGATCAATCGAAATCGTAATAGTACTCCTCCTGAGAGCGTGTTGCCCCGTTCCCCTATAATTACGCTCCCAAAGATTCGGGGTAATTCAAAAGCCTTTTTATCGCTTGCTCGTCGCGTGCAAATGCTATTGATGGCATTTGGTTTTTATACGGGAGCCTTAGATGGTGTTATCGGTGTTGACACTAGAAACGCAATTTTAAGGTACCAAGCCTCGAGAGGACTTAAATTAACCGGAAAAATTGATGATGATCTCATCAAATCTATGAATATTCCGTTAGATATTTATGCTAAGTAGAATTTTTATAGTCGTAAGCATATTTCTACTCGGTTATGTCTCCGCCTCTTTGCATGAATCTCCCAAAAAATCACTCATTAAATTTATTTACGCCAATGAATTTGCCCAACATTCTTTTAATTGTGATAACGCTATGCGTAGTCATTTTATTTCCAAGGCAATGCTTGCAAAGAAGCCGACAAAAAATCATATCAGTCTATTAGACTCCGCTGAATTAAGTCTCATTGACTGTCACCATTACGATAAATTTCGTAAGAAGCTGTTATCGCTTGGGTTAGATAGAAATGATTTAAGCGCAATGTTTTTGAAATCGTTGGAACAAAATAAGTCGGAATTGTCGGCCTTTGTCAAAGAACATGAGATTCGCTACTAGCTTTCTTTTTGTATCGATTTTTATGAACTTTCCAGTTTTTGGAGATTGGAAAGAAGAGCTTTTGAAAAGTGCTGCCCAAAAGAGTGGATATCTTTCGCCGAGTTTAGTAAACCGAAAATTTGACAAAGGAAAAGCTGCCCTTGGGGAAATAATCTTTGAGTCCAAGGTTATGAGTTTGAACTCTAATATGAGTTGTAGCACCTGCCATATTGATAAGTTTTCGAGTGCAGACGGGCTCCCAAATGCTGTGGGTACCGGTGGAAGAGGAACTGGTATGGAAAGACTTAATTCCCCAGGCTTAATAATTCCACGTAATACACTCCCGTTGTGGGGAAGAGGAGGAAAGTTTTTCCCTGTATTTTTTTGGGACGGAAAAGTCGAACAGAAAGGAACAAGTATTATTAGCCAGTTTGGGTGGGCTGCACCTTCCAGTGACCCTCTGGTCGTATCCATCCACCTACCATTTGTTGAAGTTAGAGAGATGGTTGATGACACAGCACATGTGAAGGATGAATTTAAGAACGAAAATATTGGTTCTGCTATAAAAGTTCAAAAAATTCTAGCTGATCGAGTTAGGAGAAACCCGGGCCTTTTAAAGCGGTTTCTCATATCTTACCAGTTAGATGAGAAAGAATTTAGATTCAGTCATATTATCGATAGCGTAGCGCATCACATCAAAAATAAATTTCGACTAAGAGAATCCAAATTTTCAAGGTTTGTGAAGGGAAAGGGGACGCTATCGAGAAACGAGAAAGAGGGGGGCTTATTATTTTATGGGAAGGGAAAGTGTGGTACTTGTCATCAAGGGCCCCACTTCTCAGATTTCAAATATCACACAATAATTACTAGGGATCTTGGCTTCGGTAAAAACGGTTTTGGCGTTGATTATGGTCATTTTAATGTAACGTTCGATCCCGACGATTTATATAAATTTAGAACTCCGCCTTTACATAATGTCTTTGATACACCGCCTTATTTTCATTCAGGAAGTGTCGCAAAGCTGAGGGACGCGATTGTAGCCCATTATGACCCACTGTCTTTATATGATTGGAAAAAAATGGACCCGATTAGGCGGAGAGAGCTCTATCGAAAACTTGCATCAGTAAAAAATCCTGATTTAATACCGAATTATTTAGACAAAAAAGAAATTCAAAATGTTATTGAGTTTCTTAAAACACTTAGTTTTGTTAACTAATTGTATCGGGTTTGGAGGTTAATCTATGCTTATAAAAAGAATATTGGGCTTTATATTTTTGAGTTTGGTAATGATTACACCGGTCCAATCACAAACTTTACAGACTAACATTGAGGGTGTTGTGCTAAAAAAGGTTCGTTGTACTTTTTATGGCAACGTTTTTTTTACTATTTCCAATAGGTCTTCATCGCCCATAAGATCCACTCTTTATGTGACAGTCTTTGACCAAGATGGCGATCCGGTCGGTAACGGAAGCAGAAAAATTAATCTTGGTGGGGTTTCTGGAAAATCTTCCAGCATTTCCAGCGTCAATTGTGATAAATCCTCCCGGTTTGCCTTTAAGTTTCAATAGGATTTGGCAGCCGATTGCCGCCCTTTAATTATTTCTCTTGAACTTCAATGGCTCTAACAGAGCTAAACCGTTGGACGATTGGTTAGTCTTGAGGAGGGCTGTGAACCCCGAATAGGAAACGAAGCCGAAAAAGCGTTTAGTTGCATGACCGTCAGGTTTTTTAGTTGCAAATCGGTTGCACGCGAATCAAAAACAGTCCTATCATTTTGATGATGTTTTCATCAAGTTACATCATCGAATCCCTTGGAGGGCCTGACTTTCGTGGATACTTGCATCAAAACGCATCAAGTCAAATCAAGTAAAAATCAGGCTCATAACCTGAAGGTCGTAGGTTCAAATCCTACCCCCGCAACCAAAGCTGGAAGCCAAAAACGCCGCCTCGCAAGAGGCGGCTTTTTTTGTTTTTCCGC
>PBFH01000017.1 GCA_002719885.1 Rhodospirillaceae bacterium | reverse complement strand
TCCATTGGCGTTATTTACTATATGGCTAGCTGAAGCTGAAAAAAAAGAGATAAACGATCCAAACGCACTATCTTTGGCTACAACAAACAGTAAAAACGAACCTAGTGTAAGAATGGTTCTTTTAAAAGCCTTAAGTTCAAAAGGATTCGTTTTTTATACAAATTTTAATAGCCCTAAAAGTGATGATCTTAAAAAAAACGCAAAAGCAGAAATGTGTTTTCATTGGAAAAGTCTACGTAGGCAAATAAGAATTTATGGAAGTGTTGTTAAGGTGGACGATAAAGAAGCTGATAAATATTTTAGTAGCAGACCATATGAAAGTAAAATTGGCGCATGGGCCTCAGATCAATCAAAAGTTATGAACAAAAGAGAAGATTTTTTAAAAAAAATTGATGAATTTAAAAATAAATTTAAAGATAAAAATAATGTGCCCAGACCCAAAAATTGGTCTGGCTGGTGTTTAGATCCATCATCAATAGAATTTTGGCTAGGGGATGAATATAGAATTCATGAACGTCTAAAATATAATAAAGTTTTAAATAAATGGAAAAAGGAAATTCTTTACCCTTAAAAAGATCTGTTAAGGCTAAATTCAGTTAAATTTTGTAAAACGTTTTTTTCTTCACTATGTTGAAATATTCCAAGAGCATCATAAGAAACATTAACAAAATATTCAGCTCTTTTAAAACTTGCTTCAACTGCTTTATATTTATTTATTAATGCTAAAGTTTCACTAAAATCATCTTCATTTCTTTTCTTTTTTTTAAATATTTCTTTAAGGAAACTTCTTTCTTCATTATTGCCTCTTTGAAAAATTATAATTAAAGGTAGTGTAGTTTTACCCTCATAAAAATCTTTACCAATTTCTTTTCCAAAAATTTTTTTTGATGAAAAATAATCTAACGCATCATCAGCAATTTGAAATGCTAAACCAATATCTTGGGCATATTTTATTAAAGCCTGTTTTTCTTCCACAGATGCTTTACCTAGAATTGCTCCAGCTTCACAAGAAAAACTAATTAGTGCTCCAGTTTTTAACCTTTGCATTCGCGAGATGGTCTCCAAATCAACATCACAATTTTCGGATTCTAAATCAATCATCTGACCTCCCACCATGCCTCCACCACCTGAGGCAATTGCTAGTCCTTTAACTAATGCAACCCTAACATTAGGATCGGGATGAGTTTTTGGATCACTGAGAATCTCAAAAGCAAGAACCTGTAACGCATCACCGGCTAGGATCGCTGTCGCTTCATCAAAAGCAATGTGACAAGATGGCCTGCCACGGCGAAGGGAATCATTATCCATTGCAGGAAGATCATCATGTACAAGAGAATAACAGTGTATAAGCTCTATGGCAGTGCCCACTCTAAGCGCATATTGCTCTGATGCCTCAAATAATTTGGCACTTTGTAGTGTAAGAAATGGTCTTAGCCTCTTCCCTCCTTTGAGCGAAGCATAACTCATTGCGCTATAAAGCTTCCCCTCGTAGCCTTTCCGTGAGGACAATAAATTTTTTAAAAATTTCTCCATCACAGCTGCACATTCAGCCATCGCCTCTGTTAGAGCTTTAGAAGCCCGCTGGTTATTCAAGGTCCATTGGCTCCAGCTCTATAGGTCCATTAGAACCGAGCTTAATTTTATCTACACGGGTTTTAGCTTCTTTTAGCTTTTTTTCGCAGTGTTCCTTGAGAGCGGCACCCCGTTCATAGGCACTAATGGCGTCTTCTAGGTCACTTTTTCCCTGTTCAAGTTTCCGAACAATGTCTTCAAGTTCAGCCAAGGCCCCTTCGAACGAAAGAGAAGCAATTTTGACTGGTTTTTCACTAGATACCATATCGTTTAACCCTAACGTGATTAAAAGAATTTTTTTATATAGTATAGATATAACTACTTATCTCTATACTATATAGTTAATTAGCCTAATTTATTTTATGATAATGTGAAGTTCACATTGCTTTCACTAACTCCGTTAAATGAGCAGTCACACAATTAGGAAGGGCTGTCAAATCATAGCCACCTTCCAGTGATGATATTATCTTTGCATCACAATGTTCACCCGCAATATCGACCAGTTTACTGGTAATCCAGCCAAAATCTTCTTCCTCTAAATGGAGGTTGGCAAGAGGATCTCTGCTGTGAGCATCAAATCCAGCCGACAAAAAAATAAGTTGAGGTTTAAATTTCTCCAATGCTGGCAAGATGGTGCCTTCGATCTTACGTCTAAAATGTTGAGAACCCGTACCCTCCGCCAATGGAACGTTGCAAATGTTGCCAACACCAGTCTCTTTAGCAGAGCCCGTCCCTGGATAAAATGGATATTGGTGAGATGAAGCAAAAAAAACATCTTCCTCCGACCAAAATGCGGATTGGGTCCCATTGCCATGATGAACATCAAAATCAACTATCGCAACACGTTCAAGGTTATGCACGATACGAGCATGTTGAACACCAACAGCAATATTGTTAAAAAGACAAAATCCCATGCCACGACTGGGTTCAGCATGATGACCTGGGGGACGCATTGCACAAAATGCAGAATTAGACTCACCAGCCATTATTGCATCAATGGCGGCTACTACTGCACCACAAGCTCTCATGGCTGCCTCTCCAGACCCCGGACAAAGCGCTGTATCTGGATCAATTTGATGGAGACCTTCCTGTGGCACTAGGTCAATTATTTGTTCCACATAAATTTGACTGTGAATTCTAGATATTTGCTCAATGGTAGCCAGTGGCGCCTCTCTTTTATCTAGATTTTTGAAACGATCAGCTTCCAATGCCCGTGTTACCGCCTTGATACGATTTGGGCATTCTGGATGTCCATGTCCCATATCATGATTTTCCGCGCTTTTATGGCTAAAAATTAAAGTGGTCATTTTTTATCTCGTTTACGTACAATTTTGGTCAACATAGATTTATTTTATTCATAAGCATACGGTGGTAAAATAATTTGGCAGGAAGAAACGTTTTCTAAATGATGATATTTTAGCCGTAGACAGTTTCCGTTTTTCTATGTTTATAGACAAAGATTATACTTTATTTAATTTTGATTCAGGGTTTGTGCCCAAATGAAAACTTGGGAAAAAAAATTATATTGTTGTTTTTCAATGACAAAGTTACTTGTCACCATATTTTATATCAGTGGGGCTTTTATAATCGTCACCCTGCTCTCTATGCCAATATTTGTATCTTCAGCTAAAGCTCAAAAACTGGACCAAGGGGCTGTCTCTAAACGTGATTCTATTAAAAATCAATCAGATATTTCCCGAAATAGTAAAATAAAATTTAAAAAGGGGAAACGAGGGAAACGAGGCAGAAGAGGCCCTGCCAAAGTCATAGTAGATCTAGTCACTGAAGGAACCGCCATTGAGACCGTTCAGGTCTATGGTAGAGTTATCGCGCAACAGAAGGGTATAATAGCGGCACGAACTAGAGGTGCCGTAGAAGCAGTAAAGGTTCGTGTTGGTGATAGAGTAAAAAAGGGCGATATAATAGTTAAATTGATTTCTAGCGCCTTAATAGCCGAACGGGATCTAAAATCTGCTGAACTAAAGGAATTTACTGCAAAAATTCGAACCGTCGGCGTGCAACTTGCTCTAGCTAAACAAGAACTTAAAAGGCTCCAGAGACTAAGAAAGTCTTCTGCTTTCTCTCTGGCCCGATACCAAGATAAACTTCGTGATGTTGAGCGCTCTCAAAGCGCCCTGATTGAAGCTAAGGCTAGACGTGAACAGGCAAAAGCCCGATTACGTATAGCAAATATTAATCTAACGAATGCTAAAATTTTGGCCCCTTTCAATGGAGTTATTATCAGTCGAGCAGTTGAAGTTGGAGATTATGTAAGCCTTGGGGCCGCAGTTGTGACGATCCTCAACGAAAATTCTTTTGAAATTGAAGCCGAAGTGCCAGCAAATCGTTTAGGGGGGCTCAACAATGGTAGGGTGATTGATGTAAAGCCGGAGTTCGGGCGACCTTTTAAAGCATCTGTTCGGGCGATCGTACCGCAAGAGAACGCTCTTTCAAGGACACGTGTTGTTCGTCTCTTACCCAACTTTGTCAAACCAAACCTGACAATAGCATCAAACCAAAGTGTTGTCCTGCACATACCTTCAGGTGCCTCTAAGAAAGCCTTAACAGTGCATAAAGACGCTATTACACAGCGTAGAGGAAAGCGGGTCGTATTCGTCGTCAAGGAGACAAAGGGCGGCTTAAGAGCTCAAATGCGAACAGTTAAATTAGGGGAAGCGTTTGGTCTACGTTTCGAAGTTTTGAAAGGTCTAAAATCAGGCGAACAAGTGGTAATTCGAGGAAATGAAAGATTACGGCCACGTCAAAAAATAAAAATAAACAAGCCGGATGAACGTCGAAAACTAGGGAAATGGCGAGGCAAACGCTCAGAAGCAAAAGAAAGTCACGAGGAAAGGCAGAAAAGAAAAAAAGACAGCAAACCCGGAGAGTATGGGAACAATAATCGCGCTACAAAAAAGGAATCCAGAGACGGGATTTAGTGTATGAAATTCATAGAACTAGCAGTAAAAAGACCGGTCGCTGTTCTCTCGGTTGTTTTGATGGTTGTCCTTATGGGCTTTTTAGCCTTGAAGGTAATACCAATACAATTAACACCAGATGTCCGTAAGCCTCTTCTTATAATTCAGACCAAATGGCCTGGTGCCTCTCCAGCTGAAGTAGAAAAAGAAATAGTAATTCCCCAGGAAGAGCGCTTGAAAGGTCTTGAGGGCTTAGAAAGAATGGAGTCGCGCTCCCGTCGGGGGCGGTCACAAATTACCCTTGAGTTCAACGTTAATACAGACCGTAACCAATCCATCTTACTAGTTAACAATCGACTGCAACAAGTCACCGGCCTTCCAGAAGAAGCAGACGAGCCGGTTCTGAAAACACGAGATACGGACGACAATCCTATAGCTTGGTTTACCGTCGAAACTCGTCCGGGGAACAGTCGACCCATCAGATCTTATGGGGACTTTGTAGATGACATTGTACGAGATCGGCTAGAACGGGTTAATGGTGTTGCATTAGTAAATGTTTATGGAGGAAATGAATCGGAAATTAGAGTGATTGTGGACCCAAAACGTCTCGCTCATTTTCGTATGACTATAACCGAATTAAATAATGCACTGCGTGGAACCAATATCAACTTATCCGCTGGTGAGGTAGATGAAGGTAAACGTCAATATACCGTTCGAACACAAAGCGAACTCAATACCGTTAAACGAGTTAAAGAAGTTGTGCTCCGTGCTAAAATTGATCCTGCTACCGGTCGTATATTTCGCGTTAGGGTCGGCGATGTTGCGAGTGTAGAATTCGGGCACAAGAAAAGGGACGCGCGAATTAGAAATCGCGGCAAAAATGCTATCGTCGTAAGTACTATTCGTGATACTGGAGCCAACGTAATCGAAACAATGAAGGGTATTAGGAGGGTTGTTGAAGAACTCAACCGTGAAATAATGCCTGAAGCTGGTTTAATTATAAATCAGGTTAGAGATGACACAGTGTACATCAACTACGCTATCAATCTAGTTACACAAAATATTTGGTTGGGTGGATCACTAGCAGCAATCATTCTCTTTCTATTTTTGCGTTCCTTCGGTGCCACCGCTGTTGTAACTTTGGCCATACCAGTATCGGTAATAGGCTCATTTGTAGCTCTAGCAGCTTTAGGCCGTTCAATAAATGTCATTTCACTCGCTGGAATTGCCTTTGCAGTAGGTATGGTTGTTGATGCTGCGATTGTTGTACTTGAGAATATTTACCGACATCGAGAACGAGGAGAATCTAAGCTAGACGGGGCGCTTAAAGGCGCGGGCGAAGTTTGGGGGGCAATTATGGCTTCTGCTCTGACTACAGTGGTTGTGTTTGCCCCCATTTTGGTAATGAATCTAGTGGTTGGCCAGTTATTTAGAGATATTGCTGTAGCCTTATCTGTCGCGGTGCTTTTATCGCTGATAGTTTCCATTACTGTAGTACCAGCCCTCGCTAATAAATTCTTGGGGGACAATACACAAAACCTGATTAACAGGAGACGTATTCCAATACTTGACAGTTTTGCATCTGGTTTTTCTATTTTAATTTTCAATTTTACAAAAATAGTTATCCAGAATCGAGCTTTAGGTGCGCTTGTTATAATCTGTATATGCGGATTTGCGGGGCTTGGCACTTGGGCATTTTTACCAAAGCTAAGTTACTTACCCAGCGGTAATCAGAACTTTATTTTAGCCATTGCTAACCCACCACCGGGTTACAATCTGAAAACCCTCAATGATATGGCAACTAAGACTGAGAACATGACACGTCGCTATTGGGCAAAATCAGGTGAGAAACCAAAAAAATGTGCGCCATGGTATGCAAGGATAGAAATTTTCCCGCCAAAAATTAAAGAATGTGACATCGGTGATGTTCGTATGGAACGATTCTGGTTCGTTACTAGATCCACTTCGACGTTCATGGGGACTTCGGCTACCGATCCTACGAGAGCAAAAGAGCTTATACCAATTATGCGCCGGGCCGTTTTTAGTGAACCCGGAACTTTTGGTTTTGCCAAACAAAGAGCCCTATTTGGAAGAGGGTTTGGTGGTTCAGAAATCATAGATTTAGATATTACAGGCCCAAACCTTGAAACGTTGCTTTCTCTTGCCCGAGAAGGTGTTGAAATACTGAGGCAAGAATTCCCTGCTGCAAGGATAAGACCTAAGCCCGGATTAGAACTCGGAGCACCTGAGGTTCGACTTGTCCCAAACCTGCTCAGACTCGCCGATGTTGGCTTAACAGCCCGTGACCTTGGGTTATCTGTTGACGTCTTCAATGACGGCTTGCGTGTGACCGAAGTAACGAGAGGTAGCAAGCGCATTGATCTAACCCTCAGGGGGTTAACGGATAAAATTACTTCAACTCAAGGCATAGGTAATTTGCCTGTGGTAACACGGACTGGTCAAATTCTTCCGGCCTCCTCACTAGCTAAATTAGATGTAACCGAAGGGCCTACTCAGATTCGACATTTGGAGAGAATTAGGACCGTTACCTTACAGATACGACCACCCGAAAATATAGCTTTAGAAACTGCAATCCAGCGAGTAAGGGAAAATGTTATTTTACCAATGGTTAAACAAGGCCTGCCCTCGGGTGTTCGTCTAACCATGTCTGGAACTGCTGACGAGTTAAATAAAACTTGGAATGCAATGTTATGGAACCTTTTAATAGCTGTTGCCGTAGTTTATTTGGTTTTGGCAATTTTATTTGAGAGTTTTGTCTTTCCCATATTGATTATGTTTTCTGTTCCCCTTGCGACAGCAGGAGGTGTAGCGGGTCTTTCCATCCTGAATATTTATACTTTTCAGGCCCTAGATATGCTTACGCTTCTTGGCTTTGTTATTTTAGTTGGTACAGTTGTCAATAATGCAATCTTGCTAGTACATCAGACTTTGTATCACGTTAGAGTTCAGGCAATGAATGCAAATGAAGCAATTGCCGAAGCAACAAGAAATAGAATACGGCCAATTTTTATGTCTACCTTGACGAGTGTTTTTGGAATGTTGCCTCTAGTAGTCATGCCTGGGGCGGGGTCGGAGCTCTATCGTGGTCTTGGGTCAGTAGTCCTAGGAGGACTCGCACTATCAGCCGTACTTACACTGCTAATTATTCCCCCATTACTATCTTTTGTAGCCCCGATTTTACGGCGCCAGCAGGGAATATTGGCAAATGAAACCACAAGACCTTTGGCGGCGAAACACTAGCTAAAAATTAAAAAGAATTGACCGGAATTTTAAGAAAATACTTACCGCTTTTTTCTGGTGGCGGAAGGCGTCCACCTCTTATATTTATTTGGATAGAAGACAACATAAGTCCGGGCATTGGCAAGATTTCATCGCGTGCAGTGCGCATTGAAACAAATTGGTCTTCCGTTTTATTTTCTGCCAAATGAATATTAAAGTTGAGCTGTTCGACAACAGATGTTTCCCAGCAATAATCTCGAGAACCATTACAACCATAGTCATGGTTGACAAAAATACGAGTAGCTGACGGAAGAGTTAAAATTTTTCGAAGGGATCTATATAGTTCTTTGGCATTACCACCAGGAAAATCGCAACGAGCAGTTCCGGAATCTGGCATAAAAAATGTATCGCCAGTAAATGCGTTCCCATCAGTGTAATAAGTTACACATGCTGGCGTATGACCAGGCGTATGCATTACCTCTACCCCGATGTCCCCAACATAAAAAATTTCACCATCTTCGAATAAATGATCAAATTGGGAGCCGTCGCAAGCCAATTCATCGCCTAGGTCGTACAAAGATTTAAAATATCTTTGCACTTCCGATACCCTGCTGCTGATGCCTGTCTTACCTCCCAATTTTTGTTTCAAATAAGCAGCGGCTGTCACGTGGTCAGCGTGAATATGAGTTTCCAAAATCCATTGAACCTTTAGATTATTTTCTGCAATGAAAGAAATAATTTTATCAGCTCCCGCAGAAGAAAATTTTCCAGCAGAGAGATTAAAATTTAGAACAGGGTCGATTATCAAACAATCTTCAGATTGCTCATTGCACACAACATGCGTCGCGTTTTTAGTATCACTATCAAAAAATGTTTTTACTTTAAAAGACATATTCTCAATTTAACTCGTACTTATTAAAAACTTTTGTCAATTCTATTGCTAATAATCAAAACAATGATAGTTATCAAAATACTATTCTCAAGGGTTTGACGATAGAGTTATTCTCTTTTAACAAGTTAACCAGCAAACAAAGGTTTATTTAATGACACGCGGTTACTTTGAGCCAATAGAAGAGATTAATACCTCACCTAAAGTCTCCGATGAAATTAAATTTTCTACCTGTTACATGTGTGCCTGCCGATGCGGAATTAAGGTACACATGAAAGATGGTGGTATTAGGTATATTGAAGGTAATAGCGATCACCCCGTTAACAAAGGTGTATTATGTGCCAAAGGATCGGCGGGCATAATGAACCATTACTCTCCAGCTCGCCTTACCAAACCACTTAAAAGGGTTGGAAAACGGGGTAAAGCAGAGTTTGAAGAAATTGAATGGGAAGAAGCCTTAGAACTTGCCAGCAAGTGGCTAGGTGATATTCGAGCATCAGACCCTAAAAAACTTGCTTTTTTCACTGGCCGCGATCAAAGCCAGGCTCTTACCGGCTGGTGGGCTAGCCAGTTCGGTACGCCAAACCATGCCGCTCACGGAGGCTTTTGCTCTGTAAATATGGCAGCGGGGGGTATTTATACCATTGGGGGTTCATTTTGGGAATTTGGAGAACCTGACTGGGAACTTACCAAGTATATGCTGATGTTTGGTGTAGCCGAAGATCACGATAGTAACCCAATTAAGGCAGGTTTATCTAGCATTAAGAAGAATGGAGCAAAGTTTGTTTCTTTGAATCCTATCCGAACAGGATACTCGGCAATTGCTGACGAGTGGATAGGAATTCGTCCGGGTACGGATGGCAAGTTCATTCTGGCATTAGTCCACGAACTCTTAAAGGCAGATAAAATTGATCTTGATTTCGCGGTCAGGTACACCAATTTGCCTTGGCTCGTTATAAAAAATCCAGGTGGTTCTGATGATGGGCTATTTGCACGTGGTATAGACGGAGGGCCGGTTTGTTGGGATAAAGGTACAAATCAAATTGCCGACGCCCAACTTGCCGGTGTCTCACCCGCTTTAACGGGTTCATTTGAAATAGATGAAAGCCGAGTAGCGGTTCCAGCTTTTAGTTTAATGGCAACAAGATATCTCGAGGAAAAGTACTCACCAGAGGTAGCAGAAAAAGAAACCGGTGTGTCTGCTTCGACCATTCGCAGAATTGCTGCTGAAATCGCGGAAGTTGCGTTTGAACAAGAGATTGAAATCAACCAACCATGGACAGATTGGGCCGGCCGTCAGCATGATAAAATGATAGGTCGACCAGTTTCTATGCACGCAATGCGTGGAATTTCAGCGCATTCAAATGGATTTCAAACTTGTCGGGCACTTCATCTGCTTCAAATTCTTTTGGGAAGTATAGATTGCCCAGGCGGCTTCCGTTACAAACCACCTTTTCCGAAAGCAGTGCCCCCTCCCTTAAAACCAACGGGTAAAGAAGAACAGGTCAAACCAGGAGCTCCTATGGCTGGACCACCCCTAGGGTTTCCAGCCGGTCCAGAGGACTTATTGGTAAATAAGGATGGTACACCGCAACGAATTGACCATGCATTTTCTTGGGAAGCTCCAATCGCAGCGCATGGCATGATGCATATGGTTATTACTAATGCGCACAATAAAGATCCATACCCAATCGACCTTTTGTTTATGTATATGGCTAACATGAGCTGGAATTCCTCAATGAATACTGCGGGAACTAAAGAAATGCTCACTGCCAAAGATGAAAAAACCGGTGATTATAAGATACCAAAAATTTTGTATTCAGATGCTTACTTTTCAGAAATGGTAGCTTACGCTGATTTAGTGTTACCCGACACCACATACCTAGAACGTTGGGATTGTATATCTCTTTTAGATAGACCAATCAGTAGTGCAGAAGCCGCGGCTGATTCTATTCGCCAGCCAGTCGTAGAACCTGACAGAGATGTTCGCCCTTTCCAAAGTGTCTTGATTGACCTGGGTGCACGCATAAATTTGCCTGGCCTAACAAATAAAGATGGAAACCCCAAATATCCCGGAGGATACCCAGATTACATAGTTAATCATGAAAGGGCCCCAGGAATTGGCTCACTTGCCGGCTGGCGCGGTGTAGACGGCAAAAGTCATGGCACGGGTGTCCCTAATAAAAACCAGTTGGACCGATACATTGAGAATGGATGCTTTTGGGAACATAAGCTTCCACCAGAACAACATTATTTTAAGCATGCGAACCGTGATTATTTGGAATATGCGGCTTCTGTGGGTTTTATTGGCGCATCCAACCAGATCATTCTTCAAGTATATTCAGAACCTATTCAGAAATTTAGATTAGCTGCGCAAGGGCATGGTAAAATACAACCGCCCGATAAACACCGAGAGCGAATTGAAAAATATTTTGATCCACTACCGATATGGTATCCGCCCTTCGAAGGAGAAACTATCAATACCGACAGCTATCCAATGCATGCTTTAACCCAGCGCCCGATGGCAATGTATCATAGCTGGGGTTCGCAAAATGCATGGCTGCGACAAATACACGGGAAAAATCCTCTTTATATAAATCGTAAAACAGCAGAAACCCATAAAATTGAGGATGGGGACTGGGTGTGGGTAATAAGCCATCACAACCGAATTAAAACACAGGTTAAGCTTATGGAGGGTGTAAACGACCTAACAGTGTGGACCTGGAACGCGATCGGTAAACAATCCGGAGCGTGGAATTTAGATCCAAGTTCACCTGAGTCTAAAAAAGGGTTCTTGCTTAACCATGTAATTTCCGAATTATTACCAGACAAGGGAAACGGGTTTCGCTATGCCAATTCGGATCCAATAACCGGTCAGGCCGCATGGTACGATTTGAGGGTCCGCATTGAAAAAGCTGATGGAGAAAAGAATGATACTAGTGAACCCCAGTTTGACACCTTATATCCGCCGAAGACTTTGCCCAAGAGGCCAAAAATTTTACGATATGGACGAATGTATTCCAGAAATCATAAGCCTGAAAAATCTAAATGACTGACATTCCAAAAAACACCTCCGGCAAGAAGCTTGGTCTGGTTATAGATCTAGACATTTGTGTTGGCTGCCATGCTTGCGCTGTGAACTGTAAAGAGTGGAATACTAGCGGTCATTCAGCTCCGCTGCCCGATAACGATCCATTTGGAGCAAATGTAGATGGTGTTTGGTTCAATCGCGTTCATACATTTGAGTGTGGGGAAGGAACGGATAGCCGAACAGTACATTTTCCGCGATCATGTTTACATTGTGAACAACCTGCCTGCGTAGAAGTCTGTCCAACAGGTGCTTCATATAAAAGAGCCGAAGATGGCATTGTACTCGTTAATGAGGATATTTGTATTGGTTGTAAACTTTGCAGCTGGGCTTGTCCTTACGGAGCACGCGAATATGACGGCGATTCTGGTGTAATGAAAAAATGTACTTTATGCATAGATCGGATTTATAACGAAAATCTTGAAGAGACCGATCGAGTGCCAGCTTGTGTTTCTACATGCCCAGCTAACGCACGACATTTTGGTGACCTTGGCGATCCGAATTCTGAGGTTTCTCGGATGGTTGAAGAACGCCAAGGTTACGATCTTATGCCAGAATTACATTACCAACCAGTAAACAAATATTTACCGCCTAAGCCTAAAAGTGCGGACTATGAGAGCAAAAGGCCAAAACGTCTTACACCAGTTACGGCTCGAACAGAGAATGAAGAAGCTGGAGGTCTATTTCGCTGGATTGATCAAATACTCACAAGGTAGTTAAGGTTTAGAAACGTTCATGCACCCAGCTTATTCTGTAATCTTTTTCACAACATTTTCTGGAGCCGGATATGGTCTACTTTTTATCATGGGCCTTTTCGCAGCTGCGCAATGGATCGACCCTAGTCGATGGTTTGGTTTTACCGGGTTTTTATTCGCATTCTCTATGATTGTTAGCGGGTTATTTGCATCCACATACCATCTTGGGCATCCAGAAAGAGCCTGGCGGGCTTTATCTCAGTGGCGATCGTCCTGGCTATCACGAGAGGGAATTTTAGCGGTCGTCGGATTTTTTCCATTTAGTCTTTTTGCAATAGGCTGGGTAATATTTGAAAACCATGGTGGCGCATGGCGACTGATGGCGGTTTTAACAATACTTTTTGCCGTCTTGACCGTTTACGCTACATCTATGATTTATGCCACACTTCGCACTGTCCGCGCGTGGTTTAATCGTCACACCGTTCGGGTATATCTCGCGTTTTCTTTATGGACTGGAAGCATTTGGTTCAATCTTCTTGCTCATCTATTTGATTTACATACACCAGGCATTGGGATGATTGTTGTAATCACAGGAATTCTTGCATTATGGATAAAACGGAAATATTGGATGTTTTTAGACACCTCTCCTAATTGGGTGCCTCCGGAGAATGCAACTGGACTTGGCAATATTGGCGCAGTAAAGCTACTTGATTCCCCCAACACTCAAGAAAATTATGTGCAACAGGAAATGGGATTCAGTATCGCTCGAAAACACGCAGAGAAATTACGTCGATGGGCATTTTTTACCTATTTTCTTATTCCTTGGAGCCTTGCATTAATTACCGTTGAGTCGGAACCTTGGATTAAAATACCGGGAGCAATACTTGCCGTAATTTTTGTTATGGTGGGGACAATGATAGAGCGTTGGTTATTCTTTGCGGAGGCAAAACACACCGTTATGCTTTACTATGGTGCGCCAGATTCTTGATTTAAATAGATCAAATTACTTTTTCGGTTGAGACACCCCTAACATCCATCTCGAAATCTAGCCCCTCTACAGGTGGACGGGCATAATGCCAAGTGAGTCCGCTTTTAGCTGCTCCTCGGGATATTATTTCATCCGCTAAAAATGGATACAAATTGTAAACTGTATAACTTTGCGTTACGGTTGCATCACTCCATTTCTTTTCAAGAGCGGCCATCCGGGACTCCATCACAGAAAGGACATACTGTGCTTTTTCATGCATCGCATTTTCTGATTGATCGCCTAAACGTATTATACGTTCCCCATAGCCCCCGAATCCCTCTGGTGCTTCTGCCGAACCTGAAATTACAAAGCTTGTTTTATTTTTTACGTCGGGAACGGTGTATGAAAAGGCCTCAAAACACGGCTCCAACGGAGGATCAACTTCTGGGCAAACATTAGACCTCGCGACTGGATTTTCATCGTTATGAAGGATTTCCCAGCTTGCGAGCGTTTCTACGTAAATTCTATTAAAATCATTAAAACCCTTATCTGTAAATGGCGCTGGCGAACGTAACTCACATGCGCAAAGTGCGGTTAAAGGACGACCAATCCCAATCAAATAATCCGCTATACTTTTGAAACCTATATTAATCGGCAATGGCTTTCTGAACTTTGTTCGTTCAATACAGTAGCCCGGTTCAGCAGAGACCCCTCCAGAATATTGAAATGGTCCGCGAATAAAGCGATAATTGCCTTTAATAAATATTTCCGTTTCCATGATTGACTAATACTATTGAATGACAGTACGTGCAGCCGGCAAAGCAACACCAGTCTTGATTGCCGCACCCTGTTGCAAAAGAGCATCTTCCATGGCACTCAAGAACAGGGTTACATGTTCCTCTTTTGAACTTTGACCCATTAGACCGACACGCCAAACCTTTCCCGCGAGGTCCCCAAGACCTGCTCCAATCTCCAAATTGTAACGCGACAGCAGAATAGCCCTAACTTCTGACTCATCTACCCCTTCGGGAATAGCTACCGTATTTAATTGAGGAAGACGGTATTTTTTTTCAACAACTAGTGACAAGCCCATAGCCTCTAGCCCCTGTCTAAGGGCTCTATGCATTTTTGCGTGGCGTTCCCATGCTTGTTCAATACCTTCCTCCGCCAACATTACTAAGGCCTCATGTATGGCGTATAGCGAGTTAATTGGCGCTGTGTGATGATAAGCACGGGAGCCTTCACCACTCCAGTAGCCCATAACCAAATTTAAGTCCATGAACCAACTTTGTACCTTGTGATTTCGACTTCTTATAACATCAGCTGCTCTTTTACTAATAGTTATAGGGGAAATACCAGGCATACATGAAAGACATTTTTGAGAACCAGAGTAGATAGCATCCGCATTCCAATCATCAGCGAGAACAGGAGTTCCTCCCAATGAGGTCACAGCATCTACTATCGATAATACTCCGTATTCTTTTGCCAAACCGCAAATTCGAGCGGCATCAGACTGTACTCCGGTTGAGGTCTCAGCATGAACAAAGGCTAATGCTTTTGAGTCAGAATTATTTTTTAATGTATCCTCTACTTTTTTAACA
This sequence comes from Rhodospirillaceae bacterium, assembly GCA_002719885.1. Taxonomy (GTDB): domain Bacteria; phylum Pseudomonadota; class Alphaproteobacteria; order MPNO01; family UBA2964; genus UBA2964. Next base: position 62,100 of record PBFH01000017.1, on the reverse strand, counting down.
TCTATTGGTTTACCCCAATCATCAAAAATCATCACTGGGGTGCCGCCACACCTTTCAACATTTTCTTTCATTCTCCCACCAAATGCTCCATTTTGACAAACTATAACTTTATCACCGGGCTCAATAAGGTTTACAAAACAAGTCTCCATTCCTACAGAGCCAGGACCAGAAACAGGTATCGTCAGGAAATTTTTTGTTTTAAATGCGTATCGTAGCAAATCTTTAATCTCTTCCATCATACGAGAAAATTCGGGGTCGAGATGGCCAATCGTGGGACGTGCCATCGCACCAAGGACTCTAGGATGAACATCAGAAGGCCCGGGTCCCATAAGTTTTCTAATGGGGGGATTAAACGAAGTTGTCATTTAGATATCTTTCTCTTTTAGAAAAAATATTATTTTAGAGTATAAAACTGATATAGAAAATGGTTGGTTATCTATATATTTTAATTTGTGATAAGAGACCTACTAAAAAAAATACAAAATGTATCCAAAAAATAATTGCCAATACCATCAAGAGAACAAACACGTGCGGTTGCACTCTTTTGTTCTGCTCAGCAGAATAAATATAATCTTTTTCCTTAACTAGGGTGACACTGTAATGCGCGACCAATCATTTCGTGGCCATGTTCAGAACCTTGAGCAGCAAGGTGAGCTCGTTCGAATAGAGAAACCAGCGAGTCCAACCGAGAATATTTCAGCTATTGGTTGGAAAACTTATGATCAATTCGGAAAATCAACCCTATTTACTAACATTATTGGTTTTCCTAGTTGGCGAATAGCGAGCCAGGTTATCACGGACCGTCGTAAATGGGCTATTGGTTTAGGCGTATCAGAAGATGACGTAATACCTACCGTAGTTCAGCGTATTAAAGAACCATTAGAGCCAGTTTTAATTGCGGCAAAGGAAGCACCCGTAAAAGACGTAATTCTCACTGGAGATGACGCTGACCTAACCAAACTTCCTGCCATGTGGACCTCTGAAAATGATCCCGGCCCCTACATAGCTGCCGGTATGGCTGTGATCAAAGATCCAGAGACAGGAACCCGGAACATGTCATATCATCGACAGCAGATTTTAGGGCCAGATCGCAGTGGGTTTTTAATATGTCCCCGTCACGCTTTGAGAACTTATCAAAAGTATCAAGCCCTTACTCAACCGATGCCAGTTGCAATGGTGATTGGTGTACATCCCGCTATTTTGTATGCGGGAGGCTTCACAACTCGCTATGGGGTCGATGAATTATCCTTAGCTGGTGGTTTGTTAGAGGACCCGGTCCGATTAGTAAAATGCGAGACAAGTGACCTAGAAGTACCGGCTGACGCTGAATTAATTATAGAAGGAGAAATCTTACCTGATGAAATGACTGAGGAAGGTCCTTTCGGGGAGGTAACAGGAGGATATGCAGAAGAAGGTTCAACAGAAGTATTCGTAGTCAAAGCTATCACCCATAGAAAGGATCCTATTTTTTATGGAATGCACTCCGGGGCACCCATGACCGACCCTCAGTCGATCACGGGTACATGCATTGAGGCTGCCTTGTTTGAGCACCTTGCCAAGGTCGAAGGAGGAATGGATCTTTCAGATGTAAGGTGCCTTGGTGTATCTGGTCTTATGGCCGTAGTTATAAAGATTAGACCAAAAAGCGCCGGTCAGGCTAAAACTGCATTAATGGCCGCACTATCGAGCCCCTACCTTCATCCAAAACTCGCCATAGCGATTGATGACGATATGGATATCGCCAATCTTAATCAAATATTCTGGTCCCTGACGACCCGGGTTGATGCCGCTAAGGATATCTCCAAAATTAATAATACTCGGATCTGGTCACTCGATAATGTCTCTGACATTGTTCCCGGTATGAGCCCGATGTATAGAATTGGCACTAAGGTTGCAATTGATGCTACTAAACCGTGGAGTACAAGGTTAAAAAATAAAGCACGTTTTGATCGTGCAATGCCAAAGAACTATTACTCCGTTAAAATTGAGGATTTTTTACCATGACAAATATTTTTAAGTGCGTAAAAAGAACCGGAGATATATTAGACATCAATCAATTATTTATCTCTAACAAATTCAGGAAATTAAAAAAATAGACGATAGAATGTTCTTTAATGCCAATAAAAAATAAAGTATTCAAGTAGTTAATGTTTTTGCTCTCTGATCCGATCAGAAAGTAAAAAATTATTAACTCAGGTCTCAAAATGTTTGGGAGTTGAATGATATTAAAGGAGGATGATCATGGCCGAGCAAAAAGGTATTTTTATAGATAAGTCAGGTACGACAGAGCCCTCTCCTGAATTATGGGAGCCAGCCATCGTTAAAAAATCCGACTTTGATAAAGAAATTGAAAGATTATCAAACATGCCGACACCGAATAATGGCCGTCGGCAAAGCTGGATTGTTCACCCAGACTCACACAAGCTCGGCGTTGGGCTAGGTTTAGCACCGGGGATTCGACCAATTCTTGAAGTACTTAACCCCGGTGAACAAACCCGTCCTATTCGTCATAACTCAACACAGGTTAATTTCTGTATTCAGGGTGCAGGTCACTCAGTCGTCGGCGGCAAACGAATAAATTTTGAGCAATTTGATGTTTTCAATTTCCCATCAATGCAAACATATATACACGTCAATGATACTGATGAATTACAAGTTCGATTGACATACACCAACGCCCCCCTTCTAGAGAAAATGAACGTTCATATTGTTGAAGAAGACCCCCAAGCAGATGTTCAAATAGTAGAGGAAGAAAAAGAAAGAGAAATTGCTGAAGACGACCCAAGGCGAAAAAGTCCTTATGGTACATTTGAACTGACCGATGACGGTGCATGGCTTATGCCCTATGAAATTCTGATAGCACCCGAGTCCATTGAGTCTCACGCACTGCATTGGCCATGGAAAAAAGTCAAAGCAGAACTCGATAAACTAACCGCACTTGGCTCCGACTACGTGGGGCGTCGTCTTTACCTTTTATGGAACCCGATGACAGGCCGCACTAACGGTACAACACCCAACTTTTTTGCGACAATTACAATTCGTCCGCCCGGTATTGTAGATAAACCACACCGCCACGTATCTGCGGCCATGAACTATATATTTCAAGGAGAAGGACGTTCGACCGTCGAGGGTAAGGTCTACGAATGGCAGTCTGGTGATTTACTACTTACTGCACCGGGCTGGGGCGTTCACAATCATGCCAGTACTGGTACTGACCCAATCTACGAGTTAACGATACAAGATCAGCCACTAAATATCGTAATGGAATCTCTACTGTGGCAAGAAGACTTAAAGAAGCCTTGGAGTGTTCTTGGAGCAGAAACGGGTTTTGACACCAATCGAGCTAAAATTGCGAGCTAAGCCAATGATGCGTTTACCAAAATCTTTTTTAAAAGGGTCTATACCACCACTAATCACACCTATTAGAAATAATCGTATAGATTATGATGCTTATGCGGGATTAGTAGAATTCCAAATCAAAAATGGTTCGCATGGTATCCTTGTAAATGGTACCACCTCTGAACCTTCCACGCTTACAATTGAAGAACGCAACCGAATTGTAGACGTCGCTATCGAAGCTGCCGATGGTAAAATTCCCATTGTAGCAGCTACCGGCTCACAGAGCCTAGCAGAAACTGCTATATTAACAGAGCATGCGGATAAAGCGGGCGCTAACGCTTTGTTAATTGTGACCCCATATTATATCAGACCCCCTCAAAGCGGACTCATCGCTTATTACAGCGAAATTGGAAAAAGAACAAAACTTCCTTGGATGATTTACCATATTCCCGGACGTGCTGCCGTTTCTGTTACATTAGATACACTTGATCAAATAAGTAAAAACTGCCCCAACTTTGTAGGGATGAAACACGCGGTTGATGACCTGGGATTTGTCTCAAAGTGTATTGATCATTTTGGAAAAGACTTCCGAATTTTTGTGGGCCTTGAGGACTTGTCGTACCCAATGATGACAGTTGGTGCTTGCGGGCTGATGAACGCGGTAGGGAATTTAATGCCAAGACAACTCGCGCGGATGTGCGAGCAGGTATGGAAAGGAAATATGAAGGCCGCCCAAAAAATTCATTATGATCTTTTTGAAATTAACCAAGCAGTATTTTTTGATACCAACCCAACCCCTATGAAATATATGATGAAAAAGCTGGGTATTATGCCAAAAAATGAACATCGGCTTCCGATGATGCCAGCATCCAAAGACCTAGAAAAACGACTAAACGGCGTTATGAAGAGAGCTGGATTGCTGAAAACAATTTCACGTAAGAAGGCGGCCTAANANNNNGGGCTAATATTTTACACTGACTTNGTTCTATCATTGTGATTANGGCNGCCCGANANNNTTTGGNATAGTGTNAACNAAATCGATAGAGATTTTTTTTATGGTTTATAATTCTGACGCAAGCGAANTAGATACNNCTGCTGCAGAAGCATTCGAAAAATTNTTAGTGCCAACTATATTTGGGCCNTGGTCAAAGGCAATGGTCAACCANGCAGANGCAAAAGNCGGNGACAGNTTGCTAGATNTTGGCTGCGGNAGTGGAGCAGCAGCGCGATATGCTAAANCTATTGTTGGAAAATTTGGATCNGTATCTGCAATNGATCTAAATGAGGGGATGNTTACNTTTGCTCAAATGCTTGACAAAAANAATGAGATCGATTGGCAAAAAGGCGACGTAACAGACATGCCATATAAGGANCAGTCTTTTAACATAGTGGCCGGCAATCAACTACTGCAATTTCTNCCGGATAAAGATAAGGGTTTGANNGANATGAAGAGAGTTTTAAAANAAGGGGGAAAGCTAGCACTTACGATCTACTGTNCTNNAAACAAGAATCCGGCGCACGAAGCNATTGCCAAAGCATTANAAAATAACGGCGTNGNCTCAAANGCAGTCACACATCCTTTTTCATTTGGCGACCCGATACTTATNGGTGANCTTATTCAAAAAGCCGGGTTTCGTGATATTTCNNTAGTGCGGAAACAAATGGACAGTTATTTTAATTCGGCAGANCATTTTATAGAATCTTTAGCNGCAGGAGGTCCNTCTTCTAGGCATGCCCTNGAGCAATTAGATTCATCCGGTCTGANAAAATTNAAAGCAGAAGTNACTAAATCTTTGACAGAGTTTGTTGATCCAAACAAGGGACTTCGCGTTATTACCACTGCAAATNTAGCACTAGCTACTGCATAGGATTGAGTTTCAGAANNNTCTCTATGACACCTNAATATTTTTTTTCCAATTCATTAGAAGATGAGTTAATTCCNTTCTTACATTCGTCACACATATTCCAACTNCCTAAATGGGGTGTGTNNATTTGAAAAGCAAANTCGANATCNTCGATTTCCTNATTTGTTTNTGGAGCTAGNTGAGCATTCCCCATTGCTAATGCCNGCATCACTTGTTCATNACCNTTTGCCAACCGCTTCAGGATAGACAGNCTTCCTCTATGATATNNGTGAGCCCGATTATAATGGGCATTCACACAACAAANCGGATAACCCAACAAACGCGCTTCTTCATCCATTGAAAGTATACCANCTAAATCATTTATTTTTTCAATAGNCATTGCAAATTTCTCTTCTTTGCAAATATACCACGCCTTAAATTNAGAAATTTGTCCGCGGCAATACTCNGTATACCATTTCGGGAACTGGNCATATNCAGTNGCGTCCCATAGACAACCCTCTATAACAAAAAGTTTGAGATCTAAAGCTAACTTCAAAATTTTTNCNATAANTTCNNCAGGCATGGGNGTACGTCCAAGAAGNANCACAGGCTTGATACCCTTTAGGAGAGCGACGAAATCGTAAACTTCNCCAATCACATCNTGTTGCTCACTTTTATCNCGTANCNNATTTATGATTNCCAAAAGTTGATAATCGGTNTCCGATGTTNGGTCTATCATNTCTAATTTACCAAATTACATGCCTGAAATCCCTGAAAACAATNCATTTACAATGGCTNGCANACCCTCNGGCACANAGCTATAATATCGNAANTAGGGGTAAACAGGACATTGTGAAAATGACAAGCATTCTTCAATCAAANATTACCATTACACCTCTCTCAGATNTATTAGGCGCTAAGGTAACNGGTGCGGACCTTAGTAAGCCACTCGACGCTCCAACNGTCGAGANCTTAACTCAAGCATGGCANAAATACATTGTTTTAATTTTTCCTGACCAAGACCTCTCACAANGTCAACAGTTAAANTTTGCAAAACACTTTGGCGATACAGGAACACGTTCGCGCCGTCCTGAACANAGNCCAGAAGGTGCAAATTATAACGACGGTATTATGCTNATTACTAATGTTAAAGACGACAAAGGACGTTATGTNGGTTCTTTGCCAGACGGCGAAATGTATTTTCATCATGATATGTGTTACATGCCGAAACCTCACAANGGTACNATGCTTTACGCNATAGATATACCGTCNACTGGTGGCAATACACGTTTTTCTAATATGTATCGTGCCTACGACCTANTACCCGATAAATTAAAGAAAGANTTGAATGGGCGCACAGCATTGCAGGTTTATGATTATCACATGACACAAACAGTNGATATTGATGGNGACTTGACGGGTATCCANAATCTGTCACAGCCAATTTTTGTACGCCACCCNGAANCAGGCCGNATCGCCCTCTATGTNAACAGGCTAATGACAGCTAGAATAGATGGAATACCCCGCGACGAAAGCAATGCNATTTTAGAAGAACTCTACACCATCAGCGAATCAAAAAATAATTATTACGAACACTCATGGACAGAAGNCGAATTGGCNATGTGGGATAATTATTGNTCTTGCCANGCTCGTACCGACTTTCCAGAGAANGAACGCAGGCTATTNCGGCGNTGTACNCTTTTNGGCCAGCAAATGATTGCAGCATNACCNTNTTTCTAATGAAANAATTCGGAGAAACTTGTGAGATATAANATTAGAAAGTTTAAAGCTCCCATTGGNGCTGAGGTAATTGGGATTGATCTTCGTAAACCGCTCGATCAGGATTCNATTAANGAGATATATCNNGCTTGGCTTGATCATATCGTATTGATATTTCGAGGGCAGTCCCTCTCCAAAGACGAACAAGTCGCCTTCGCTAATCAATTTGGNGATGTCGGTATCCGCGCAACACCTCTCGAGAACCAGAACGANGTCTCAAATGGNTATGANGGAAGCATAATGCTNGTNACCAATCAACGTGATGAAAATGGAAACTACATTGGATCATTGCAAGATGGGGAAATGTGGTTTCACCATGATATGAGTTATCGNCCAGAGCCNCACAAGGCCACTCTATTACATGCCATTGAACTACCTTCGAATGGTGGAAATACAAAATTTGCTAACCAATACCTNGCTTATGAAAANGTACCGGATGACTTAAAAAAACGNCTNAGAGGCCGAANGGTACTTCAAGCATACAACTTTACCATGCTNGAGAAAGTTGANCTTGAAAGCGGCCTCGATGGTATTCAACATTATTGGCAACCNATCTTCGTTAAACANCCAGAAACGGGTAAAACAGCCCTTTATGTTAGTCGCCTCATTTCTGCAGCCATTGAAAATATGNCACGNNAAGAAAGTGACCAAATTCTNAAGAAACTTATCGAAATTGCGGAAANCCCCAAGCTAATATATGAACACGAATGGAAANTAGGAGANCTNGCAATGTGGGACAATCGTTGTTCAACCCATGCGCGTACNNACTTTTCTCCAGNAGAAAGAAGGNTATTGAGGCGTTGTACGCTTGAAGGNGCGTCCATGATTAATGCAGCGTNAAGTNTAGTANGACTTTCGTCCTACNTAGACCAATGTTANAACTGTATCGTAATTTAAATATTATATTAGGNTTTAAGGGNTAAATTATGCCAACAATCNATACTAATGGCGAAAAAATTTTCTTCNTGGATGANGGTGATGGGCCNACCATACTTTTTATTCATTCTATNGGNACAAACNGCTACCTATTTCGTGATCAGGTNGCTAAACTNAAAGAAAANTTCCGCTGNATAGTTCCTGATTGTCGGGGNCATGGTGCNTCATCCTATAATAAATCTTTTACTATAGAGGANTGCGCNGCAGANCTAAAATCAATATTAGATCACCTTAACATAGATANGTGTCACATCGTTGGTTTATCNATGGGAGGNCCNATCAGCCTGTGTTTCAANAGGCTATATCCAGAAATAGCTCTTTCATTGAGCCTAGCCAACAGTTTTGCCCGNATTCNNGAAGGATCAGAAGATCGAATTTATGCAACACAGGAAGCGGTTGCTTANCTCTCCATGCTTGAATTTGGAAGCCAATATGCTGGGGATCGGTTAATGCCTNCTACCCCNATAGAGAAACTTGATGAACTCGCTNAAGAGATTTCCAAATGTCCNCCCAAAGCCTATGTNAATACTATNNGNGAATTNCTNACCTATGATGCCAGTGGAGATCTTAGATTANTNAATGTTCCCACGTTGATTATCGCCGGAGCTTCCGATGATGCTNCACCTATAGAGGANTCGGAATTTATACGAGACNGTATNCANGGTTCAGAAATNAAAATAATTGATGGCGCNGGTCATCTATCGACNATTGACTACCCAGAANAGTTTACCAAAATNCTTANTGCTTTCTTGACAGCACATTAAAATCAACCCANCCACGGAGTAANCCTTGCCTAAGGTNTTAANTNANAGCCAAATAANTGGTTATGANGAGAATGGCTTTGTCACANCGNTACCAATTNTAGATAANGAAGAAGTGCAGACATACCGAAACCACTTNGAAAATACCGAAGCAACTATGGATNANTTTTTTCGTGGAATTGGNCAAACCAAATTTTATTTGCGATTTCCATGGGCTTATAGAATGGCAACTCANCCCAGATTGCTTGACGCAGTNGAGGATCTNATAGGCCCTAACATAATGCTTTANCATAANACNGCGTGGATAAAAGAACCNCAAGANCCAGCNTATGTAAGTTGGCACCAAGATAATACNTATTTTGGCCATAAACCATGCAATGTNCTAACTGCNTGGATAGCATTGTCTTCTGCCTCCGAGAAAAGCGGGTGCATGCATTTTATTCCCGGCTCACATAAAAATGGTTTACGTGACCTGGAAAACCCGGATATAGGGCGAGGTAACATGTTATCGAGCGGCCAAAATGTTGACGTNTCAAATGANATNGCCAAANCNGTACCAGCNAATTTAGAGGTAGGCNAAGCCTCGATCCACCATGCCTTTCTTGTGCACGGGTCATCTCCAAATAAAGGGAAAGAGCGTCGAATGGGTGTNACCTTTATTTACCATCCTCCAGAACTTNGGCAAATAGGNAAAAAAAGAACTAGTGCNCTCNTAGTCNGAGGTGTTGANCAATTTCACAACTTTGATCACGAANCAGCNCCNGTCCCGGATNACNATAAAGGTAATGCAATTCGTCATGNGAAAGCTGTNGANGCTTATCGAGCTAAGGTTCGAGAACTNGGTAATGTCACNGTAGACAGGTTCGATTAAACCNTCANTTATCTGGNTCAGATACCGTATATCTTCGGAGNAACCTGCGTTGATTNGAAGGAAAATCATTCCTCGCNTGATTAACACTACGATTATCCCAAATCANAAGNTCGCCTGGCGCCCACTTATGCTCATACACAAATTGTGTTTTCTCACAATGATCAAAAAGNTGGTNTANAAGTTGTTCACTTTCTTCNNGTTCCATNCCAACAATATTACTTGTCATTAATCTACTTAAATAAAGTGACTTCCGTCCNGAATTNGGNTGAATAANAACNAANGGNTGCACAGCATGAGCGACATNATTATCGTGACGCATCTCCNCGCGNGTAGTCTTNTTATAATTGAAGACGTGTCNAGCTTCCANTTTATCCAAGCGAGATCGTAGACCANNCNCCAGAGCGTCATATGCNGCTGCCATCCCAGCAAACTTNGTTTCGCCGCCAGTANTAGGAANCTCGATAGCAAAAAGCGTGGTTGCCCNATAGGGCTTTNCTCGATGGGCNCCATCNGAATGGAAATGCATTTCGCCATCCGGCAAAACACCGATTAACTTACCNTCTTCNCGAATGTTGCTAACATACATGACACCGCGTTTCGACTGCTTGTTATCGGGNTCNCCTTTACTGCGATCATTCCTGTCNACAAAACCAAATAGGGCAGCAAACCTTGCCTGATCTTCATCATTAATTTTTTGANCTGGAAAGCAAAGAACCGAGTAACGAAAAAAAATTTCACGTATNAGTTGAGCTAGNTTTTCACNAAGTGGTTTGCGCAAATCCACTCCGGTAACCTTNGCCCCNACAGCCGGATGNTCTGCCACAANATTCAATTTNTNAATAGTATTCNACATGCCCCACTTTTTACGCNTNTNTTNCNTTATAAAAANNTTTACAATTATTATAACACCCAATTAATATTAAAAACGATACAGACANNTAAATAANTTTAAAATTTTTNTTTGTTTTTTGGGTTAACAGGTTATTTTTGTTGGTTTACAGTATTACTCGTGTATTTAATTAGTAAGCCTCAAAATCGTTAAAAGAGGCGAATGAAATATCAGGGAGGTATTTTATGTTTAGTAAACTGATAGCAGGGGTTTTTGCCCTGAGTTCTATGGCTTTAATTGCAGCAGCTCCAGCCAAAGCGGTAGATTTTCCTAAAAAGAATATAACATTCTTAATTGCTTATGGACCAGGTGGTGGTTTTGATACAATTACCCGGAAATTAGCGCCATACNTGAAAAAAAATCTCGGTGGNAAAGTCAATATCGTNGCAAAAAATTTACCCGGNGGTCGTGGAAAAAAAGCCGCGGCATTTCTTGCCAAACGGAAACCTGACGGCTCTCANATTNTAATGTTCAATATGCCGGGNCATGCTATGCCCAATATTATTGGNGAAAAAGCTGGATATGATGTTCGTAAGATCGATTGGCTTGGCCGTGTNGCTCAATTTCGCTACGTCATAGTNACAAGNGCATCAAAAGGGAAATACAAGTCAATTCANGACGTATTAAAANCNAAAAACCAGATAAAGATTCCAATTACTGGGCCTGGAACGACAGGATACCTTGCCAGCACTATTCTCTGGAATGCNCTTGGTGTNAGCCCCAAATATATCACGGGNTATAAATCGAGCTCNCGTTACGCGCTTGGCGTAATAAGAGGCGATGGGGATCTTACAATCCTAGCNAAAGGCAGCTTTAAAAAATATGTCAGCAGTAAAAAGAAAAAGAGAGCCGCTTTTAAAGACTTGAAGCCCATTCTTGAAATTACAAATGGTAAATCTGAATTTGGNGTTCCNACTACTGGNGAAATGGGCAAGAAAGACCTAGCCATTCTCGGNGGAGACCGGATCGTAGGTACAACGCCTGGGACGCCAAAAGCAATAAAGGATAAATTGGCNAACGCTTTGTACAAATCAATTACGGATCCAGAATTTGTTGCATGGGGCAAAAAAGTAGGCCGACCGGTCGCACCNTTGAACTCCGCCGATGCTACTAAATTAGTAGGTGANCTATTCTCNTACTACATTAANTATAAGGATCTTCTTGCTGCTAGTAANAAGAAGACTCGCTGATCTAGCGTAGGCGGNCGGAGAAAAANTTTTCGANCGCCTACNGCACTCTTGTANGCAAAATNACNTGCAACCTGATAGANGGCTTGGCTCGCAGCCTATNCCNATTAAANAAATAATATTAATTTAGNTCAGATCACNAAGGGGCAAANAAGTTCGTGTTTGAAGCATTAATTGAAGGCATTGTTAATCTTGGATCATTGCACTCCCTTTTGCTATTAGCAGCTGGGTCGGCTGTTGGTTTGTTATTTGGTGCAATTCCAGGTCTAGGAGGGACTACNGCCGTCGCTCTNCTTATCCCGTTAACTTTTGGCATGGAACCGTGGCAAGCAATCATNTTAATGGGTGGCGTCATGGCCGCAACTTCTACNGGCGGNTCGGTNAGCGCNATTTTACTCAACACTCCGGGTATAGCGCCNAATGCNGCAACAACATTTGATGGCTATCCATTAGCACAACAAGGAAAAGCAGGTATGGCAATCGGCGCNGGNGCAACGGCNTCAGCNCTTGGNGGTGTTATTGGCGTCATTTCCNTGGTAGCAGTCATTCCAATCATGAAAGCGATTGTGTTACTNTTTACNCCTCCAGAGTTTTTTATGCTTGCCATCTTTGGNCTTTGCGCGATCGCAGTCTCTTCAGGCGACCGGCTACTNCANGGTTTAATAACCGCCATNATAGGACTAATGGTTGGGTTTGTAGGCTATTACGATGTTACNAGTACNGTACGGTATGATTTNGGNATTCCGCTATTGGAGGACGGGATAAAGCTNGTTCCAGCCCTTATTGGATTATTTGCTATATCTGAAATGATTAATCTCGCAGTNAAGGGAGGATCTATTTCACAGGACACCTCCAATGTTAANATTAGCCGNATCTCTGATGGNGTNAAGTCAGTCTTTAAAAATTGGTCNACCATGTTNGTCGGNTCAGGTTANGGAACATTTATTGGAGCCGTTCCNGGGGTAGGAGGNACGGTNGCNGCNTTCCTNAGTTATTCNACTCAAGCGCAACGCGANCCAACACCTGATATTGAATATGGAAAAGGCAATATNAAGGGNGTNATTGCNCCNGANTCTGCGAATAACGCAAAAGATGGCGGCTCGTTAATACCAACTCTTGCCTTTGGAATACCNGGCAGTGCAGAAACAGCCGTCTTTTTGGGAGTGCTTGTATTACATGGAATTGAACCAGGACAGAANCTACTTGAAGATCACCAGGACCTCGTCTTTACACTAGTTGTNGCTTTAACCGTATCAGCCGTATTTGCGACNCTTGTAGTTCTTGCNCTTGCAAAGTACATGGCCCTTCTNACTCGNATAAGCGTCCATATGCTTATTCCGACNGTAACTGTAGTAGCCCTAGTTGGTGCGTTNGCTTTGAATACAGAAATTGGCGATGTAGTAATTGCATTTATATTTGCTTTTATTGGCTATTTTATGATNCGTTTTAACTATCCNAGAGTGACTTTCACTATAGCAATAGTCTTNGGCAGNATAACCGAATTAAGTTTCCACCAATCAATGCTAATTTCCGATGATCAATGGTCTATTTTTTATACNAGAGAACTCTCTGTCTTTTTAATGTTNCTNACNATTTTGAGTCTTGCCTTCCCAACNTTCCGCCGAAAAATGAAGGAAAGAAAATTAAAAAAAGCTGGAGTTGAGCAATGAANATACCNGAGCATCGCCGAGCTACTGCTTNTTACATCTTAATTATTTTAGCATTTGTGATTTTGTTTATAATCACAAGCTATCAATACAAGCTTACAGACCGAATGTTCCCGCTTTTAGTAAGTTATATTGCTCTNCCATTGTTAATNATGGATCTNCTTGCCNTAACCGATAGTAAGTTAGGTGAAAAACTCTCTCTTTTCTTCTCTGCNAAAACGCCGAAAGANGTNGACNANGATGCAGATAAAACGNTCCGAACCATTGGTCAAGAACTAAANATTTTTGCGTGGATGGGAACACTTGTTTTAGGCATATATTTAATAGGATTCTTGCCTTGCACGCCCGTATTTGTTTACTGCTGGATGAAATACCGAGGAGGNTANTCAGTTCGAGAAAGCTNGTATTTAGCCATTGCAACTATTGTATTTGTTTATGTNCTTTTCGAAATAATNTTGCAGTACGAACTNTATCCCGGCATCTTTTTATATTGGTATGGTTAATCNGATAAAGNAAAATTAGTCGGGGANATTACTNGNCCCATGNTTCCAATGCAGCTGCCTGCTTACCAGCAATTTGNCCTGTTACAAGNCATTCGGCNAGATTTCCACCTGACATGTATAGATGACCCCAACTACTNCCCAATTCTCCAGCTGCATAGAGCCTTGGAATGGGGTTGTCATCNATGTCAATAATCCGTTGCTGAGCATCATGCTCGGGNCCCCCTTGAGTNTTGGANACAACNGGCCAAACCTGNCCAGCATAAAATGGTGCACGCTGTATTTTCATCATGGTCCCNGACGGCCTACCAAAATCCAAGTCATCCTTTTTTGCGCAAAGTTCGTTCCACCNANCAAGTGTNNACTCCANTTCNGCTGGTTCCATNTCAATCANCACTGCTAGTTCNGAAATNGANTCTGCTTTGCGGATTAAACCAGATTCAATTTCCNGCAAATTATCATCACTCCAATCATAGTGCGCGTCTGGATCATTCCTCGTAGGAGCTCCCANTCTATANCGTCGGCGGCCAACCTCATCAAAAATNACATATGAGGGTATCCGGGGAAAATCNTGTGTNACCGTATCATANAATTCCATCGGCCTATGTGANGTATCNTGAGTGTAAGGCGGGTTTTCATTCATATAACGTTTGCCGAATTTATCAACAACGATCCAAGTCATTTGAACGACCGCAGTTGCTTCACGGCCAGGAATCCAGTCCGGCAACCTTTTCATCCTAATAGCATAAGGATATTCTGGATGATCAAAACCATACGATCCATGATAGTGCCACATATGCCAAAGTTTTGCTCCCAACTCCTGCGACATACGAATACCATCTCCGGTGTTGGAATTAGTAGTAGCGGCAAGAACTGGTTTCATTTGCCAATACTGGCGTTTCATTTCCTCATTTGCTTCAAATCCGCCGCAAGCTAAAATAACCGCTTTACGGGCTTTTACATTACAAATACCAGCTTTTGTTTCAATCACTGCACCTTGTACTTCCTTGGATCCATCAGTCTTATAAATGAGCCTCTTGACCGGAGCCTCGAGCCAAATATCAATTTCCCGCTTTGCTACATTATCTTCAAGTGTCTTAAAAACTCTTGCACCTCCGGGTGCGCCGCGAACATGAGGATAATATGTAGCAGGATCAAAATTAGGAATTTCTTCAATCAAGGTTTGGTAAAAAGTGTCGTAGCCCTCAAAAGGATAGTTCGCAACTTTTTCTCTAGGGTTAACAATCGCACCGTTAACTTCTGCTAACTTTCTCATATACGGTTCTATCTTCGCCATACCATCTGCTAATGCTCGATTAACTGACGAGGGTGTACGGCCACCGTTTGTTGCCTCTAAATACTTAAAGGCTTCATTCGGGTCATGGGCAGACCTCATCGCGCCGTAAGAACAAACAGAAATTCCTCCCGGATTAGCCATTTTATCTACTAATAATACTTCTGCATCCGCGTCATATGCTTCAATGGCAGCTATTCCACCGGAATACCCGTAGCCAACAACAATTACATCATACTCGGCATTATAATTTTTGGGCGTGGGATTATCAGAACCGTCTATCATTATACCTCATCCAATCATTTTATGGATTGTCACTTTGCCTCACCAGCTAAAGTCGTGCAACTTTTTGCAAAATTTATGATAATATTTATCTAACTTCCTCTACCTGCAATTATTCTATCTAGATTCTTTGTAGCGTTGTGCGGAATGTTCACCAGCAGTGCACGGTAAAAAAATGGGTTTTTCCTCTGCAGAAAGACAGCTGGGAAGGCATTCAACATGAGTATCGTGTGAGTGATTAAAAAACAAAACAATCGAGTGACGATTTATTCCTGAATAATTATTCATTACCCTGTGTAAACTCGAGTGATATTTAGCATTGGTCCACCGTAACATAATATCCCCTAAATTTACGACAAATGTTCCGGGGACCGGCTCTACCCTTACCCACTCTCCAGAGGCCTTTTCAACTTCCAGGCCACCGGTCATATCCTGCGACAAAAGGGTTATCCAACCCCAATCCGTATGAGCGCCACATCCCAATTGATTATATTGAGTATTTTTAGGTTGAGGTGGATAGCGTAAAATCCGAAGTGGGGATTTCTGCTGAGAAAATGTTGAATCAAAATGTTTAAATGACATTCCGAGCGATAAGGAAATAAGCCGAGAGACCTGAAGCCCTGCTTTCCATACCGCTATTTTATACGCTTCCAATTGACCTCTAAACTCGGGAAAGTTTTTCGGCCAAATATTACTCTTGTATCCAGAGGTGCCTGGTATATTCCCTAATGTAAAATTGAAAGATTCTTTTATATCCCTAGGAGATTCATTATCTAGCCTCTGAGTTTCCAGTGGCTCGTACCCATTAGATCCACCTTTTTTCTTCCACTTCTCTTTCCATCCTTTCGGTTGGTCAAAAAAACGGTTAGCCTGGGCAAACGTTTCATCGATTAGGTTCTGATCGACACCATGATTTGAAATATAAAAGAAGCCGGTTTCCTTGCAAGCTCTTCCAATATTTTTAGCCACCTCTGCACGGTCGGTTTTATTTTTAGAAAAACTTGGTCCTATATCGATGATAGGAAGATCGCTGACAGTATTAGGTTCTGAATAGATAATCATTGCAACTCACCGCAATTCTATATTGTTTCTAATTAACCACTTAAAAAAATAAATTAGATTCTCATGAATGTAATATAATCATATAACAATTTGATATACCATCTGGGCCTTAAGAGGTTTAATGCTCAGAAAATGGTAACAATTTAAGTTAATTTACTAGCCTATATTCGTCTGCTTGCCCTGATGCCTATAGCGTGTAAAAGTCTTCGCAAAAAATAGCTGGAGGTAATCAATGAATATTAGGTCAGGTAGCAATTATGCTGGTCAAATTGCTTATGAAGACTTGCGGGAATGGTTAGTTCTTGCCGACCAATTGGGTGAGGTAGAATATGTTAAAGGCGCAAATTGGCATGAAGACATTGGCTTGGCCGCAGAAGCTGTTTTAAGAGAGGAAAACGGCCCATGCGTCGTATTTGATGATGTAGAAGGTTGTCCAAAGGGTTTTCGATTACTTATGAATATGTTTGCCGGGACACGACGAAATATGACCCTAGGGTTTCCGGACCACTTAACTAAGTGGGAATTATCCAATGCATATCGTGAAAACTTTTTAGAACAGCAGAAAATAATTAAACATGAAATTATCGATGATGGGCCAATCTTTGAAAACATTCTAACTGGGGACGATATTGATGTTACAAAATTTCCGGCCCCAATTTGGCACGAAAATGATGGGGGTCGTTATATAGGAACGGGCACTTACAGTGTGACTAAGGATCCAGAGGAGGGTTGGTTAAACGCAGGGGCTTATAGAGCCCAGGTCCATGGACCAAAAGAAGTCGGTTTTTTGACCGCTAGAGGTCACCATGGTTACATCCACCGTGAAAAGTATAAGGCCGCTGGAAAAAAAATGCCTGTCTGTATGGTTTTGGGTGGTGATCCTCTTTCTTTTTATTTTGGCGGAACAGAGACACCCTACGGTGAATTTGAGTTAGATTATGTTGGGGGCCTTAGAGGAAAGGCAATGCAACTTGTTGAAGGTAAAGTTACCGGCTTACCCTTTCCCGCAAATGCTGAGATTGTTCTTGAGGGTTACGTAGACCCTGAAGAAACAATGGTAGAGGGACCTTTTGGAGAGTGGACAGGGCATTATGCTGGAGGTAAGGAGCCACGGACTTTACTTAGAATTGAGGCTATTTACCACCGGACTGACCCCATACTACTCGGGGTCCCACCAATGGGCCAAGGTCCAGATGAGCTTGCCCGATACAGAGCCGTAATGCGGTCAGCCATGTTGAAACAAAATATTATTGATGCCGGAGTACCGGATGTTCAACAGGTTTGGTGTCATGAGACCGGTGGCTCAAGAATGTTACATGGGGTCTCTATTAAACAACGTTATCCTGGACATTCACGTCAAGCAGGGCAGATCGCCTCCCAATGTAGAGCCGCCGCCTATGCGTCAAAATATGTTATCGTTACAGATGATGATGTTGATGTTACTAGACTAGATCAACTGATTTGGGCAATGATGGTAAGGACAGACCCTAAACGCTCGATTGATTTTATTACGGGCGCCTGGGACTCTCCTGCAGACCCTATGCTAACTCCGCAGCAACGTAAAGTCGGCGATATGACGCATTCTGTGGCCATAATCGACGCCTGCCGGCCATTTGATTGGCAGGACCAATTCCCAATGGCTAACGCGCCAAGTCCAGAAGTTGCTCGTAAGGCCGAAGAAAAATTTGGTTATCTTATGAAGGGGCGGTAAAGCGGAGAATGGTCTCTGCTCAAGTCCATGGTGATTTCCTACCGGATAATTATATTTCTGTTTTGCAGCAGTTAAAACGCAATGCTTCTCGGACACCCACTTCTCTGGCGCTTGTATCTCTTGAGATTGATGATTCGATCACATGGAAAGAGCTCTTGGACTGGTGTTCTCTTATATCACAGTTTTTACAAGAGCTGGAAATAAAGGCAAATGATAAGATCCTCGTTTTAGGAGAAAATTCGATTGAAAACCTGATACTATATTATGGTATCCAGGCCTATGGGGCCACCTACTGCACTATAAATACCGATATTAATAAAAATCACATCATTGAGATGATTGACCGCATCGAGCCGGAGTTGATTTTTTTTGAGCAAAGCTTAGAAACACTTCCCATTGAGGAAATAAAAAACACCCGGAAATTCTCTTTCGGGGATAGGAAAAGTTGCACCGATCTATTTGCCAAACTTTCATGCTTTGATCATAACACTTTTTACTACTTAAAAAATAACCAAACAGATAATTGTGTTCTTTGTTTTACTTCGGGGACATCTGCGCAGCCGAAGGCGGTTATTCATAGTTTCTGTAATTATCAAGCTATAGCACAACACCAACTTGAGCGCTGGTCACTTAAAAGAAAAGATCGCATCCTTGAATTTCGTTCTATGAGCTGGGCATCAGCTCACATGATCTCACTAAACCCGACCCTGTTAGCTGGGGCCACTCTTTTATTAGGCAAGAAATTCTCTCGTTCGCATTTGGTTAGCTGGATAGAAAAATACAAACCTTCTATTATTGTTTCCGTTCCGACTGTCGTAAATATGCTACTGGAGCGGCCCATTGAAAATGGAAAAAAAACCTTTGAGAGCGTTCGTTTTATATCCTGCAGCACCGCACCACTAATGGCTGACGCCCATCGACGATTTGAGAAAACTTATGACGTGGAACTTGTACAGCTCTATGGGATGAGTGAAGGAGGAATAATTGCAGCCAATACTCCCGGGGAAAGAGAAATCGGAAGCGTCGGAACTGCAGGAAAATATCAGGATATTTCGATAAGAGATAGCAACAGAAAATTGCTAGGCACAAGCGAAATAGGCGAAATAGAAACACTCAGTGCACAGCACGCTAAGGCATATTTATACGCCGACGGCAACGTGGAGCTACTGCGCGGAAAACCCCTAAAAACTGGTGATTTAGGCTATATCGATGGCAAAGGCTTTTTACGAATAACCGGACGTGCCAAGGATGTTGTAATTCGGGGAGGAGTAAACATCTCTCCATTAGAAATCGATTCATTAATTTCACAACTGCCAGGAGTTATGCAGGTTGTAACCTTTGGGGTTCCTGATCCCGTTTATGGAGAAGAACTTGTAAGTTGGGTCGTAAGTGCACCGGGTCACAGACTAACCATTCAAGACCTAAAAAGTTTTTGTGCCGAAAAACTACCTGAGCAAAAACGGCCGAAATATATTCAATTGGTACAAAACATTCCCAAGAATAAAAGAGGAAAAATTGACCGTGAAAAAGCAAAGCTTGATTGGCAAACCTCACAAAAGAAAGGAAATGCATGACTTATTCAGAGATCTACTCACAATATGATCACTTTATGGGCCGCTGGAGCCGAAAAGTTTGCTGCCAATTTTTAAATCAGCTTACTCCTGAAAGAGAATTAAAGTGGCTCGATGTGGGCTGTGGGGTAGGGGTTTTGGGACAAATTATAGTTAAAAACTATTCCCCATCAGCTGTCGTCGGAATAGACCCTCTCGAAAATTCGATTAAAGCTGCTCAAAGACATGCCGATAATATTGGTATAAGATTCGGTATTGGGAACGCAGAAAATTTGCCCTTTCAAGATTCTAGCTTTGATGCCGTAGTTTCCGGCCTCATGATTAAATTCGTTCCGGACCAAGAGAAGGCCATTAGCGAAATGAAACGTGTTGCTCGGGTTGGTGGTATCGTGGCTTTGTATGATTGGGATATTACGTCAAACATGAATACCACTAGACACTTCTGGTCTGCGGTTGACGATACAACTAGCAATCCAATAACTCCTAGTCCAGCAGCCCCGGCAGATAAATTAGAATTACTCTTTAAAGAGGCCGGGCTGAGTCAAGTACAGCAAAAAAAAATCTCATTTAATTCATATTTCCGCAATCTTGACGATTATTGGCAGCCAATTACTCAAAACTCACAAAATGTTGGCCGTTTTTACAAAAAAATGTCCGACGAACACCAGATAGCGGTTTTTAATCGTTTAAAAGAGACACTACCCTTCAAAAGTGACGGCTCAATTCAATTCGAAAGCCGTGCGATAATGGCTTCGGGATATGCCTAGTAATCAACGCCTGGCGTCTGCCAACGCCTGAGCATCATCATAAGAAGTTTGAACATTGAGGACCGCCTGACGTTTTTCAACGTCTACCGCCTTAAGTGCTCTTTCCAATGCCCCTGGCAAGTCTTCCGCATTATCAACTCGTTCACCAAACCCTCCATTGGCCTCGACAACTTTTTCAAAATCCGGGTTAGGCTCGAGTGCTGTTAGCGGCGACCGATTCAAACGCGATGCGGCACCGTCTGGGTGCAATCCAAGAGTAGATTTTCTGACCGAACCCCACATTCGATTATTTAGAATGATGGTGCATACCGGCAATTCCAATGCCGCACCAACGAAGTGAGCGGGTGTCGGGTTGCCAAACATATAGGACCCATCACCCGCCACATTAAATACTCTCCGTGATTTGTCCGCTAATTGTAAGCCGAGTGCTGCGCCATTGCCCCAACCTAATCCACCGGCAGGACTGGTGCCAAACACTGTTCCCGCTGGCCTTGTGCCCAAGAAGCCAACGGGAAGCTGTGATTCACTTACTAGAACATCCTCTTCATTCATGACCTCCCCTATACAATGGGCCACCCAAGGATATTCCATTGGCCCACCTACAGATTGACGTTTTAGCATTCCTTTTTGAGCTATTGATCGTTCTGCTTTTTGTTCGGCAACAATCTTACGCGTAGTTGCAATCCGGTCCTCATCTTCAGACATCGCTTCACACAGTGCGCCAACAATTGCCCCCGGATCTCCGGATAGTGTTAAGTCACTGCGAAAACCCCTTATGGGATAATTTGAAAATAAGGGATCCACCCCCGCCTGAATTACCTTCGTTTCTAGCCCAATTTTATGAAGACTTGGAATCCAAGGCGTATCAGCTTCTAATGTCAAAATTACGTCTGCACTTCCAAGATACTCTCCAGGCTCGAATCCTACATGCATAGGATGGTTAGTGGGGAGATTTACATAACGCGGTCGGTAACATATTACCGGGATGGCGAACCGATCCGCGAATTCCTCAAGCATTGCGACATCTCCCGGGTTCTGTCCAAAAGATGAAGAAATTATCAGGGGATGTTTGGCCTTACTCAGCATATCGGCCGCATGACCAATTGCATCAGGATTTGGAATCCCCGCGGCCGCAGGGATACGGGTGGAAGGACTGTCAAATGAAAAATCTCCTGGCCCTTCAGCCAGCACTTCCCGGGGCAAGGTCAAATATACTGGCCCCCGGGGCTCAGACATCGCCACTGTCAAGGCTCTATCAACCACCGTTTCCAGTTGCTCAAGGTTACGCAATTCATAATCCCATTTAACCAGTTCCCTGACCATGCCTGCTTGATCAAATAACTCCTGCGCCCAGTGTATGTAGATGCTCCGAGCACCCGGCAACCCTTCCTCGGTGAGAGGTGTCCGACCAGCGGTAAACAACATCGGTATCCGTTCCCGTGCGGCATTCATAATCCCGCAAACACCATTTGCTGTTCCAACAGTTACATGCAGCATTACAGCCTGAGGACGGCCGGTCGCAAGAAAGTAGCCATGGGCCATAGAGACTGCCACATTTTCATGCGGAACCGTGACAGGGACGGGGGCTTTCGCTTCGCCTAATTGAGCTTTAGACAAAGCCTCGATAACCGATGCAAAATCCGTTCCGGCATTACCAAACAAATAATCCACGCCCCGATCTGCCAAAAGCGCAAGATATGCCTCTGCTGTTGTATCAGCCTTGATATGGTGTCTCAATTTGGGTCTCCCCGAATCTAGTTTTACTTTAATACAATTATGTCCCAAATTGACATAATTGCACAGCTCCAATCTGTTAGGCACATTAAGATAATGGCAATTAGAATTTCCCTAGTTTATGGCGCTATCTTTGCGGTTATCGGTATTATCATGCCGTTTTGGCCAATTTGGCTAGAGTCCAAGGGAATTAGCCCAATAGAAATCGGTCTAATTCTCGCAGTGGGAACTTGGAGCCGAGCTATCTTGAATCCTTTACTCGCGCAGAATGCGGATCGTCATGGACGACCGGATATCATGATTATTCTTCTTGGTTGGGGTGCACTTATCGCACACCTTTTATTTTTTGTTTCCGATAGTTTCTGGAGCCTTTTTTTAATTAGCGTATGTTCTTCGATACTTTTATTTGCCATGATGCCAATCGCCGACGCCATAACCATGCTCAAAGTACGAGAGGGAATAGTTGATTATGGAAGGGTAAGACTATGGGGTTCCCTTACTTTTATTGTTGCAGCCCTCGGCGGAGGCTATTTTCTCGAAGGAAAATCTGAAAACCACATCCTTTGGCTTATTGTGGGGCTCCTATTACTTACAGTCGTCATCTGTCATCTAGTTCCACGAACAGATACAGCCGGCACTAAAAAATTTCTTACACCTTTACTAAATATTATAAGAAATAGTCGGCTCATCACTTTCATTATTTCTGCAAGCCTAATTCAGGCCAGTCATGCTGTCTATTATGGGTTTTCGACATTGCACTGGCGTGCCAATGGCATTGATGAATTAACTATTGGTGCCCTTTGGGCTGAGGGTGTAATTGCCGAGATAATATTGTTCGCGATCGCCGGAAAATATATCAATCGAATAGGCCCTATGGTATTTCTAATGATTGGCGGAACGGCCGCTATCATACGTTGGATCGTCCTAGGTTTTACGACAGATGTTACACACCTAATTTTAATTCAATGGTTTCACGCCTTTACCTTCGGAGCAACCCACCTCGCTGCACTTTACTATATTGCCAAATCTGTCCCGGTTGAATTTACTGCAACAGCTCAAAGTCTATATTCAAGTTTTGCGGTGGGAAGCACCATGGCATTTGCAATGCTGGGTTCAGGCTGGCTATATGAAAACTTTGGCGGAGTAGCCTTTTTTTCGATGGCAGGCATGGCTTTTTTAGGAATCTTGGTTCTACCGATTGTCAAATTACTTTCAGCGGGAAGAACTCGACCATAGAATTGTGTTTTGATCAGGGAAATTATAATTGCTGTTTCCTTGTGCTTAATATTTAAGTTAAAAAGAAGACTTTTTATTAATTGTGAGGCTTTTTTGTTCATGATCCGAATACTCCAGACATTACTATTTATTCTCTGGACCTTCGGCCTGTTTCAGATTCTTTTTCCAACGTTATTGGCCGATAATTTATTGGCCCCTCTCCTTGCATTTGCAGCTATTTGCGCTATCCCGCAGGCAAATCGTAGCGTCAAAATTTTAATTTCAGTTTTAGCTACAGTGACTATTATTCTAGCACAAATCTATGACCAATGGGGGGCCATTGAGACGGGTTTGAGACGAGCAACAATTTTTCCAGCTTTTCTGGCCACTATTTTACTTCTCAGAGCTACAGCAGACCAACGTCGCGAAATTACGGCAGCGAGAGATCTTTTTACCTCCTTGGAGAGAGAAAAACGCGATAGTGGATTAGTGGTTGGCGGTTTTCTAATTGGCTCGGTATTACAAGTCAGCGTATTTGCAATAATAGCACCCATACTAGGCAGCAATGCTTCAGAAAGTGAACGTCGCGAGGTTTTTGTTGCTGCAATGCGAGGCATGGCGCTAGTGCCTTTATGGTCACCATTTGTAGTTGGAATGGCAATTGCCAGCCAATATTTACCTAAAGTTCCTCTTTGGCAAATTGTATCATTAGGCCTTGGGCTCTCTTCTTGCTGCATTGTTCTATCCATTATCTGTTTTGATCGAAAAGGAGGTCTGAATTCTCTATGGTTATCCCTAATGACATTAGCTCCAATTGCGCCGCCTATTGTTATTGCCGCCTTGCTGGTGATTGGGACATCAATTGGCACCGGGTTTTCCACAATACAATCTCTAATCATAGCACTGCCTATTCCGTGCTTAATTGCAGTTGCCCTCTCATCTAGAGGATCAATACCAATTGCTCTTAAAACGACAGTTCAACGGTTGCCTCGTATTGGACCTGAGACTGCTATACTGGTTTTTGCTACCATTCTTGGTAGCGTATTCGAAAAGGCTCTACCAGACATGGGTCTGCTCAATTGGTTACAGGATATGCAACTATCATCGATCGCAATTATATTTTTGTTGATCTTGGCAATGATAGCTGCTGGGTTGATGGCTGTTCATTCTATTGTTTCAGGTACTATCCTATTGGTAATTTTCACTAGTATACCCACCGGGCTAGCTGATTTAATCATTATGCAAGCTATCCTTGTGGGCTGGGGCCTTTGCACTGCAGTATCAATCAGCAGCCTTTCAATCGTTACCGGAGCATCAATGTTTGAAGTTCCAATGACCAGATTAATTACTTGGAGCAATTTTATTTATGTTTTTGTGGGTGGTATTTTTTGCGCTATGGTCTTAACCGCTATTAATCCTCTTCTTATGGCTTATTAATGAGTGTTTTAATAAAACGCCGTCATATTAAATTTAGGAAAATTAAAAAATATCGACACTAAACTCGAATGACTTAATCATGGGCTGTCGCATACGTTTTTGCAGTTTATTACCGATAGCAGTAATCATTTCCCCAATAATAGATTTCAAAGGCGTTTATCAATGAATCCAAATAACTCTCAAGGCAAATCCGGCAATCAAGTCTTGATCGGAGCCGTGTGGGGCATTGCGGCCGCGACTGCACACTCTTTTGTGCCAATTGCAGTTCGATTACTCGATCATATACCCGCAATTGAGCTAGTATTCTTTAGAAATTCAATCGGCCTTTTAATCATTTTTACTATTATTTCGTGGCGCGGTTTCCAATTTTGGAAAACCAATCGCCTTGGATTTCATATACAAAGAAACCTGGCAAATTTTATTGGGATGTGGCTCTGGTTTGCGGGGCTCGCATTTCTTCCAATAGCAAAAGCTGTCGCACTTCATTTCACCGTTCCGCTAATGGTCGTTGTCTTGGCTGTAATTTTCTTACGTGAGCGCCCTGGAATTGTGCGTTTAATATGCACGCTGATAGGTTTCGCTGGGGTGCTTGTTATTCTTCGACCGGGTGCGCTTCCCATGAGCCCAGCAGCTTTTCTGGTACTTGGGTCTGCACTTTCCTATGCAGGAGTAGCAATCTACACGCGTTCCTTGGGAAAAACGGACCATCCAACCACCACAACATTCTATTACCAATTCACTCTAACAGTTTTCGCTTCCATTTCGATGTTTGTAGGTTGGCTACTAGGCACATTGAACCCGGGCCTTGGGTTACCCGCCACCTGGTTTACATGGGTAACACCAAGCGTCACTGATATCCCAGCATTACTACTTTTAGCCATCTCAGGAACAGTGGCTCCTTACTGTCTAGTCAGGGCATTTGTACATACGGAAGCCACTATTGTTGAACCAATAGAATATTTACGGCTACCGATCACAGCCGCGATTGCCTACCTCATATTTGATCAATCTACCGATTTATGGGTCTGGATCGGAGCGGCTATCATTGCCGGCTCAACGTATGTTATGACCCAATACGAGGCCAAGAATGTAAGCCAAAATCAAAAGCCCTGATATCTAACTTAAGTTTTCTCTCTCTGGTGGAGCATTACTATTCAGCAGCCACCCCCACTTTTGAACAGCTCGTGCATAAGTTTCCGGATCAGGCATATTAACCTTAGGATACCGGTCTTTCCAATGGAAAGGTTTGCAAGCATTTATTATAGCACGGCTATTTGTAGTGTCGCCGATTGCCTTTCGATCCGGATGTATTGAAGGGTCGAGACCGGTAGACCAGCCCCTTTGAATTATATCTATATCAGTAGCTGGATCTGCCCGGAAACACAGCGCCCACATTACATCTTCAAGATTGGACGCGTCGATATCTTCATCAACTACAACCACAAATTTACCCGCGTAGGCCCCTAACCTGCATTGTGAAGCAATTTGGCCAGCCTGCGTCGCATGCCCGGGATACCGTTGCTTGATTGACACCGCCGTAAACATCCTTCCTCCTCCACATTCGTGGCACCACGCCACTTGTACATCCGGAACGCCAACCGCCTCGATCTGCTCTTTCAATAAAGCCGACCTCACGACAGCTCGATATCTAGACTGTTCTTCTGGTGGCCGTTGTGGCGGGCAACCAAGCATAATTGGATTATTGCGATGATAGATCGCCTTTATATCTAGGGTAGGTCCATTGTGTTCAGGATTACCGTAATATCCGGTCCATTCCCCAAAGGGTCCTTCTGAATGAAGTTTGTCTGGGTAACAGAATCCTTCGAGGACGATCTCAGCGTTCGCTGGAAAAGGTAATCCGGTATGCTTTCCCATAACGCATTGTAAGGGTTTTCCTCTATATGCCCCCATAATATCGAACTCGCAAACCCCGTATGGGATTTCTGAGGAAGACATAAGAAAACTCAAAGGATCAATCCCTACCACTACACAGACTGGCATTGGTAGGTTCTTTGACATGTATTTCTGGCGATGGAGACGCCCATGCTTACCCGGGGAAATATAAAACCCAACAGTGTTTTTATCATGTACCATCACCCGATAGGTTCCAACGTTAATCCAATTTTCCTCTGGATCACGAGTAACATTAAATGATCCAGTTCCGATATACCTACCCCCATCACCCTCGTGCCAGAGCGGTGTCGGAAATGATAGGACATCCACCTCGTCACCTTCCATTATGTTTTCCATTACTGGCCCAGTTTTTACCACCTCGTAAGGAAGAGGATTTTGGACGACAGACTGATACGCTTTATTAAAAGCAACACTTAGTTCAAATTTTGAAAGGTTAGGCGGGAAGCCAAGTGTAATATTTTGCCGGCGTCCACCAAAAAAGTTGGTGAAAACACGATGACCCTTTGGATAGCCGGGTATTTCATCAAAGAGTGCGCATGGCGCTTTCTCGTTATGGAGAAGGAGTTCCGCTGCAAGGCCAATATCTTCCTCCCAGCTGGCTCCTTCAACTCGCCGCAACTCACCCAGTTTTTCAACTTCCTGTATATACTCTCGCAGATCATCAAATTTTACTTGGTGAGTGAGGCTTTTAACCTGGGACCCGTCCATTGAAATAACTCCTATTATATGTTTATCAAGTTAAAATACGCTTCGTGCTATATTCTGTAAATCCGAGTTTGATGTAAGTCTGAAGAGTAAATTCTGCTATGAACCAAAAAATCACTGTCAACGCGAACCGCACTGAAACTCTTCATGGTATCGCCTGGATGTTAATCGCAGTTGCTGGTCTAGCCGGTATTGTAATTGCTGTCCGCGCACTCAAACCGGATATTGGTATAACAGAAATCCTTTTCTTAAGAGCACTAATCGGTTTAATTTTTATTTCGGTATTTATGATACCCAGGTATGGTTATAAAACACTACTCACCAAGCGTTTACCTTTTCAAATTCTCAGAAATTTAACCCACGTAGGTGCCCAATATTGCGTTTTTTTTGCTGTAATATCCGTTCCACTCGCCGTTGTAACCTCAATTGAGTACACAATTCCTGCCTTAACTGCCGCAATTGCAGCGATGACAATTGGCGAAAGAGTAAAAATATATCGTTGGATTAGTATGGCAGTAAGTTTTGCTGGTGTTCTTATAATTATCCGACCTGGTTTTGTTCCAGTGAGTATACCAACGCTAATGGTTATTTTGGGAGCAATATTATTTTCGGCTCAGAATGTGATGGTTAAGGTTTTGTCCCAAAATGAGAGTGCCGGTACCATGGTTTTCACAATGAATCTAATTCAAAGCCTTATTCTTGTTGGTCCTGCAATATACTTTTGGGTAACACCAGAATGGCATCACCTGCCATGGCTTTTACTATTAGGAACTTCAGGAATTATAACCCATTTCTGTATAAGCAAGGCGTTAGTTTTAATTGACACATCGGTCTGCTTTCCACTCGATTTTCTTCGTCTTCCCTTTATAGCCCTAGTTGCCTACTTACTTTGGGACGAAACATTTTCACCGTGGGTACTGATAGGAGCCTTAGTAATTTTTTCGAGTACCTATTTCTCAGTCCGCCGGGAGACAAAAGAGGCGACCGCTAGGTAATAATTAAAAAGAGGTAAAAAAAATAAAAAAACCGAAAAATAGCTAATATTTACTAATATCCTTACCACTTTTCTTCAAAAATCCATCAAAAGAGCGCTTAAGATTTTGATATTCTGCGCAGTCTTTACCACATAATTTTTGTAAAACCTTCAGATATTTTGCAGCCTGCAAAGGTTTATTTAGTTCCAAATAGGCTTCCCCAATATACTCATTGGCTCCTTTGTGCTTTGGGTCAATCTTTAATGCATCCATATAATATTCAATTGCAAAACTAGTCTTTTTAGACTTTCGGTAACTAAATCCCAACAAATTCAAAGCATCGGCGAGTTGAGCTTTATCATCAATTTCTGACTCAACAATTTCATTCAGCAGATCTATCGCAGAGCGGTATTTTTGCCTTTTAATGAAAGAAACTGCTGTTTTGTATTTTGCCGAAGCCTCTTTGGCGGTCAACTCTTCCGCGGAATAAGAAGGCTTATCTAATGTAAATATCAATATAATTGAAAAAATACCGAGGAATAATTTTTTATTTTCCATAAATAAATCCCTTAACCTATAAGGTACAAACCTAACTAGATTTATTGCAGCAAGTAAAACCCCTATTTGAGTATTGTATTAGAAAAATCTATGAAAAACATCTCATTAGTGCTTTATACTTTATAAAAGGCTAGCGACGCTGCATTTGACTAGAACCGAAAAGAATATCACGTGTTTTTTCGTTCAGGACTTCGTGTGGTTTACGACGGTAGTCAGAAAGAAGTTTCATGCCCTGCTGTACCGCCGGACGCAAAGATATTTTATCGAACCAACGTTTAACGTAAGAATAATTATCCCATAGCTGACCATGATAACGATGAACCCTAACCCACGGCCAGCATGCTATATCTGCAATAGTGTAGAACTCACCTGCCAAGAATTTTGTTCTAGAAAGTTGTCGATCCATTACTCCATAAAGACGGCCTGCTTCTTCAGTAAAACGCGTGATCGCATAGGGCACACGTTCAATCGCAGCATCTCGAAAGTGGTGAGCCTGACCACAGATTGGCCCAAGGTTAGCCATCTGAAACATTAGCCATTGCAAAACTTCATAACGTTCTGTTCCTATAGACGGTAAAAATTTTCCGGTTTTTTCTGATAAATAGACTAAAATTGCACCTGATTCAAAAATTGAAATTGATTTACCGCCCGGTCCATCCGAATCTAATAATGCTGGAATGCGGTTATTTGGGCTAAGCTTAAGGAATTCAGATTTGAACTGATATCCAGCAGTGATATCAACCTTCTTTACTTCATAATCCAGGGCACACTCTTCAAGCATAATAGAAATTTTATGTGCATTAGGTGTAGGCCATGCATAGAGTTTAATCATTTTTTCTCCTATTCCTCTGTGTACCACGATGCACAGTATAGGTGGTTGCGCAAAATATTATAATTGCACCAACCCATGTCCAGATATCAGGAAATTCACTAAAAATTATCCAGCCAAATACAGCACCGAGAGGCATTCTCAAGAAGTTAACCGGTTGGACGACCCTCGCTGCAGCCATTGCAATTCCTTTTGAAACAGTTATGTAGCCAATGGTTGATAACACCGCAGCTCCGACAATCGTTGGCCAATCTGAAAGATAGGGTAGTTGCCAATCTTTGATTGCCATTGGTAGAGAAACAGGCACCAGCAGGACATTGGCATAAAATACAATAACTGTAGTGGTAACCGATTTTGAAAGTGATTTTATCAAAGTGTTTACGCTTGCGTAACTAGCTGCACAGGCCACGGCTGCAATAGATGCAGTAGTTATTTCTATAAAGCCCGGTCTCAACACAATCAGAATGCCCGCAAAGCCAATAAAGGTGGCAATCCAACTTGCAAGGTCAGATCTTTCACGCAAGAAAATTATTGCGAAGGCAATGGTAAACAGTGGTGTTGCAAACTGAAGAGCAAAAAATTCCGCAACAGGCATCCGTCCCGCTGCATAAAACCACAGAAATATACCAACATATGAAAAAAAACCAGTCATCAAAACTGGAATTGGCCTTTTTGGCCAAAGAGAAGACCATCGAACTCTATAAATCATCGGAGCCAACATAATGACCGCTATAACGGATCGAAAAAAGGTCAGCAAAAAAGGTGAATAAGCGTCACCTATAAATCGAATAAGAACAGCAGAACCTACATAACAAAATGCACTGACAGCCATCCAGAATGCCCCTTGGATAGCTAAAGGAAAATTCATCATGAATTTTTATAACCTTTGGCGGTCCGGGCACCCCTCCGCACAGCGTAGGTAGTTGCACCAAAAATTATCACTGCACCTATCCATGTCCAAATATCTGGAAACTCATTAAATAAAACCCAGCCAAAAATCGCTGCAATTGGCATTCGCATAAAATTTACGGGTTGGACAACCCTCGCAACAGTTAACGCAATTGCCTTAGTAACCGAAAGGTATGCGATGGTAAGGCACAAACATATAGCAACAATTACTGTGAAATCATACGCGTCTGGAGTTTTCCATGTGGTGTAGGCCATTGGCAAGGAAATGGGTATCATTAGAAGGTGTGCATAATATACAATCATTGTGGGTGATACATTGCGTGATAGAGACTTTATAACTGTATTGTCACTCGCATAGAATAATGCACTAATGAGTGCAGCTACTGCAGCAAACGAAACTTCTATAATTCCTGGTCGGAGTATTACGAGTACTCCACTAAATCCGATTAAAGCTGCTAGCCAACTGCGCACATCTGATTGTTCGCGCAAAAATATAATAGCAAAAGCCATAGTCAGAAGTGGCGTCACAAACTGCAAGGCAAAAAAATCTGCAATCGGCATGGATGCTGTCGCAAAAAACCAAAATACAATCCCAAGATAGGTGAATACTCCTGTGAGGAGGTGCATAAAAAAGCGTTTAGGTATAAACATCAGACTGCCGCCCTCCCGTAGATAAAACGGTGCTAAAACTGCGACAGCTATTAGGGAACGGATCATGGTCAATTGATATGGTGTATAGGTATCCCCAATTTCCCTAACCAACGAAGCAGAGCAAGCATAAAATATACAGCTCGACAACATCCACAAAGACCCTAGGATAGCACCCGAAAAGGGCCTCATATTTTCTTGCCCTGCTGCACCGCGTACCATGCCGCTCCGAAAATTATGATTGCTCCAACCCATGTCCACAAATCAGGAAATTCGCCAAAGACCATAAATCCCATCGCTGCCGCTATGGGCATTCTCAAAAAATTCATAGGTTGAACTACCCGTGCATCAGCAAGGGAAATGCTGGAAGCTACACAGAATTGTGCCATTGTTGCGGAAAGAGCCACTCCAATAAGGATGGGCCAATCTTCTGACTGCGGCGTCTTCCAAGTTAGATAAGCCGGAATTGCTGATAAGGGCAAAATAAGCACATTAACATAAAAGGTCATTACAGCGGGAGAGTCGTATCGTGACAGGACCTTGATACAGGTATTCACGAATGCGTAAGCGCCGGCTGTACCAAGGGCCGCAATTATACCCAAAGAAATGGGTATATACCCTGGCCGAATTATGACTAGCACACCGAGGAAGCCAACTATGGCCGCCAACCAACTTTTGAGACCTACCTTTTCTCTCAATAAAAGCGCAGCAACTGCTATTGTAAATAGCGGGGAAACAAACTGGATCGCAAAGAAGTCACCGACAGGCACATGTTCGGTAGCATAGAACCATAGAAGAATTGCAAAATAAGTAATCAACGTCCTTACACAATGCAGGGGAAACGCCTTGGTTTTAAGTTGGCCAACACCGCCTCGAAGAATAATTGGAGTAAGAATCATCACTCCAAATACACACCTCAGAAAGGTGAGTTCGAACGTAGGGTAGCTCCCAGCCAAATAACGCGTGAGTGTTGCGGAGAAAACATAACAAAGTGAAGCGGCCAACATCCAGATGGCACCCTTTATCGAATTTGAGTATGCGACATCTGTCACTTAATAGTGGCCTCCTTTTGTAAAACGTAATAGGCCGCCACAAAAATTACCATCGCGCCAACCCAGGTCCATATTTCAGGCATTTGACCAAACATAATATATCCGATCGTGGCAGTGAATGGCATCCTAAGAAAATCAAAGGGCCATACAATTCGGGCATCTGCAGAAGCAATCGCCTTGGTTAAAGCCCATTGGCCCCCGGTGGTAAAGATACCTAAAGCAATAATCCATCCAATGGTATCGATTGGTGGCCA
This sequence comes from Rhodospirillaceae bacterium, assembly GCA_002719885.1. Taxonomy (GTDB): domain Bacteria; phylum Pseudomonadota; class Alphaproteobacteria; order MPNO01; family UBA2964; genus UBA2964. The sequence continues at coordinate 29,411 of PBFH01000017.1, read as the reverse complement.
TCGCCACGCAAAAAGCAATGGGATCAGAGCTAAAACCAGCATTATTATATTGCCGTAAATAGTGATTGTCGTTGTGGTCTCTGTGCGGGTCAGTATCTTAATAAAAATATTAGTAATACTGTAAAATACAGCCGACGCTAACGCCACTATTGTCGCTACACCAATTATCTCAAATCCTGGTCTAAGAATAATCATTGTCCCTATTAAACCCACGAAACAAGCCAAAAAACTATCAATTCCTGCCCTTTCCCCAAGAAAGATAGCCGCAACAATTATCATGAAAAGTGGGAGGGTAAATTGTAGTGCGTAAACTTCTGCAATAGGTATATTCGCAAGGGCATAGTACGTAGCCGCCATACCAAAATAGGTAAAGAGTCCTCTCAAGAGAAAAAAATGCCAATTTCTCAGGGAACCCCGTCCAGAAGAAGAAATATGTTTAAAAAAAAATGGAAATAAAATTATAACGGCTACAAGTGAACGCCAAAAAACTATCTCCAAGGTATTTAATTCGGAAGAAAGCTGTTTAACAATTCCTGCATTTAAAGAATAACCGACTGCAGCTATTATCATCCAGGTAATTCCCGTGATAGCAGCATTTCGATGGCTCAAAATATGCGTTAGGTTTTTGGTCATTCCCTATTTTTGCGCGCCGTTTCACGCCTCAACACATCATAAGCCCCAAAAAATATAATAATAGCCCCTACCCAGGTCCAAAGATCGGGTAATTCGGCAAACATCAAATAACCTACTATGACTGACCAAGGCATGCGAAGAAAATTTATTGTCTGAACAATTCGGGCATCAGCTTCTCTAATTGAAAATGTAAGACAGACCATCGCGCCCATGAATAAAATACCCATCATAAGTATCCATGGCACCTGACCCCAAGTCGGGGTTACCCAATTCATTACGGCGGGAACCGCTGAGAGCGGCACCACTATCATATTAGACACCATAGTAATTAAAATTGGGTTCTCGGTTGTCCCGAGTTTCCGAATAGCAATGTTCGCCGCAGCAAAGGCAAATGCCGAGATAAGTGCTGCAAGAGCTCCGGGGTTAACTGGTATAACTCCAGGGCGAACGATTACTAACGCTCCAATAAAGCCGATCGCACATGACAACCAACCCCGCAGCCCTACAAACTCACCCAACAAAATACCTGCAAGAAGAATAGTAAATAGCGGGACAGTAAAGAGAAGCGCCTGAACATTAGCAATATCCATCACCGAATAAGCATAAAAGGATGCAAGCATCCCAAAGAAAGATAACAATCCNCGAATTATATAAAGGCCAAANCTTTTCTTAACTCCCTGTAAAGAACCCTTNGGCAATCTCATAGCCATAGGGATCAANAAAATTGCACTGATACTGCTAAAAAAAAACACGAGCTCAAAAACACCAAAATCNTTAGAAAGNTNTCGAACAAAGCCGCTAGCCGTTGCTTGGAAACCCGTAGCNAGTATCATCCACAGNACACCACGAATAACTGAGCTGGAAAATAAAGGCGATATCATTTTATCTNAGACCTCTTTAAACCTTGATTGGAATCTTGTTGANTCCCCTCACGTAAAACTATGTAGTAAGAAGATATAAAGATTATCGCAGCACCAATCCAAGTCCAGGTATCTGGTAATTCGAGAAACATCAAGTAACCAATTAAGGCAGCGAATATCATTCGCGTGAATTGAAATGGTTGAACAACCCGCGCATCCGCAGCTCCAACTGACAATGTAAAACACAACCCACCAATAGCACTAAAAAACGCCGCCCCTAATACCCACGGTAATTGTTCAGTGGTAGGTGTGACCCAGACAAAAAACGTTGGAATTAATGCCAATGGCAACATCAAAAGATTGGAATAAATTGTAATAGTCCCTGCGTTTTCTGTTTTGGTTAGGATCTTAAGTGTCGTGTTAGATCCCGCTGACATCATCGCCGATGCAATAGCCGCGGCTGCCGCGGCTGTAAGTTCAATAACACCGGGACGCATTACAATCAAAGCACCGACGAGTCCGACAAAGCACGCCAACCATGAATGGTGATCCGTTGGNTGTTTCAGTATCAACACTGCCAGCACTATTGTAAATAGTGGGATTGTAAATTGTAAGGCGAACACATCAGCTATGGGCATTTTACCCCATGCGAAGAACAATAAAACCATAGCCGTATAGGCAAAAGTTACTCTCAATGAATATAATGGTATTCGACTAGTCCGCATTACTCCAAAACCTTGGCGTAAAAGCCAAGGAATAAAAATCAACAATCCTATAATATTTCGAAAAAAAACCAGTTCGAGTGTTGGCACTTCGGCACCAAGCTGCCTGACACAAGCACCTGCTGCAGCGCTAAGAAACATAGCCAAACACATCCAAATAATCCCGGCAACAGAGCGGTCTAAAATCAAAATTTTTCCTTATTTTACAATATTCTGCATCCGTTGTAGCTCGTGATTTTGAATATTGTTTATGGTTTTAAAATGAATAACGACTGGCGTCTGGAATTTATTCTCAGACAAGTCCGGAAATTTGTCAGACCATAAATAGTATAGCAAATTTGGCCGGGATGATACTTGACACCCTCCTTCTATTCAGCAGCGCAAGCATTGGACTTCCGAGGCTTAAGCTCGAAGGCCTCAGCAAGCAACTCATAGGAACGACAACGGGTATCTAATGTTGGACAAATGGTGAGAATTACAAATTCATCGACATCATAAATTTCGCCAAGAGATAGAAGGCCTTCTTTCACCTGCTCCTTTGTNCCCCAGATACACCGTTGACGATTGAAGCGCCTCAAGGACTCCTCTTGAGGTGAATATACATAGTTTTCTGCTTCTTCAAAGGATGGTACCGGACCTGCCCGACCTGTGCGCTGGCGTACAGATGATAGGTCGCGGCATTTCATCAAGCGCTCTGCCGCTTCTTCCGTCTCTGCGGCTATAACAAAGACCCCAATGTTTACGATGGGACTAGGCCAAGAAGCCGATGGCCGAAAATGCTCTCGATATGCCTTAACAGCCTCCGGTCCACCCTCAGACACAATAAAATGGGCAAAGGAAAAGGGTAAACCAAAGTATGCAGCAAGCGATGCACTTTGATCACTTGACCCTAACATCCAAACTTCTGGAATCGTTTTGCCAGCCGGCATCGCCTCTACATTACAAAAAGGATGGTCTTCAGGAAGATTGCCCGCCAAATATCCCATCATATCGCGGACCTTGACCGGGTAGTGCTCTGGACCGAGTGAGCCAGGTCCGGTTTGCAACGCCTGATTTGTTATTTGATCACTACCGGGGGCACGCCCAATTCCGAGATCTATCCGTCCAGGATATAGGGTTTCTATCATCCGAAAGGACTCAGCTACCTTTAGAGGGCTATAATGACTCAACATTATTCCCCCGGAACCGACNCGTATCCCNNTTGTACGTCCCGCCAGCTGTGGAATTAAAATTTCTGGGGATGCGCCAGCAAGTCCTTTACTACTATGGTGTTCAGCTAACCAATAACGCTTATAGCCGAGCTGNTCAGCCCTTTCNGCAAGTTGGAGTGTATCCGCAACAGCNTCTGCAGGACTGGCACCTGCCCTAATCGGGGACTGATCTAAAACGCTCAAAAAAGCCATGGTCTGCCATAAACGATATTTGGATTGAATGCGCTGTATGCTTGGACACCGCCAAAACAAGACATAGACTGCTGGACAACAATGAATAAGTCTAGTCTAAAAGGAGTTTAAAAATTATTTTATGTCAGACAGCAAAGCCAGTTGGCTAGACTTGTTTCGCGAGGGTCGCGGTTCCTACACCATCCTGCTCAATCTTGGGATTGCCCTGCATGCAATAGATATTTTTATTATCACTACAATAATGCCTACCGTAGTCAATGACATCGGCGGTATTTCATATTATGCCTGGACTTCGATGCTTTATATGGTAGGCACTATCATCGGGGCCGCTGCAGGCGCATATATGCGGGATCGGCTAGGTACGCAGCGCGGATATATTTGGGGCGGACTCNCGCTTCTTTTTGGAACAATTGCATGCGCAATTNCNCCGGATATGGNGACCTTGTTGNTAGNTCGTTTACTAAAGGGTGTTGGNGGAGGTCTNGTCATCTCACAGTCAATGGCTCTGGTCCGAGATCTTTATTCACCNAATATTAGGACACGAATTCTCGCGACCATATCGACCACCTGGAGTGTGGCAGCTCTCTTTGGGCCTGGTGTAGGTGGTGTATTTGCCGANCTAGAAACATGGCGTGGCTCATTTTGGGCACAAGCTCCTTTTGTTATCTTATTTGTAATAATGGCATGGAAATTAATCCCAAATCAAAAGACGGCCNCGNNNAAAAAACGTTTTCCATGGAGACGATTATTAATGCTANCACTAGGTGTATTAGCTGCGGGACTTACTAATCAATATAAAATNCCTTTAATCAGTTTGGGACTAATTATNCTNGCCATTCTTCTTGTATGGATAACCTTTCGCCGGGATAGNNCCTCGGATATAAAACTTTTTCCGAGTAACGCNTTATCGATTTTTTNACCANTGGGTCTGGCTTATTGGTCCTATTTTNTAATTTCCGTCACGCATACNACTNTACTGATCTTCGCTCCCCTATTTCTTCAGATTCTGCATGAGCTTACACCTCTNTTATTAGGTTATCTCTCTTTAACCTTTTCAATTGGTTGGACCCTTGGATCAATAATAGCTTCAGGATGGTCCGGGTTCTGGGAGCGCAGTGGCTCTACAATTGGGATGATTTTTTCGGCTATCACAACGGTTATATTCACAATGTCAATTCTCTCTGGCGATATCTTTACGATTACATTCTGGAGTGCGCTGATTGGCTTGGGGATCGGCGCGACAAATGTCCTTATGACTAATTATGGTATGAGTGTTGCCCGAGAAGGAGAAGAAGCAATCACAGCGGCGGCAATGCCAACAATTCGTTCTTTAGGCGTAGCATTTGGAGCTGCTGCTGCTGGTTTGATAGCTAACACTGCGGGACTAGACCAAGAAATGTCCAAAGAAATAATATATGACGTAGCATTTTGGGTTCTCGGCTTCACGGCAATTATTCCAGCAGTTTCTGCTCTCTTCTGCTTACGTGCGGCCACTTGGGGTTGGAAATTTAGAACAGAACGCTAGCCGAAATTCCTTCCCTTGCTTATGATCAGATAAATTTTTAAAGGACTTAGCCATGACAATCAAAAATGTCGCCATTTTAAGCCCTGGCGAGATGGGAGCAGCAACTGGAAAAGCATTCCAAGACAATGGTTTTAATATTATTACCGCCTTGGAAGGACGCAGAACAATAACACGCCAACGTGCCGCTGATGCTGGGTTTCGGGATTGTGGTTCAATCACTACGGTATTAGCGGAAGCGGACATTGTATTTTCAATTATACCCCCGGGAGACGCATTGGCTCAGGCCGAACTAATTGCCGCGGAGATGAAAGAAACTGGATTAGCCCCACTTTATTTTGATTGTAACGCGGTATCTCCGGAAACAGCCTCAAAAATTGGGGCTGTTATAGAAGACGCGGGAGCCAATTATATTGACGGGGGAATCGTCGGTAACCCTCCCGGCGCTTCTGTACCAACGCGATTTTTTGTAAGTGGAAGCGGTGCAGAAAAGATGAATATCTTTGACGGGTGCGGTATTGAAGTTAAGCAATGCGGTGTCACAGCTGGTACCGCCTCTGCTATTAAGATGTGTTACGCAGGTATAACAAAAGGTACTAGTGCGCTTCATGCTGCCGTATTAATGGCCGCTGAAAAATTAAACGTATCCGAGGAGTTGCATAATGAACTTATTTACAGCCAAGCGGCTATTTACAAACGCATGGAGGCTATGCCCCCTGCCCTTCCCGCCGTTTCTGATCGTTATATAGGAGAAATGGAAGAAATAGCCAAAACACTTAGAACAATTGCAATGCCACCCGGTTTTCACCAGGGAGCAGCTGATTTATACCGTCTTATGACAAAATCACCTTTCGCTGCGGAAATACGCGAGACCGTGGATAAAAACCGAACCATGCGTCAAACAATAACTGGTTGTGCAGCGGTGTTAGGAAAAAAAGAGGTTGCAGAATAAATTCCACCACCGGTAACACCTTGCAACTTTTTGAGGGCGTCTGAACCATCTCCATTGACAGCCAAAAGATGTGTCCGGCATTGATCGCAGTCACTGCTTCCAAAACCCGGGGCAATTACCTTTAAATCATTGATTAAGTCCGCTTTTTGGCGGATATTGCACTCTACCCCGCCAGCAATCAACAACACTTTAATTACAGTACCTGATAACAAAAGCCAATCCACGTGCCAATGCAATTTTTTTTTTGCTCTGATATGCCGTTGAACTCTTGCCTGCATTCCACCGTGACCTCGCGCACTACCAAAATAAAAATAATGACCCGCAGAAAATTTTATATTACCCAAAGATCCAATTTCGCTTTGATAGGAAGTTTTTAAATCAACTAGTAGTACATAGGCACCTGGTAATTTGAAAATTTTATCTATTTGCATCATTTTTTAGAATTCTTAAATTAATCTCTAATGTTTAATAAATTGAACTCAAACAGTACAAGTCTAGATCTACCTAATGGAAAGAAAACAATAATTCTTATTAGGAGGAGTCCAAGATCTCGTCGACTAAAAATTAGGATATTACCAGGAATTGGACAAGTTGAACTAGTTCTACCGGATTATATAAAATTGAAAGACGGATTGTTATTTCTGAAACAAAAAATCTGCTGGATTTCTAAACAACTCGAAAGGCACCCTGATCCAATCCCATTCTGTGATGGTTCAATAATTCGACTATTTGACCAACCGCTGAAAATTTACCATGTTACCGAGACAGGTTCAGATGTTTGGTGCGAGGGGCAAAAGCTGATGGTGGCAGCCCCAAAAAAAGAATTATCTAGAGCCATATCTGACTGGTACAAACGAGAAGCAGGGTGCACACTAAAGACTATTGTGGATGAAAAAACTACTCTCCTAGGGCTCGGCTACAGTAGATTAACAATTCGCGATACGAAAAGTCGATGGGGAAGCTGCTCCGGCTCAGGGCACCTTAATTTTTCTTGGCGTATCATTATGGCTCCTCGTTTTGTTTCGGACTACATAGTGAGCCACGAAGTGGCACATCTAAAAGAGATGAATCACTCAGAAACTTTCTGGAATATCGTTCGGTCGTTGTCAAATAATGTTGATGAGGGGCGTTCTTGGCTTCGCCTTAATGGATATAGGCTTCATAGTTACGGGGTCGAGCTCCCTGAGCTTGAATTTTGTGCTTCAAAATAGGCGTTGTAAAAAACTGCTAGACAAATCACGACCGCACCGACGCCAACCCAAATTTCAGGGATTTGATTAAAACAAAAATATCCAATAAAACTTCCCCAAATTACCTTAGTAAAATCCGCCGGCAATACTAATGTTGCATCAGCATGATGAAATGCTTCGGCAAGCGCCAACTGAGAAATGGTGCCTAGAATCGCCAATAATACCAGCCATGCTAACTGATCAAGAGAAGGCCATTGCCAAACAAAAAAGGCAAAAATAAAGGCCATAGGCGCCTGTAAAAGGCTTGAATAAAGCGCAACGGTTACAGATGTATCGGTCCGGGTCAAAACTTTTATCACCACCAAAGTCACGGCCCACAACATATTTGACACAAGGACCATGAGTGCTCCGAGGGATACGGTTTGTATTCCGGGCCTAAGAATTATCAAAGCACCAACGGCACCAATAAAAATAGCCGCCCAACGTGCAGGTGTCATCCTCTCCTTTAAAAATATCACTGCTCCAAGCGTCGCAAATAAAGGTGCAGTAAGCGCTAAAGATATTACCTTAGCTAACGGCTCAAGACTCAAACCATAAAAAAAGGCCAGCATGGAAAGTACATTTAAAATAGAGCGTATAAGATGTAACCTAATTTTCTTTGTAAACAGAGGACGGAACCCACTACGTAAAAAAATAGTAGCCATCAATATAAGTCCAAAAAGCTGACGGAAAAATGCTATTTCAAAAACATGAATACCCTGGGAGAGATACTGGACGGTACCATTTGCTCCTGAAATAGAAGCCGCAGAGCCAAGCATAAACCCGATACCCTTAGTACCTTCAGGGATAACCCTCGGAATTTCCGACAATTTAGTTTTATTATTTTTCATACTTAAATTACGCTTAAAAAACTATGTATATCACTCTTTATTGTGTTTATTAGGACCACCAACAATATTGCTAAAAAGATCAACCTTTAAAAGCATTGTCAAAAAATGAAAACTGATTGCTTTGATTTTAACCTTCCGAAGGAGTTAATAGCTCAAGAACCGTGCACCCCAAGAGATGCAGCCAAATTACTCCATATAGGAGAATGTTTAAGAAATTTAACAATTAGAGACTTGCCGAATATTATGTCTTCTAAAGACATCCTCGTTTTAAATAACACCAAGGTCATTCCTGCCCGTCTTCAAGGGCTTCGCAATAAAACGTCAATTGAAATAACTTTACATAAATTAAACAGCGATAAAACTTGGCGTGCCTTTGCCAAGCCTGCACGAAAGCTCCGAACGGGGGATAGTATTAATTTTTCAACCAATTTTTCAGCAACTGTTTTAGAAAAGAAAGAAAATGGGGAAATCGTTGTTAGTTTCTCTGGAAAAGAATTATTCAATAACCTAAATCAGCATGGAAGCATGCCCTTGCCTCCATACATTAAAAGGAAAAATAATCGTGCAAACCCCGATGAACTAAATTATCAAACAGTTTACGCATCTAATTTAGGTGCTGTTGCCGCTCCCACTGCGGGACTTCACTTTTCAAAAGAACTAATTGAACAAATTAAATTCACGGGCATTGATGTTGTTGAGTTAACTCTCCACGTTGGAGCTGGTACTTTTTTACCAGTAAAGGTTGAAAATATTCATGACCACACAATTCACTCTGAATGGGGAAAATTGAATAAAGAATCAGTGGAACGAATAAACTTAGCCCGCAAAGCGGGCGGTCGAGTTACAGCTTGTGGTACTACGGTCTTGCGGTTACTGGAGTCAGCCGTAAACGAAAATGGAGAACTCGAGCCATTTGAGGGCGAAACAGATATTTTCATAACTCCAGGTTACAAGTTCAAGATTGTTGACAGGCTTATTACAAACTTTCATCTACCCCGATCTACCCTGATCATGCTAGTTGCCGCATTTTCTGGTTTGGAAAGAATAAAGTCTGCTTACGAATATGCGATTAAATCCGGCTATCGATTTTATTCCTACGGTGATGCTTCTCTTCTAGAACGCAAAAAATAAAAATGACAAACTCTGGTATAAAATTTAATATTCTCAGTACAGACGGTTTAGCCCGTAGGGGTTGCCTTAAGACAGCACACGGCGAAGTTCAAACACCAGCGTTTATGCCTGTCGGCACAGGGGGGACCGTAAAGGCTGTAATGCCGGAAGACGTATCAGCGACTGGCGCAGAAATTATTCTAGGCAACACATATCATTTGATGCTGCGCCCTACCGCTGAAAGAATATCTAGACTTGGTGGGCTACACAAATTCATGAACTGGCAAAAATCTATTTTGACAGATTCAGGAGGATATCAGGTATTTTCACTTCGAAATCGTCAAACAATAAAAGAACATGGCGTTATTTTCCGATCACACATCGATGGAAAAAAAATAGAACTTACACCAGAACGTTCCAGTCAAATCCAAAATATGTTGGGTTCAAATATCACAATGGTTCTAGATGAATGCACGGAATGGCCGGTCACTGAAGATAAAGCGCGGCAATCTATGGAACTGTCCATGCGTTGGGCTGCACGCAGTAAGTCCGCGTTTCAACAAAGACCAGGCTACGGAATTTTTGGTATAGTACAGGGTAGTGTATTCCCAGAACTCCGGCGTGAATCAGCTGCGCGCTTGGTAGATACCGGATTTGATGGTTATGCTTTAGGTGGATTGGCAATTGGCGAACCGCAAGATGTAATGTTTGATGTTTTAGAAAAAACAATCCCTGACTTACCAAAATTGAGACCGCATTACCTAATGGGAGTTGGAAAACCAGCAGATATTGTTGGGGCGGTAAAACGAGGCGTTGATATGTTTGATTGTGTTATCCCAACGAGATCAGGAAGAACTGGACAGGCATATGTTCGCGGGGGTTCACTCAACTTAAGAAATGCACGACATGCTGATGATGACAGGCCTCTGGATGCCGGATGCAATTGTCGCGTCTGTCAAAATTATAGTAGAGCTTATCTCAGCCATCTTGTTAAATCAGGAGAAATGCTTGCAGGAATGCTTTTGACTATTCATAACCTCCATTATTATCAATCTTTAATGTCAAACATTAGAATGGCAATTACCGAGCAATCTCTGCATAACTTCATAAAATTGTTTGAAGAACAACAGGAAACTGGGCCAATTGTATCGGAAACATACTAAGAATGGTGATAACTTATGACAAAAAATATAGGTGAAACACTAAAACAGCTTGGACAGGAAACAGAATTACCAACTTCACCCGAAAAGGCTATACTTGAGCGGGTCCCCAACCCTCAAGAAGGGCAATTATACCTTATACGTTTTACTTGCCCTGAATTCACTAGCCTCTGCCCGATAACTAACCAACCCGATTTTGCTCATTTAGTCATAGATTATATCCCGAACGATTGGATTATGGAGAGTAAGTCCTTAAAACTCTATTTAAGTTCATACCGCAATCACGGTGCCTTCCACGAAGATTGCACAGTAGGTATCGGGAAAAAAATCGAAAAGTTAATTTCACCAAGATGGCTACGAATTGGTGGTTATTGGTATCCACGTGGAGGCATACCTATCGATGTATTTTATCAAAGCGGAAAAGCCCCATCGGAAGTTTGGATCCCTGACCAGGGCGTTCCGCCTTATCGCGGGAGAGGATAAATAACAAAAAAAATGACCGTAACAAAATCCATAAGAGATATGGCTATGGCGGTTGGTTTTGACGCGGTCGGATTTGCGCCAGCATCACTCAGCATGAGTGCAAGAGAACAACTCAAGGAGTTTATTTTAAAAGGTTATCATGGTGATATGGGTTGGTTAGCAAAACGAATGAAACAGCGGAGCCAACCAAAAGAACTATGGGAAGATGTAAAGAGTGTTGTAGTTTTAGGTCTTAATTACGGCCCATATGGTGACCCGCTCGAAACTCTCCAAGAATCTAAATGCGGTTCAATTTCAGTCTACGCGCAGGGACGAGACTATCATGACGTTGCTAAAAAGAAACTTCGAATACTAGCACGCTTTATCGCTGACCAACACAGTGGTGAGGTTAAAATATTTGTTGATACGGCGCCGGTTATGGAAAAACCCCTTGGGGCTAGGGCAGGATTGGGATGGCAGGGAAAACACACGAACTTAGTATCCAAGAAATTAGGTTCATGGATGTTTCTTGCCGAAATTTATACCAATTTAACTTTGTCATATAATGAAGAAATTCATGACCTTTGTGGATCATGCTCCCGCTGCTTATCTGTATGTCCAACCAAGGCTTTTCCTTCAGCCTATAAGTTAGACGCAACACGCTGTATTTCATATTTAACGATAGAGCATAAAGGACATATACCAACCGAATTTCGAGAAGCCATTGGTAATCGCATTTACGGATGTGACGATTGCCTTGCGGTTTGTCCTTGGAATAAGTTTGCCTCCAAAACGCTGGAACTTGAATTTGAGTCTAGAATAGAGCTTCGTTGGCCTGACCTAGCAGACCTCGTNCAGTTAGATGACAAAGCATTTAGATCCCTATTTTCCGGGTCGCCAATCAAACGTTTGGGCCGCGATAGGTTTATTCGGAATGTTTTGATAGCGATTGGAAACAGTCAACTCAACACCCTAGTTCCGCTCGTAAACGATAAACTTAAAGAGAAATCGCCATTAGTTAGGTCGATGGCTATATGGGCCTTATCCAAACTTGAAAAACCTGAGAATTTTATAAAAACTTGGAACAAGTATAGGTTAATGGAGAAAGATACAGAGGTACTTTTAGAGTGGGATCGTTGCCTTAGAGGTTGCCACGGAAGGTCCACCCATTAATTTTTATTAAAATTAATGCCGTTGCGGTACTTTTAAATAATCGTGTCTATCCCCAGATCTTATTACAATATCCAGTTGATGTGATCCACGGGTAACTCTCAAACTTACGTCAGCACCAGCTCCTCCCACTGCCCAAATTTTACGATACATNTCTGATANATTATCAATGNGATGGGACTCAATTTCTTCAATAATATCACCCACTTGAATATCGGCCTTATCTGCTGGGCCGCCATCATGAATNCCAGATACAACCAAATGTCCCATTGCCTCCGTTGTTTGCATTCCAAGCCAGGGCTTTGCGAGNGATTGGGCCCGNCCNGTAGTAACTAACTCATTAAATATAGGAAGCAACAAATCTGCCGGCACAAACATGTTGCCTTGGTTACCTTGGTTGTCTTCCTCCTTACCACNNGGGTCCTGTACGAATAAGGAGCCTATACCCAATAAAAATCCGCTAGCAGGATCTATTAGTGCTCCCCCACTCCATCTCGGATGCAATGGGGTTGTGAATATCGCTTTATCAATCAGATACTCCCATGAACCGGCAAACTCTCTTCGATCCTCTACCTTTCCCAAAATAGAAGCTGGNACACCTCCTGCCGCTGCTATCACAACCTTATTATCCGGCAATAATTCATCCACGTTAGAAGCAATCGTAAGATGTTTTAATCCAAGCGGTTCCACGGTTCGGACCAAACCAAATCCTGTTCTGTGATCAAAGCCCACTACCTGAGCGGGTATTTCCTCTCCATTTGTGCCACCGATAGATACGTCGGTAGCCTCAGTTATGAGATAGCCTATAGTAACAAGAGTGCCGTTCTCATCAATTAAGACGGCGTTTCCTTCTCTTTCGGTACCCAAGTTCCGAGCACTATGAGCATCAGAAGGCACTTTAGACTTCAAAGACCGGACCGCGGAAAGGCCTGTTTCAAGATCAAAAGATACATCATTATCTGTGGGCTGTGGTTCCGGCATTGGCGGCTCACCGAGCGGTAAAATTCCATCTAGCCGATGGCCATTTGCACGCGTTATTTCTGTCAAATTTTTTCTTCCAAAAATATAGGAAACGCCTANGCTAAATTGCTTAGGCACCCAACAATNTTTATAGCTGGCTATACTATGAATACGCAATAAGACCTTTGCAGAAAATAGTAATCTTTTTATCAGCTAAATCGCATTTTATCTTTCATAACTTAACCGTTTTCTCCTGGTTGCCGTTTTAGATAAATATAACCTCCGTCAACCAGAAGATCGGTTGCAGTGATAAAAGAAGAGTCTTCCGAAGCCAAAAACAAAACAGCCTTAGCTATTTCTTCAGGCTGACCAACACGCCCCAACATATGAAGTTTCCCCCGTGATTGATGAAATTCATCTACTGTATCAAAACGCCTTCGTGTTCGAGGGGTTTCAATTACTCCAGGTGAGATAGAATTGACCCTGATATTATCATCTGCAACTTCCGCCGCTAGTATAGTTGTTAGATGAATGAGCGCCGCCTTAGTGGTACAATATGCTGAACGGTTTGGGACACCGATTGTTCCAAGTTGTGAGGCCATGTTGATAATAACCCCACCGCCGCACTTTTTTATCTCAGGTATTGAATATTTTGACATCAAAAATGGTCCGGTCAAATTTACGGCGAATGCCTTGTTCCACTCTTCCAAAGATAATTCCTCGACCGGAGCGTCNGGCGTAACCGCGGCAGCAACATTTACAAGAACGTGCAATTCTTGAAATGCTGNNATTGTAGCCTCTACAGCTTNTTTCACCTGCCCATGATNAGAAACATCAATCTTAATTGCCTTTGCTATGCCTCCTGACACCTCAATTTCATCAGCAATTTTTTTCGCCATTTCTAAACGTTCATCTGCGACCATAATTTTGCCACCTTCAGCTGCAAGTAATTTTGCCGAGGCTCCACCAATCGCCCCGCCTCCACCCGTAACCAAAGCGATTTTATTTTCCATTTTTCTATAAGCTGTCATTGNTACATCCGTTATTTCACTATAATCAAATTTANTTTTCCAANAGTGCCTGCGAAAACTNAATGTNTANTGCTNAANATGTTNAGAANGNCAGGCAACNTCNCTTTTGCACGTNNTATCATGAACTCAATTTGACAATGTTAAAAGTGNTGTTCACATTGCGAAGATATGTCTGATAATTCTCAANCTAAATTCANANGTTCACCCCTAATAAAATCNGNTGTAGCACGATGGATGGNTATCTCTCCAAATATCAGAGGGGCTTTTTGTGTAATAATCGGAGCATTTCTATTAATTGTAATGGCTGGCCTAGTTAAACATTTGGGTAAAACTTTACCTGCTTTTGAGGTTTTATTCATCCGTTTCCTCGCAGGTCTTATTGTTATTTTCCCGCTAGTTTGGAGATTGGGACTAAAATCAATAAAAACTTCTAAACTACATCTTCATGGCGCCCGTGGTTTTGTAGGATTTATGGGAAATCTGTGTTTTTTTTATGCTCTTATAAATATTTCATTAGCCGATACNGTTACTATCCAGTTCTCACGACCATTAATTATGNTAGTGATTGCCGNNCTATTCCTTAACGAAATCATCGGGTTTANGCGAGGAATAGTAACCTTACTAGGTTTTNGNGGNATTTTACTTATTACAAAACCTTTTGGAGAGGGTTTTGACCCCTGGTTTCTTGTTGCTCTCAGCGGCACTATTTTTGGCACCGGGGTAGTACTCACAATAAAAATCCTTAGCCGAACTGAGGAAACGGTAACCATAATGTTTTATTTTGCCCTTTTTACCACTTTATTAGCNCTNATTCCGGCGATTTTTGTATGGCAAACACCAAGTTGGACAGAGTTTTTACTTTTGATCTTAACCGGTACGTTGGGGATTATCGGGCAAGGACTATTTACGCATGGTATTGGACTTGGTGATACCACTTTTGTAATGCCATTTGATTATATGCGGATTGTATATGCATTTTTAATTGGAATTCTTTGGTTCGCAGAAACACCAGGATGGTGGAGTTATTGCGGTTCAGCAATTATAATTGTTAGCAGCCTTTACCTCCTAAGAGCAGAGAATAAGAAAAATTAATTCTAAGTAATTAAACATTATCTGGGTTAAAAAAATTAGTTTAGAGAACTTTCAGGGAGTAAATTATGACGACTTTAATAACAGGTGCCGGCCTCGTCGGCACATCATATGCACAACAGGCGGTTCGACGTGGCGAAAAAGTGGTCTTTGTTGACCCTATTCCCCGTGAGGATTTTATTCGTAGCAAATTAGGTAATGCTGATTTTACCTATCTTAATGAAGATGTAAGAAGTCTGCCAGGGCTAATAGCGACGATTAATGAATATGGGGTCGATACCATACTCAACACTGCTTCAGTTATTGGCAAGAAAGTAAATGATCCAATACATTTTGGATATTCACTAAATGTCGGAGGTACCCAAGCTGTCGCCGATGCCGCACGTTTGACCAAAATAANGAGAGTAATCCATATNAGCACGTTTGGCGCCTATGATTGGCGAAAAGTTGGAANGGGNCCNATCAANGAGGATGATCTCTTAGGAACGGGAACGGCATACAGCAATTCGAAAGTCGCACAGGAGATGATTATTGAGGCCTATGCTTTAGAAGCCGGATTCGATTTATTTATGCTGAGACTGGGAAATGTATTTGGCGTCGGACATTTCTGGGGTGGTTCGGGTGGAGGGCAAAAGGTCCAAGATCTCGTCCTTGCAGGAATTACCGGGGAGCCAGCAAAAATTCCACAGGAACAAACCATGGATTTTGTATACCTTTACTCTAAAGACTGTGGCGAGGCTATTGATAAATGCGCGATCATTGACGCACCTAAAGAGAACGTTTTCAACATCGCCTATCCAATCACAACCTCGTTTGAAGCACTAGTTGAAATTATAAAAAATCAACTCCCAAAACTCCGTGTCGATATTATTCCCGGAAACCCTCCAGTAAACAGGGCAGCGCCACTTGATATTAGCCGAGCAAAGAAAATGCTNGATTGGGAACCACAGTTCTCAATGGAGGATGCCTTTGCTGATTATATCTCTGACCTTAAGGCACAGTTAGAATAATAAATTTTCAGGCGAGAAAGACGAGATAAATAAAATGTAAGTTAAATATATCCCTGATTTTTCTGGTAGGAACGATTGCGCCACAATAAGGTGTTAAAAAATAATTTGTTGCAAGGGCGCCATTAAAAAGGGGGAAATGTTACTTTGGCCGCGATGATATGGAGCTACTGGTAATCAAGTGCGATAAATCTTGCCGCAGGCACAACTTTAGTTATGACCTTGCTCCTCACTCCATTAATATTANTATTTTGNNGGTTTGGGAGACGNTCTATCATGGGGAGTTAATTTCTAAAATTCAATGGCTGAAAAATAATGCTCGATAATATAGATGGAAAATATAATGTAGGCGGAGTTCTGCTGGACAGACCATTTAAAATAAGGAGGCTTGGTCATTTCGGTATCAACGCGATTAAAATGGAGCAAGCTCTTCATTTTTATCATGTATTAATGGGATTTAAGATAGTAGACATTCGTGATCCCTTNNCCAATNACAAAAAAGTTCCGAATAATTTAAAAGACTTTGGNGATCTACGAGGCTATTTTTTTCGCTATTCACACGATCATCATGCCTTTGTTCTTTATAATCACCGTCAGCGTGGGGCTATAGACAAACTAGGCCGGTGGCGTGAACACATCACGGTCAATCAAATTACTTGGCAGGTGGGCACGCTTAGCGAAGTTGTCAACGGACACAAATGGCTCACCGATTGTGGATGTAATATGGTTCGTTCTGGCCGAGACATGCCTGGATCAAATTGGCATACCTATTTAATGGATCCTGATTGGTTCCAAAATGAACTTTATTATGGAATAGAACAAATTGGGTGGGATGGATACTCAAAACCCTGGGGAATGCACAACCGCGAGTTTAAAGAGGTGGCAACATTACCTCAAATTTCTGAATATCGNGAAGTNAACGCGGCNTTNGANNGCGGTATNNACTTTCAAACGGGTTACAGAGACATAGAGCCAGCACAAGAAAAATATAACGTCGACGGTATCTTACTAGCTCGGCCTTTTAAAATTACCAAAATTGGTCCAGTAAGATTGTTCTGTAAAGATGTCGAAGATGCTCGATCNTTCTATCGCGATACACTTGGTTTCATCGAGACCGAAGTAATAAATTTTAAGGGTCATAAATGTATTTTCATGCGCAACAACACNGAACATCATTCAATGTCANTATATCCAATCGCTCTTAGAAAAGAGCTTGGTTGTAGAGAGGACACTCAGCTTTTCTCTTTTGCGGTAAGATTAGCAAATTATCAACAACTAAAAAATGCTGTAGAATTTTTCCGNGAAAACGGCTGTATGGTGCGCGAAGATATTCCCCAAGAATTATATCCCGGTATTGATTATACCGCTTTCGTAAGCGACCCCGATGGGCAGCTAATACAGTTATACGCNTACATGGAACAGGTGGGATGGGATGGCAAGCCACGACCGACTTCCAAAAGGCGTGAAGTTGTGCCGGGTGTATGGCCCGATACTTTAGACACTGTCTCAGATAGCTACATGGGTGAGCCCTTCTTAGGGCCCTTGGGTTAAATTAATTTGCGATGGTCGACGACCGGATTCCAACACACCTTTGGATTGATGCTCACCTCCATCGTTTTTCAATTGAGGGAATTCCCGCTGTTGTCATAAAAACTGGGCAAAAATTAGGAGGTACTATTCTCCTCAAAATTTATCAATCAAGAACCGAATGCAAACTCCTAACCCAAATGAGAGATTTAGACGACCAACTAATTTGGATTACCACTCACAAAGAAGACTTTATTGCAGAAGAAAAAGCTGATGCCCTTGTTCAAAAATCTATTGAAAGGGATCCGGACCTTTGGGTAATCGAGATAGAATCCCACGATGGTAGAATTCCGGTGGACGGGATATAAAAATGTTTCCACTATAGTGCCTTTAATCTAACTGGGTTAATAGTATAGCCGATAAAAACTTCGTCAAAGAATAAGGNAAAATCATGAATAATCCGAAAATCTTTGTTTTTGCTCCTGTAGAACAAGCAGATGAGTGTCATCAAAAATTAGAAAAATACGGCTGTAATCTATCTATGGGACAAGCTGGCTGGCATTCACCTCAAGGTGATAATGAGCAGGATATGATTGAAATGGCAAAAGACGCTAATGCCTTGATGGGAACCTCCATTAGATCTAGCCCGATAACTCGGAAAATTATGGAAACGAGTCCAAACCTGCGTGTAGTAGCAAAATGTACTGTCGGAACAGATGATATTGACGTCGACGCTGCGACAGAACTGGGTATTCTAGTTTGTCATGCCCCAACGGAATCCAACTGCTATGGTGTTGCAGAGGGTACAGTGGCTTTCATACTTGCAACAATAAAAAAAATCAATCAGAGAGATATTGCTGTTAAAAATGGAAACTGGCGGNACCCCAACCTCATGGGCCAGTATTTAGGCCAACGTACATCGGACAATTACCCAGGACTTACTCTTGGGCTGATTGGCCTTGGGAGGATTGGCGCCAGGGTCGCACAACTTTTTTCTCCTTGGAGAATGAGAATAATCGCTAGTGATCCATATATAGATGACGAACGTTTTATAAGAAACGGCGTAGAAAAAGTGGANCTTGATACCCTTCTTACTGAATCTGATATTGTCAGTATGCATTGTGTAAACACCAAAGAAACTACCAAGCTGATGAATGCAGAATTATTCTCGAAAATGAAATCTACTGCTATCTTTGTAAACACATCACGAGGAGCAAATGTCGACGAGGCCGCTTTAGCAGAAGCACTCGAAAATGATGTAATTTCCGCAGCAGCAATAGACGCATTTGCTGATGAACCAATTGCTGAAGACTCGCCACTTAAAAAACTTGGCGATAAAGTAATTTTATCTCCGCACATGGTCTCTTCAAATCAGGCTAGCGGGTTAGGTCCTGGTTATATTTGGGCAACCAACGCCGTACTGCAGGCTTTGGCTGGAGAAGTACCCAATAATGTTTTTAACCCAGAAGTAATAGAACGATGGAAAGAACGCTTTGGCGATAAGACGATTTTGACTGGCAATGAGCCAATCCCGGATCACCCTGGATATGGGCCANCCAATCCATAATANTAAAAACTTNTTTAGAATAGATAATTAAAAAATAAAATCATGGAAATTTTCCGATCGACACCGCTCAAACATAATCCTAAAAAAATTGAAGGCTATACTCTTTTCATCGGATTTATTTTAACCATTCCAGCAGCTAACTGGCTCATCGGAAATGTAGGTACCACTTGCCTCGATAAAGGTCCCTGCTTAATACCGGTCGGCCCAAATTTGATGGCTCCTAGCGGGGTTTTAATGATTGGTTTAGCCCTTGTATTGCGTGACCTAGTGCAGAGAAGATTAGGTGCCAAATTTTCTCTCATAGCTATCATTATTGGCGCTCTTATTTCTGCTCTATTCGCAACACCTTCACTCNTCATAGCTTCAGGCCTGTCATTTCTGATTTCAGAGCTTGCAGATTTTATTGTTTACACNCCTTTGCAAAGGCGACGACTGGTGCTGGCAGTATTTGCGAGTAGCTTGNTCGGGTTAATAATTGATAGCGTATTATTTTTATATTTAGCTTTCGGTAATCTGGATTNTTTAGCAGGGCAAGTGTTTGGCAAAGGTCTGATGGTTCTTGTCGCGTTACCGGCGATCGTTTGGATCCGGCAAAGAGATGAGAAACTTGGTATCACGCAAGCATAAGCCAAGGTAATTACTTATTTTTTAAATGTGCCTCGCGCCTAGCATATAANTCGTCGTCAGCGTAACCCATGGTTTCTGGAANGCCACGCCCTAACATCACCTGAAACCAGACAGGCTCTAAACTGTTATTATCATAACCGTGTATCACCCCTGGAGGAGAGGTAATGCAATCCCATTTTCCGAGTCTTGTTGTAAGTCGGTGACCCTCTTCATCCTCAATAAAAACATCCAGGTGACCTTTAAGAACAAAAAAAGTCTCNTCAACCTCGTGCGTATGAGGNGCATTCCCCTGNCCTGGTTCAACATACATGATACTAAGTGTATGTGCCCTTGGTGGAATGGAATTCATATCTCCGTGTTTTCCAGACCCACCAGCACCAATAAACCTATGTTGTGCTCTCTTGTAGCCCTCTATTTTTGCATCCTCGAAAGCTTCCCAATCAGGCACACGGTCTTTAAATCTAGCAACGTGGTTTTCAAAAATTTCTTCAATTGGGGTATCAACTAATTCAAGCGGTCGCGGGTGGCGAGCAACTGGCATAACACCTCTCCTTAACTGTCATTTAGATATAATTGATATAAACCAAAAACATCCACAAATACGTTATATAGCTTTATAGTTGCAACCGATTTTGTGAGTATTCCGATAATTCCTCATATAGCGGACCCCCCTCTATTGTGCATCGGCGAAGCAAACGACTTTCCTTTGGATCAAACCAAGTTCGACCATGAATGGCACAGCGATTATCCCACATTACAAAATCACCCAACTCCCACTCATGTTCATATACCACACTTGGATTTTCACCAGCAGCATATAGTTTCTCAAGCAGTTGCTCACTTTCCTCATGGGTACAACCTTCGATACGCTGGGTCATAAGACGATCAACGAACAAAGATTTCCGACCAGATTCAGGATGGGTAACAAACACAGGATGATACCAATGCGGTATTTCACTAATATCTCCGGAGATATCCACACGCGCGCGACGTTCATATTGATGAATGTGAAGTGCCTTCTGATTCGCAAGCTTTCCTTTCAGCTCTTCACTCAGAGATTCATAGGCTAAATACATATTACCGAATAATGTATTGCCTCCTTCAGAAGGAAGTTCAACCCCATAAAGAAATGTATAAGTATAAGGGTTTTTTGAATATCCGGAATCTATGTGATACCACATATCACCGTCCCCAAAAGACCCGATAGGTGAGCCGTCAATGGTTTTATTACTTACTAGCATCACACGCTGATCATTTTGTAAAACACCTTCGGTTCGTTCTTTTAGTTTTTTTGGCGGTGGTTTCCTATCACCCAGTTTCCCAAACCTAGAGGCAAACTGGAGTTGTTCTTCTTCAGTGATTTTTTGATTGCGAAAAACCAAAACAATATGCTCATTCCATAGAGCTCTGATTTCATCTACTGTCTGTTGGGGTAAAGTTGCACTTAAATCTAGCCCTAGAATCTCCACACCACACGCGGGCGATAACGGTCGGTATCGAACACTTAGTGGTTCATCCATGAAAAACCTCCTACCATTACAATTCCTGACTTCAGAACTATAACATTGAAGATTTACAGGGTCTACGAGCTAAACTCGTCCAAAATAAGTTTCTGTTTTATGCTGCTTCAAAATCAGAGCCGCTGCGCCAACTACCACTGGATTTACAACGCTTGCACACACGCTCACCTGCCCAACTGCTATCGAATCTTTCTCCGCATTTTAAACAGTTACGCTTTTTCATTATATACACCCGATCTGGTTCAGGTTTTTTAGATTTATTTGATGTAGCCATAAAGTTTCGTAAAGTTGTTAAAAATTAAATTCACTCTAACCAAAGGTTTTTTTTACCTTTCGTTCTAGAAAACCGCACTTTTTGGTCGGAAAAATATTATTTGTCAACTAAAAGTTTATGCAAACCATAAAAATATCGTTTTCATCCCTTGTTTTTAATAAATTTTCCGAGAAACTAGGAGATATTCAAAACCACGCTGATTTTTTATAATTTCTATGAATAAACATCATTACTATTAAAAAAGGTGTTAAATTGGAAAATTTATCTGGTAGCTTAATCATTAAGGCAGTTAAAGGTAGTGGTGTGCAAACTGTACTTACCGTGCCTGACAAAACAACAGCTAACGGGCTCCTTCGCCCGATAGCTGCAGACTGTGATTTACGACATGTGCGAGTTTGCAAAGAAGATGAAACCATAGGAATTAGTGCAGCACTTTCATACAGCGGGCATCGATCTTTGATACTAATACAATATACCGGTCTCTTAGACTCATTAAATGCCATCAGGGCCGTTGCCGTAGATTATCAAATGCCTATATGTATGATGGTAGGTCTACTCGGAAAGGAACCAGGTGTTCTACCCTCTAAATCTAAGCGGTACGGTGTCCAAATCATTGAACCAATTTTAGATGTAATGGGAATTGACCACCAATTAATTGAAACCGATGACGATATACACCATATCGCTCCTTTAATTTGCAAAGCCTACGAAACTTCAAGTCCTGTGGCTTTTCTAATTGGCCGACCCCCGGTAGCCGAATGATAAAACGTGACAAATACCTCAAATCTCTCGTTCAAAGAATTGCAAAAGATGAAATAGTCGTTGCGGCTTATACTACGGCGTTTGACTTGGTAGCTCTTCGACCCAGCCCTTATAACTATATTTCGTCCGGTGCTATGGGCCTAACTTCCTCCCATGCTCTTGGATTTGCACTGGCCTGGCCAGACCGCAGAATTATCCTGCTCGATGGCGATGGGAGTTTACTCATGAACTTGGGTTGCCTCGTAACCACAGCAAATGCCGCCCCAAAAAATTTAATTCATTTTGTTTTAGAAAATGGAACATATGAAGCAAATGGTGGGCACCCGATACCCGGGCAGGATAGCGCAAACTTTGCTGGTATGGCCGATTCTGCAGGGTATAGGAATTGTTATGAACTCTCTGAAATGTCAGAATTTGAGAATGTCATTGGAACAATCTTACAAGAGGAGGGGCCCACTTTTGTGACAATAAAATGCGAGCCCGGTAAAAAATATCCTCAAGATTATCCTTACATGCATAGTGCAAAAATTCGAAAAGAATTTGCTGAGGCTGTAAAATATTTTTAAATGTATACTTTTTTTAATTGGATTATTTAATGTCTTTTGAAATTAGACGGGTAATAACCGGACACGATGAGAAAGGGAAAGCTCGCGTCATGATTGACGAAATTTCAGATAATGTTATTTCGCGGCGTGCGGGTCAGAAAAGCACGGTGATTTGGGCTACGGATCAAACGCCAGCAAACTTGTCAGAATTTAATGATTTTTCTGCAGAAGTAATAGATACCACCATACCCAATGGTTCTGTCTTTCGTGTTTCTCGTTTTGACCCGGGTGTAGCACCAAGAAATCACCGGACTGCTAGCCTTGATTATGCTGTCGTAATCTCGGGGACCATTGATATGGAACTAGACGATGGAGAAGTCGTGAACTTGAAAGCAGGTGACGTCTTAGTTCAGCGTGGCACTGTTCATAATTGGACAAATCCGGGTACTGAGCCATGCATCGTTGCTTTTATACTATTGTCAGCTCCACTACCTAAAAATCTTGCAACTGAAGGTTAATAAAGCGCAATGGAGGTGAGAGCACCTTTCACGGAGTATATGACCAGTATAAAAAGGTTAAAAGTTGGCATCTAACGGGAGGCCTGGGATATGGCGAATACCAAAAATTTTGAAACAGATATAGCTATTGTTGGCTCAGGTGGAGCCGGTATGGCCGCCGGAATAGAAGCCAGAGACTCCGGCGCTAGAACTATTGTTTTCGAGAAATCTGACGAATTGGGAGGTGCAGCTATTATCTCCGGAGGAGGCTGTTGTATTGTCGGATCTCCCATTCAGAAAGAAATGGGTATTGAGGACACACCAGACTTGGCTTTTAACGACTGGGTGAAATGGGGAGGGCCCGGAACCGACGTTGTATGGGCACGTTACTATATCGAACATTCTTTACATGACCTTTACCACTGGGCAGAAGTTCAAGGAGTTAAGTGGATCGATATGAAACCGCAGGAAGGAAACTCCGTTATGCGTTGGACAAGACCGGAGCGTAACGGCTTGGGATTGATGACAAATTTGATTGACTCATTTCGAGAGAAAGGTGGAGAAATAATCAATAACATCGAAATTACCAAAATTAAGATTAAGAATGGACGTGCTGTAGGTCTTGGGGGTGTTAACACATCTACCGGTGAAGAAATAAATGTCAGAAGCAAAACAGTTGTAATAACCACTGGGGGGTTTAACTCTAATATAGATATGGTCATAGAGGCCCGACCTGAGTTCAATGAATTTAAAGTAATGGAAGGGTCAGGTCGTGGTTCGACTGGTTCCGGCCATAAGATGGTAACAGAGGTTGGGGGTTATCTTACTCATATGGAAAATGTGTGGTTTTATGTCTATGCAACGCCGGACTATCTTTACCCCGGCCACAAGCGCGGCCTAGTTTGTCGTCATATCCCTGGATATATATGGGTCAACCAGCAAGGCAAAAGATTTCATAATGAATCCTTATCAGGTGGTAATTCCGCTAGCCCTGCCATGTTATCTCAAACACCTCCCCATGCATGGGCTATCGTAGATAAAGAAATGAAAGCGTTTCTAGAAATTGCTGATCCTTATTATAGAAATGGTGACCAGATTATACGAGAAAAAGTCGAAGAGCTTTTAGAAAATTCCCCTTACATCAAAAAAGCTAATACGCTTGAGGTTCTCGCAAAAGAGATAAATGTCGATCCCAAAACATTTCTTAATGAAATTGAGCGTTATAATGCGGCCTGCGCGGAGGGATTAGAAAATGAACCCGACTTTGGTAAACCACTTAAACAATCTAAACCTTTTGATACTCCCCCATATTATGGGATTCAATTTTTTCCATTAGCCAGAAAAAACTTTGGGGGTATAAAAACTGATATTAGATGCCGGGTTCTCAATAAACACTTTGAACCCATTGAGGCTCTCTATGCAGCCGGAGAAGCCTGCGGTATGGCCGGTGGACATATTAACGGCCGGGCAGGTCTTGAAGGAACGATGCTCGGCCCATCGATTTTTAGTGGTCGTGTCGCTGGCGGATGGGCCTCCAATGAAATTGGTTTAGGTTCAGGCTTTATAGGAAAACCAAATCGAACTTAATAAAATGCACGGTTTTTATATTAGATTTTATGATTTTTTACCTAAAATAATATAATGATGAGAGAAGATACTCATTTGATTCAAGCAATCCAAGTTCATAAACGCTTCGGAAACAAACATGTATTAAAGGGCATAGATATAGATATTCCTAAGGGAACATCCACGACTTTAATTGGACCATCAGGTAGTGGAAAATCGGTGCTTTTTAAATGTTTACAGGGTTTAATGGAAATAGATGCAGGTCAAATCTTCATAAATGGACAAAACCGAACAAGTATTTCTTTGCCTACAAGTAAACTTTTGGAACATAAACGGGGAGTGTTATTTCAATATGGTGGCCTTTTCGACGGCCTGACAGTATGGGAAAATATTTGTTTCCTTTTAATAAATGATGGCAATATCTCACGAAAAAGGGCACGCAAAATAGCGGAGGAAAAGCTCTCAATTGTTGGTCTGTCTTCTGAACTATGCGATGTCTATCCTAATAATCTTTCAGGTGGGATGCAGAAACGAGTAGGATTCGCTCGCGCTATAGTAAATAATCCAGAACTTCTATTTTTAGATGAGCCAACAGCAGGGCTTGACCCAATCACTAGTAAACAGATTTGTAAGTTCATATCTGATAGTGTATCCAAATTAGGGGCAACAACAGTTTCAATTTCTAGTGATCTAAAAACAGTTGAAGAAATTTCTGATCAGATAGTCATGATCAATGACGGTCGGGTTGTTTGGAATGGGTCAGCTAGCCAACTTTATAAAACAGAAAATGCTTTTGTACAGCAATTCGTTAACAAGCGAACGACTGGTCCAATAAAAGTAGCAGTTTAATGATGTAGACGTCTAAAATATCCCACAAATAACAATGATGTCACAAACATTATCAGGCTATAGGTTGCCGCAGGAATAATTGTCAAACCTCCACCAAAAAGCAGTGCTGATATCCCGATGGCTAGGGTACCATTCTGGAGCCCGCATTCGATGGAAATTGCTATTCGTTGTTTAAGACCGGAAGAAAATACCATTGCTATCATATAGGCGATAAACATCATAATTAAATTTAAGGTGAGCGTCACTAACCCCGCCTGTGCAAAGTAAGCTATAACGTTTGATCTCTCTTTCAAAATGGCTCCTGCAAGAATAAATAAGAAAAAAATTCCTGAAATACTTTGCGCTCTTTTGTGAAAACGGGATGTAAAATTCTCAGCAAATTTTCTTGTTAACATCCCAATGACCACAGGAACCGTTACGATTAAGAATAGACTTAATGCCATCTCCAAAACCGAAACTTTACCTAACTGTCCGCCTATGAGAACTTCATGAGCAAATATTACTATTAGCGGTATTGTAACAACGGATAGAAGACTCACGACGGCAGTCAGTGAGATTGATAGCGCAACGTCCCCTCGTGCGAAAGCAGTCAAAATATTTGAAGTCACCCCACCCGGGGCCGCTGCTATAATCATAACACCCAGTGCCAACTCCGGCGGCATATGCCATAGACTAATTAATGCAAAAGCCACCAACGGCAACATTATAATTTGTAATATAGCGCCAACTAGAAAATCCTTCGGTGCCTTTACTATCCTTGAAAAATCGGCTGTGGTAAGGCCGAGTCCCAATGAAAACATAATAAACGCTAAACCGAGCGGTAAAATGACTTCGGTTATGATTCCCATTTTAACCCCTTTATATTCAGCCTGATGGCATAAAATTTAAAAATCATCCGGTTTAATCTCTCAAAAAGATGTTTGTTAATCTTCACCACGGATAACGGCATGTATCATCCAGTGTCCTAGCGCTACGAGATCGTAATCTCGTCGAAAATAACCGAGCACCTGTATGCCCAAAGGCATATCATCATCTGCAAGAAGAGGAGCATTTAAAGTTGGTACACCTAAAATTGAGGATTGCTCACCATAAACAGCATTACCCACAGCCAAACCTTCGGGTGCCGCGCCAGTTCCGTTAAGCGTCAACATCGCATCGTATTTAGTAGCTAACGCCTCGTGCCTTTCACGCGCCGCTTTACTCCAATTAAGCGCGTCCTCGTATTGTTCAGGCGTTATATCCGCCGCAATCTTTGCTCTATCTAGAACTCGTTTGCCCAACAATTCTGGGCTTCTATCAGCATACATCATTAAAGGCCAACGGTATTCATAAGCTAGAATAATTTCAATAACTTCACTTAGCTTAACCATATCCTGTTCATATGATTCTAGCTCTGGATCCTCATTACGACTAATAATTTTTACGCCGCATTTCTCAAGTTTTCGGATCATCTTATTGAATATTTCCCTTACTGGTTCTGGCGTATCAATCCAGCCGGCGCTATCTACTCTGGCCAAACACTTCGGCTTTCTGGCATTCGGTAGTTTAGGCTCACCCTTTAAGCTAGGGTGTCCTGCATCTCCGCCAGCGGCTCTTGATAACCAAAAACAACTGACCCATGTATCGGCAAGAGAGCCCCCTAGGAAACCTAGGTGACCAATGCTAGGTGGCGAAGGAAAACCGCCTCTAGTATTTATGGCTCCCCAAGATGGCTTTAATGCCCAAGCTCCATTATAGCAGGCAGGTCTAAGAATAGATCCCCGTACCTGAGTCCCTGTCGCTGCGGGCAACATCCCGGCACCAATTGCTGCTCCCGAGCCACTCGATGATCCCCCGGGGGTCCTTTTGGTGTCCCAAGCATTACGAGTGGGTCCAGGATTACCAAAGGCGAACTCTGTAGTAACAGTCTTACCTACCATTACGGCTCCACCACGTCTCAAAAAGTATGTACACGCGGCATCCCAGCCAGTTTCGTAACCTTCAAAAAGGGGGCTGCCCAGCTGCATCGGCATATCTTCTGTTTCAAAAACATCCTTCATCCCATAAGGCATACCGTCTATTGGCGAGAGAACTCTATTTTCTTTATAGCGTTTTGTTGACGCATCTGCCGCATCTCTTGCACGATCTAAACATAATGTCACAAATGCCTTAACTTCCGGTTCTCTTAAGTCAATAGTATTTATACACCGTTCTAGGTAATCCCGAGGTGTATCTTCTAGATTGATAAAATCGGGAATTTTATCATGAAAGGTTAATAACTTTGAAGATGATGGATTGTAAGTAATTTTCATTTAGGCCTCCCACAATTAGTTTTCATATCATACCGATGATCAGTAGATACGAAAAGTAGATCGGGTAAAGATCCTAAATAGGAACAGCAGAGAATAGTTTTTGGCCATAGTTTATTAGTAATCTTATTGTAATAATGTACGTGGCAAAAATATTATCGATATATAACCTCTTAATGAAGAAAGTTTCTTAAACATTCGCTCATAATAAAAATTGAAAAGGTTTTTACAATGAATGTTGGCATTAATGGCTTGGGTAGAATAGGCCGATTAGCAATGAGAGCTGCTGCGGGTCTTGCGCGAAGGCCTGAAAATGATCCCCGCAAAGAAAATAGACTAGAGGTTGTGCACTTCAACGAAAAAAAGGGAGACGCTGCATCATGTGCCCATTTACTCGAATTTGATACGGTGCAGGGTCGTTGGTGGGGACCAAAGCTCTCTGCGAGTAATCCAGACCAGATCAGTCTTGGAAAAAAAGTTATTACCTACTCAAGCTATGAAGAACCTCATCAAATCCCCTGGGGTGAGCTTGGTGTTGACCTAGTCCTAGAATGTACAGGAAAATTTTTAACCCCAGAAACTTTAGAGGGTCATCTTAAACGAGGAGCCAAGCGGGTAATTGTTGCGGCGCCTGTAAAATTCGACAGCGTGTTTAATATAGTTGTGGGCGTTAATGAACATTTATACGATCCGCTTAAGCACCCAATTGTTACGGCTGCATCTTGTACTACTAACTGTCTGGCCCCTGTAGTGAAGGTGGTCCATGGGAATTTAGGCATTAAACATGGTCAAATTACTACTATTCACAACCCGACGAATACGAACGTTGTAATGGATGCCATTCATAATGACTTACGTCGTGCTCGAAGTTCCATGTCGTCCCTGCAGCCCACTACTACGGGCAGCGCTACCGCAATTGCCCTGATCTACCCTGAATTAAAAGGTAAATTAGATGGGCACGCTGTCCGGGTTCCCGTGGCCAATGCCAGCCTAACTGACTGCGTATTTGAATTAGAAAAAGAAACTAACATAGCGGAGGTAAATCAACTTTTTAAATCGGCCGCTAAGGATTATTTGGCGGGAATATTGGGATTTGAAAACCGACCACTAGTTTCAGTGGATTACGCCGGGGATACCCGCAGTAGTATCATAGATGCTGCCTCTACTTTGATTACTGATGGTACATTACTTAAAGTATATGCTTGGTATGATAATGAGATGGCATATT
>PBFH01000016.1 GCA_002719885.1 Rhodospirillaceae bacterium | reverse complement strand
AGAAAAAGTCCGCGTCATACCCATTTTTTTTGCTATTATCCCCGTGCGCATCAGAAATTTTTCCTACAATTTAATCTCTACATCTACACCGGCCGCAAGATCGAGCTTCATCAAAGCATCAACCGTTTGTGGTGTCGGATCTATTATATCCAAAAGCCGCTTATGGGTCCGGATTTCAAATTGTTCCCGTGATTTTTTATTCACATGAGGGGAACGCAAAACAGTAAATTTTTCAATTTTGGTTGGCAACGGTATGGGTCCCCGTACTTCTGCTCCAGTCCTCTTCGCCGTATTGACGATTTCATGTGTAGATGTATCAAGTACGCGGTGGTCAAATGCCTTAAGCCGAATACGTATACTCTGGTTATCCATCTAACTGCCTTCCTTCAACAAGCCGTAACTTGCCAACACACTTAAGCTTTAATAGAAGCTACAACGCCAGCACCGACGGTGCGCCCACCTTCACGGATAGCAAACCGAAGACCATCATCCATTGCAATTGGCTGGATTAGTGTAACTTCCATCGTAATATTATCTCCAGGCATTACCATCTCTGTACCTTCTGGCAACACCACAGAACCCGTCACATCCGTTGTCCGGAAATAGAATTGTGGCCGATAGTTGGAGAAAAATGGTGTATGACGCCCACCCTCTTCCTTTGTCAAGATATAGGCTTCTGCCATAAATTGCGTATGAGGCGTAATTGATCCTGGCTGTGCCAAAACCTGACCACGTTCAACATCTTCACGATCCACACCACGCAATAAACACCCAACATTGTCACCAGCCTCTCCACTATCCAAGAGCTTACGGAACATCTCAACACCCGTGACAACTGTCTTCTCTGTATCCTTCAGACCGACGACCTCAACCTCGTCACCAACATTCACGATACCGCGCTCAACACGGCCTGTAACAACCGTACCGCGACCAGAAATTGAGAACACATCTTCAATCGGCATCAGAAAAGGTAGGTCCTTCGGACGATCAGGCTGAGGAATATAATCATCAACCGCTGCCATCAAAGCTTGGATCGATTCTCTACCCGTTGCCGGGTCACTATCCTCAAGAGCACCCAAAGCCGTACCCGAAACAATCGGAATATCGTCCCCTGGAAACTCGTAGGAACTCAAAAGTTCCCGAATCTCTAGTTCAACAAGCTCTAGCAACTCAGGGTCATCAACCTGATCAACTTTATTCATAAATACCACAATTGCAGGAACACCTACCTGACGGGCAAGCAAAATATGCTCACGTGTCTGAGGCATAGGTCCATCTGCCGCGCTAACAACTAAAATAGCGCCGTCCATCTGAGCTGCACCTGTAATCATATTCTTTACATAGTCAGCATGACCTGGACAATCTACGTGTGCGTAGTGGCGATTGTCCGTTTCATACTCGACGTGAGCCGTCGCAATAGTTATACCACGCTCCTTCTCTTCCGGAGCCTTATCAATCTGGTCGTACGCCGTAAAATCCGCTCCACCACTCTCAGCAAGAACCTTCGTAATAGCCGCGGTCAAAGTGGTTTTACCATGATCAACATGACCAATCGTACCAATATTGCAATGCGGCTTCGTACGCTCAAACTTCTCCTTCGCCATTTTTTTCTCCACCTTTTAAGCCAATTTGGCTTTAACTTCTTCAGCCACTGCCTGTGGCACTTGTTCGTAATGATCAAAAAACATTGTAAATTGCGCTCTACCTTGGCTCATTGATCTCAAATTATTTACGTAACCAAACATATTGGCCAACGGGACCATAGCATTAACGATCCGAGCGTTTGCTCGCTGATCCATACCCGAGACATTACCACGTCTACTATTAAGGTCTCCTATAATATCTCCGAGATACTCTTCTGGAGTAACTACTTCAACTCTCATCATTGGTTCCAGTAATTTCGGTGATGCTTTGGCAATACCTTCCCGGAAAGCTGCACGAGCGGCGATTTCAAAAGCCATCACAGAAGAGTCTACATCATGGGATGCTCCATCTGTAAGCGTAGCTTTGACATCGATCATCGGAAATCCTGCCAAAATTCCATTTTCTACGGCAGCGGCTAACCCTTTCTCGACGCCNGGAATAAATTCTTTAGGAACGTTTCCNCCTACAACNGTATCATCAAACTGAAACCCCGAACCTGCTTCGCCTGGTTCAAANGTGATTTTAACTCTTGCAAACTGGCCTGAACCNCCTGTTTGNTTCTTGTGAGTATAATCAACTTCAGCCAATTTGGTTATTGTTTCACGATATGCCACTTGAGGAGCACCAACATTGGCCTCAACTTTAAATTCGCGTTTCATACGATCCACAAGAATATCTAGATGAAGTTCCCCCATTCCTTTTATAATGGTCTGACCGCTTTCGTAATCACTTGTAACGCGAAAAGATGGATCTTCCTGAGCTAACCGGTTTAAAGCCACGCCCATCTTCTCTTGATCACCTTTTGTCTTAGGTTCTACTGCTACTTCAATTACGGGATCAGGGAACTCCATACGCTCCAAAACAACAGCGTGATTAGCATCACATAATGTATCCCCTGTTGTTGTATCTTTTAGACCTGCCAAAGCAACAATATCACCAGCACAGGCTTCTTTAAGGTCTTCCCGTGAATTAGCATGCATAAGCAATATTCGGCCAACCCGCTCGCGNTTACTTTTTACGGTGTTTAAAAGGGAAACGCCGCTCTTTAATATTCCAGAGTAAACACGAACAAAGGTCAAGGATCCTACAAAGGGGTCATTCATAACTTTAAAAGCCAAAGCNGCGAGAGGCTCACTATCTGAACTCTCACGAACAATCTCCTCCTCGCTGTCCATTACAATTCCTGGAATAGCTGGGACTTCTGTTGGACTTGGTAAATAATCAATCACAGCATCTAATAAGGGTTGCACACCTTTGTTTTTAAATGCTGAGCCGCATAATACTGGAACAAATGCACCTGAAACAGCGCCAGAACGAATACAAGCTTTTAATACTTCTTCTGTAGGCTCTTTTGCCTCTTCCAGATAAGCTTCCATTGCCTCATCATTATGCTCAACAGCCATCTCTACCAATTTNTCACGGTACTCTNCNGCTTGCTCANTTAGTNCNTTNGGNATATCTGTGTACTCAAACTCTGCNCCTAGGCTTTCATCCTTCCANATCACTGCTTTCATTTTTACTAGGTCAACCACCCCAGAAAAATCTGCTTCGGAACCAATAGGGAGCTGAGTAACCAGCGGCACTGCACCTAACCGGTCAACTATCATATCAACTGTATTATACATATCAGCACCGATCCGATCCATTTTGTTAACAAAACAAACCCTCGGGACACCATACTTATCCGCTTGCCTCCAAACCGTTTCAGACTGTGGTTCTACACCAGAAACCGCATCGAAAACCGCTACTGCACCATCTAATACCCTCAANGACCTCTCCACCTCGATAGTAAAATCAACGTGGCCGGGTGTATCAATAATATTTATTCGATGATCATTCCAAAAACAGGTAGTAGCTGCAGAGGTAATAGTTATACCGCGCTCTTGCTCCTGCTCCATCCAATCCATAGTGGCCGTACCTTCATGAACCTCCCCAATTTTATAAGCGCGGCCTGTATAATAAAGAATTCTCTCGGTCGTGGTTGTTTTGCCGGCATCAATATGGGCCATAATGCCAATATTACGATAATGATCTATTGCTGTTGTACGAGACATAAATTTCTTCCTGAACTCTAACTACCTAGTTCACCAGCGGTAATGGGAGAACGCCTTATTCGCATCCGCCATTCGGTGAGTATCTTCACGTTTCTTCACAGCATTTCCTCGATTATTAGCCGCGTCTAGAAGCTCATTAGATAGACGATCAGTCATTGTATTTTCCGACCGAGTTCGAGCTGTTTCTATCACCCAGCGGATGGCAAGTGCCTGACGACGGTCATTACGCACTTCAACGGGCACCTGATAGGTTGCCCCCCCAACCCTCCTAGACCGTACCTCAACAGTCGGCTTGACATTGTCTAATGCCTCATGAAACGTTTTAATTGCATCACCACCGGATTTATCTCCAAGCGTATCAAGTGCAGAATATACAATTTTTTCTGCTGTAGACCTTTTNCCTTGTACCATCAGACAATTTATAAATTTTGCCAAAACAAGGTCACCAAATTTTGCATCCGGCAAAACACTTCTTTTCACTGCAGCGCGACGACGTGACATAGCTTCATTCCTAACTTTTACTTATTTTGGTCGTTTAGCACCGTATTTCGAACGTCTTTGACGACGATCCGTTACACCCTGAGTGTCTAAAATTCCACGAATTATATGATAACGAACACCGGGCAAATCCTTAACACGTCCACCCCGTATCATAACGACGGAATGCTCTTGTAAATTATGGCCTTCACCGGGTATATAACTTATAACCTCAGCGCCATTTGTCAGTCGGACACGGGCAACTTTTCTCAAAGCAGAATTCGGCTTTTTTGGCGTGGTGGTATAAACACGGGTGCAAACACCTCTTTTTTGAGGACAACCCTGCATGGCCGGAACCTTATTACGTATCACCGGCCTCTTTCTGGGTTTTCTAATTAACTGATTCACTGTAGGCAATTTATAATCCTCAAAAATTCAAATAACTCAGACTGATCAAATTTAATTAAACTAATCCAGAGCAGCAATTCTATCCACATACCAAATCGGCCCAGAGAGATATAAAACAATTCTCCTAGAGCCTTTTCACCGTTACACACGGTTCAAAATTTATTCATATCATCAATTCAACGAGAACGCGTTTAGGATGCAGTCCTACCACCAGCTCTCAATGAGGCGCGCAATATAGTTGGGGGCAAAACTCTCGTCAACAGAGAAAAAACAACGTTTTCTGATTTATCTTAGACAATTTAAAAATATAAAATAAATTGTCGATCCTCTAAAGTTAACAAAACTTGTTTATTTTTTATGCCCCTAGGCAGATGAATGGNCCTCCTCATTTCTTAATTCCTGATTTTNTTCGACATCNTCCGTATCCGCTCGGCGAGCCGCCAACGCCTCTATNGCTTCCATGTCACGGTCTTGGGCTACCTGACGCACTTTATTCATGTATGACCCTGTTCCAGCTGGGATTAGCCTTCCAACAATTACATTTTCTTTCAAACCTACAAGACTATCTTCTTTCCCTGATACGGCCGCCTCAGTAAGAACACGAGTAGTTTCTTGGAAAGATGCTGCAGATATAAAGGATCTTGTTTGAAGAGATGCCTTGGTAATTCCATGTAAAACGGGGTCAGCAACTGCCTGCTTTTGTTTTTCAGATCGCAACTTCGTATTAATCTCTTCAAATTCATCACGGTCCACTTGTTCGCCAACCAGCAGCGTGGAATCTCCGGGGTCAGATACCTCAACCTTTTGCAGCATTTGGCGGACGATTACCTCAATATGTTTATCATTAATTTTCACTCCTTGAAGTCTGTAAACATCCTGAACCTCATCAATTAAATAGTTTGCTAGGGCCTCAACACCTAGTACCCGAAGAATATCATGGGGGACAGGATTTCCATCTAGAAGGAAATCCCCTTTTTCTACTATATCCCCCTCCTGAACACTAATGTGCTTACCTTTTGGAATAAGATGTTCGAAAGGTTCTCCATCTCCTTCGATCGGGTTAACTATTATCCTGCGTTTAGCTTTATAATCTTTACCAAATTCTACTCGACCATCAATTTCACTAATAATTGAANAGTCCTTAGGTTTTCTGGCNTCAAAGAGTTCAGCAACCCTNGGNAAACCGCCAGTTATATCACGATTTTTACCGGTTTCTCTCGGGATACGTGCCAATACATCACCAGCATTAACTTTAGANTCAGGNTCGACGGACAAAATAGCATCAACCGACATATAATANCNAGCTTCTGACCCATTCGCTAATTCTATAACNTCTCCTTTNTNATCTCTNAAAGTTATACGAGGACGAANTTCTTCACCCTTAGANTGNGCTTTCCATTCNACAACTTTTTTATATGAAATTCCTGTTGCCTCATCAACGATTTCCCTCATAGANANTCCNTCAATNAGATCAACATAATTAACNATNCCTTCCTTCTCTGAAATAATCGGCAAAGTNTAAGGATCCCATTCTGCAAGCCGATCTCCTTTTTTGACCTTATCACCNTCNTCCTTTAGGAGNCTNGCACCATAGGGGATACGAAAAGTAGCGCGTTCTCTTTCAGTCTCATCTATAAGCCCAATTTCCGTGTTTCGCGCCATAACAATATTAATTTTATCAGTATTCATTACGACGCTTCGATTTCGAATAAGCACTTTAGCAGGAAAATCCGCCTCTATACTCGATTGCTCTGCACCACGCTGTGCGGCTCCTCCAATATGGAAGGTACGCATAGTTAATTGTGTGCCGGGTTCACCTATAGATTGAGCAGCAATGATCCCAACCGCTTCACCCTGATTAACCGCTGTACCTCTGGCCAAATCTCTTCCATAACACTGCGCGCATATTCCACCGACCGTCTCGCAAGTCAGCGGTGAACGGATCAGCACTGACTCAATACCGGCTTCATCTATCAGGTTTACTTTGTCCTCTCCAATAATTACCCCTGCTTTTACGATTACTTCGCCACCAACAGGATGCAGAATATCAACCAAGGGAATACGACCGAGAATTCTCTCGCTCAATGGATCTATAACCTCGCCACCATCAATAGCGGCCTTTACTGTTATACCTCTTTTAGTCTTACAATCATGTTCTACAATGGTGCAATCTTGGGCAACATCGACTAAGCGACGAGTTAAATAGCCAGAATTTGCAGTTTTTAATGCTGTGTCGGCTAGACCTTTTCGAGCACCATGTGAAGAATTAAAATATTCTAGGACCGATAGTCCTTCTTTAAAGTTCGAAATGATTGGAGATTCTATAATTTCTCCCGATGGTTTTGCCATCAGCCCTCGCATACCCGCCAGTTGCTTCATTTGAGCGGCGGAGCCACGAGCACCTGAATCTGCCATCATAAAGACGGCGTTGACTTGTTCACCGGCTTTGGGGTTGGCAATTTCCTTCATCATTTCGTCCGCTACTTGGTCGGTACATTGAGACCACTCATCAATGACTTTATTATACTTCTCTCCTTGAGTGATAAGTCCGTCGAGATATTGTTGTTCGTACTCCTTAACCTCATTTTGCGCGGCATTTACCAATTTTTCTTTCGCCTTCGGAATGATCAGATCATCTTTTCCGAAAGAAATTCCACTTTTACAGGCATTCTCAAAACCTAGAGCCATAATTTTGTCTGCAAAAATAACCGTGTCCTTTTGTCCACAATGCCTATAAACGGTGTCAATCGCGTTAGTAATTTGTTTTTTTGTCAGTAAACAATTTACGAGTTCAAGACCAATATTTTTATTCTTCGGTAATAATTGCATTATTTTTACTCGGCCAGCTGTGGTCTCTAACCGAATAATTTTAGTTTTACCATTACTATCTACAGTTTCTATTCGAGTATGAATTTTACTGTGGTGAGTAATAATACCACGGTCCAAGGCTTGCTCAATTTCACCAATATTTGCAAATGCCATCCCTTCACCCGGCTGACCTTCTCGCTCGAGGGTTAAGTAATACAATCCTAAAACTATGTCCTGTGAGGGTACTATTATTGGCTTACCATTAGCTGGACTAAGTATATTATTCGTGGACATCATCAAAACGCGGGCTTCTAGTTGAGCCTCCAGCGACAAAGGAACATGAACAGCCATTTGATCACCGTCAAAATCTGCATTAAATGCCGTACACACCAAAGGATGAAGCTGAATTGCTTTACCCTCCACAAGAACTGGTTCAAATGCCTGTATTCCTAACCTGTGTAAAGTTGGTGCCCGGTTTAACATTACAGGGTGTTCTCTAATGACTTCTTCAAGAATATCCCAAACTTCAGGACGTTCTTTTTCAACTAGACGTTTGGCTGCCTTGATAGTGCTTGCCATACCGTATATTTCGAGCCGTGAGTAGATAAATGGCTTGAAAAGCTCTAAAGCCATTTTTTTTGGCAACCCACACTGGTGTAGTAAAAGCTCGGGGCCTACAACAATCACAGATCTACCAGAGTAGTCAACGCGTTTACCCAGCAAGTTCTGACGAAAACGACCCTGTTTACCCTTAAGCATATCCGATAAAGATTTCAACGGACGCTTATTTGCACCTGTAATGACCCGCCCTCGACGTCCATTGTCAAACAAGGCATCCACAGATTCTTGTAACATACGTTTTTCGTTACGAACAATGATATCTGGAGCACGAAGTTCGATTAAGCGTTTAAGACGATTGTTTCGATTTATAACCCTTCGATAAAGATCGTTAAGATCCGAGGTTGCAAACCTCCCGCCATCTAGAGGTACAAGAGGGCGTAACTCAGGTGGAATTATTGGAACCACATCTAAAATCATCCATTCAGGACGCGCTCCCGAGCTGATAAAAGACTCAATAAGTTTAAGCCGTTTTACAAGCTTTTTCCTTTTTGCTTCCGAACCAGTCTCTTTGAATTCAGTTCTAACAACTTCTAACTCATCCTCTAATACAATTTCGCAGAGAACTTTTTTTACGGCTTCTGCACCAATCATAGCTGTAAATGCATCTTCCCCAAAATCATCTTGGGCGTCTAAGTATTCTTCTTCACTTAACAGCTGCCGTTCTTCGAGAGTTGTTAAACCAGGTTCAACAACCATATAATTTTCAAAATATAAGACTCGCTCAATATCCTTAAGGGTCATATCCATCAACAACCCTATCCTACTGGGTAAAGATTTTAGAAACCAAATATGGGCAACTGGTGATGCTAACTCGATATGACCCATCCGCTCTCTACGAACCTTGCTAAGGGTTACTTCCACCCCGCATTTCTCGCAAATTATACCACGATACTTCATGCGTTTGTATTTTCCGCACAAGCATTCATAATCTTTTATGGGACCAAATATCCGAGCGCAAAACAGTCCGTCGCGCTCCGGCTTAAAAGTTCGATAATTGATGGTCTCTGGCTTCTTTATTTCTCCAAAGGACCAAGAACGTATCCGGTCTGGACTAGCAATTGAAACTCGGATCATATCAAAGGTTTCAGCATTACTTACCTGACCAAAAATGTTCATCAATTCATTCATTAAACTACTCCTAGCTTTGGGTCCTAAGATAGAACCGTAACATTATAAATTATAACCGTATTCTGATCTGACATGTTAGGTAGTTTCATGGCGATTGAGTTCGACATTTAAACCAAGAGACTTAAGTTCTTTAACCAAAACGTTGAAAGATTCTGGAATTCCAGCCTCAAAAGTATCATCTCCTCTAACGATGGCTTCATAGACTTTGGTACGACCCGAAACATCATCCGACTTAACGGTCAACATTTCTTGAAGAGTATAAGCCGCTCCATAAGCTTCAAGCGCCCAAACCTCCATTTCCCCAAACCTCTGGCCACCAAACTGGGCTTTGCCACCCAATGGCTGCTGCGTGACAAGGCTATAAGGTCCAATTGATCTCGCATGAATTTTATCATCCACAAGATGATGTAATTTCAGCATATAGATGTACCCGACCGTAACTTTTCGATCGAATTTCTCTCCTGATCTCCCATCGAAAAGAGTGACCTGTCCCGACGTTTCCAAGCCAGCTTTTTCCAACATTTCGTTTATATCGTCTTCTCTCGCTCCATCAAAGACCGGCGTTGCCATTGGAACACCATTCCTCAAATTGCCGGCAAGCTCTAACACCTCGTTGTCGTCCAGCTTAGAAATATCCTCATTATAGAGCTTTTGACCGTATATCTCCTTTAGCTGCCCCTTTAAGCTGTCAAGTTTTCCATCTTGCACGAAAAGATCGAGTAAATTACTGATCTGGCGTCCTAGTCCCGAAGAAGCCCAGCCCAAATGAGTTTCAAGAATTTGTCCAACATTCATCCGTGAGGGAACGCCAAGAGGATTAAGTACCACGTCGACTGGTGTTCCATCTTCACGGTAAGGCATATCCTCCATCGGTACAATTTTCGAAATTACTCCCTTATTTCCATGTCGACCAGCCATTTTGTCCCCGGGTTGCAATTTCCGTTTTACAGCTACGAAAACTTTAACCATTTTCATGACACCGGGAGGAAGCTCATCGCCACCTTGTACTTTATCAACCTTATCATCAAAGCGGGTCTGAAGTTGTAGTTCACTGCCCTCAAATTGCTTCCGCACGGACTCTAATTTTCTCATAACCTTATCGTTCTTGACAACAAATTGGGCAAGTTGCCGTGGGTTAAACCCATTAATAACCTGCTGTGTAAGTTTTGTTCCAGATTTTAAATCTTTAGGACCGGTCACAACAGTTTGATTAAGCAAAAGTTCTTTTAAACTTTGCTCATAGCTTCTTTCCAGAATTGCCAGTTCATCATTACGGTCTTTAACCAAGCGTTCAATTTCTTCACGCTCTATCGCTAACGCCCTTTCATCTTTATCAACCCCTCTTCTTGAGAAAACTCGAACCTCAACCACAGTACCTGCCACACCTGGCGGCAACCTCAGAGAGGTATCACGGACATCCGAGGCTTTTTCTCCAAAAATCGCTCTAAGCAATTTTTCTTCTGGGGTCATTGGACTTTCGCCTTTTGGCGTAACTTTTCCTACAAGAACATCTCCGGGTTCAACTTCAGCTCCTATATAAACAATCCCTGCCTCATCAAGATTTCTTAACGCCTCCTCGCCCACATTCGGTATATCTCTCGTCACTTCTTCTTGGCCGAGTTTAGTATCGCGAGCCATTATCTCAAATTCTTCTATATGAATTGAGGTAAAGACATCATCACGAGCAATACGCTCAGATATCAAAATAGAGTCCTCAAAATTGTAGCCATGCCACGCCATAAAGGCGACGAGAACATTGCGTCCAAGAGCGAGTTCACCAAGTTCAGTAGATGGCCCATCCGCAATAATATCTCCGGCTTCCACTTTATCTCCAACCTTCACCAATGGCCGTTGGTTTATACATGTGTTCTGATTAGATCGCTGAAATTTTCGTAAGTTGTATATTTCTACACCCGGAGATGATAATTCCAAATCACCGATTGTTCGAACAACAATTCTCGTAGCATCGACTTGATCAACTATCCCTGGTTGTTTTGCAACAATCGTCGCGCCGGAACCGCGTGCCACTGCGTCTTCCATACCTGTGCCCACCAGAGGAGCTTCCGCACGAACAAGAGGCACAGCTTGCCGCATCATGTTTGACCCCATTAAGGCGCGGTTGGCATCATCATTCTCCAAAAAGGGTATCAAAGCTGAAGCAACAGATACCAATTGCTTTGGCGACACATCTATATATTCAATATCCTCACAACGTGCCATAGCGAATTCGCCATTAACCCGGCAACTAACAAGGTCCTCTACAAAACGGCCAGATTTATCCAACTCCGCGTTAGCCTGGGCTACAGTATACCTCCCCTCATCAATTGCCGAGAGATAGACTACATCTTTGGATACCTTACCATTTTTCACCGTACGATAAGGAGTCTCGATAAATCCATACTGGTTAACCCGCGCATAAGTTGCTAGAGAATTGATGAGCCCAATATTAGGCCCTTCCGGGGTTTCAATCGGACAAATTCTCCCATAGTGGGTTGGGTGTACGTCTCTTACCTCAAATCCCGCACGTTCTCGCGTCAAACCACCGGGTCCTAGAGCAGATAAACGCCGTTTATGAGTAATCTCGCTTAGAGGATTAGTCTGATCCATAAATTGTGAGAGCTGAGAAGAACCAAAAAACTCTCTGACAGCAGCAGCTGCCGGTTTTGCGTTGATCAAATCTTGAGGCATCTGAATATCCAGTTCTACAGAACTCATTCGCTCACGGATAGCCCGCTCCATCCTTAGCAATCCGACCCGATACTGGTTCTCCATTAGTTCGCCGACTGAACGCACTCGCCGATTTCCTAAATGGTCAATATCGTCGATGTCGCCATGGCCATCCTTAAGCCTCACCAATAATTTTATAACAGATAAAATATCTTCTTTACGTAATGTTCTTAAGGTATCCTCTGTTTCTAAGTTCAATCGGGCATTCATTTTCACTCGCCCAACAGCCGATAGGTCATACCTCTCACTATCAAAGAACAGACTGTTGAACATAGCTTCTGCTGTTTCTGGAGTAGGAGGTTCGCCGGGACGCATAACTCTATAGATATCCATAAGGGCTTCATTGCGAGTATTATTTTTATCTATTTTTAGGGTGTCTACGATATAAGGCCCAGCTGATACATCATCGATCCCTAAAATTGGTAATTTTTTAACGCCCTCTTGGTTTAGTAATTCCAGATTTTCTTCTGAAACTTGATCGCCAGCGTTAACGTAGATTTCGCCCGTCTTTTCGTTAATTAAATCTTCAGCAATGTACTGACCAAGAAGCTCTTCATTTTTGATCAGTTTTTCCTTCAATCCGTCTGTTTTTAGTTTATTTGCAAGCCTGGGTGTTACTCGAGTTCCCGCAACTGCAACAATTTTACTATCTTTGGCGTTGATAAGATCCTTTTCTATTTTGATTCCACCTGTATATTCTGCCGGATCAAATGGGGTCTTCCAATGGTCTTTAAGTCTTGAATAAACCTTGGTAGTATAAAATTCCGAATAAATTTCTTCGGCGGACATTCCATGTGCTTCGTCTGGTGAGAGAGTTTCACCCTTTATAGCTAGTTCTTTCCGCTTTGAATTGGTTTCTTCCGAGTCTAATGCCATCATTAAAGTGGTGACCGGTAATTTTCTGCGACGATCAATTCTGACATATACCAAATCTTTAGCATCAAATTCAAAATCTAGCCAAGACCCTCGATAAGGTATGATTCGTGCGAAAAACAAATATTTACCAGAGGAGTGCGTTTTTCCTTTATCATGGTCATAAAAAACACCTGGGGA
Organism: Rhodospirillaceae bacterium; assembly: GCA_002719885.1. GTDB lineage: Bacteria > Pseudomonadota > Alphaproteobacteria > MPNO01 > UBA2964 > UBA2964. The sequence goes on along the minus strand of PBFH01000016.1, from coordinate 4,090 downwards.
CCTATGCATTTGGGAGACAATGACACGCTCTGTTCCATTGATTACAAAAGTTCCATTATCGGTCATTAATGGAAGATCGCCCATGTAAACGTCTTGTTCTTTTATATCACGAACTGATCGAGCACCCGTTTCTTCATCTACGTCGAATACAACTAGCCTTAATGTTAGTTTAAGTGGAGCGGCAAATGTCACGCCTCTTTGTTGACACTCTTCAACATCATATTTTGGCTTTTCAAGTTCAAATTTAACGAACTCAAGTGTGCCATTTTCTGAAAAATCCCTGATTGGGAATACAGATTTAAAAACAGCCTGTAGTCCTGAATCTTCTCGCTCTTTAGCAGGAACATTAATTTGAAGGAAATTATCGTAAGATGCCTTTTGTACTTCGATTAAATTTGGCATCGCGGTAGCCTCTTGAAGTCTACCAAAGTTTTTCCGTATACGTTTACGTTGAGTGAACGACTTGGCCATTTAAACCTCTTAAACGCTGAAAGCAATCGTACAGGGGATGTACACACCAATTTTAGTATGTTGCGTAACCCCAGAACGGCAAAAATTTCCTGACTTTTTCGGGTTTGTTAAACAATCCGAAAGGCCGAAAATACAAATTATAATTGAATGAAACAATCCCTTATTTTATCTCGACTGTTGCTCCTGCTTCTTCCAATTTTGTCTTAATTTCTTCACCTTCTTCTTTGGTTGCCCCTTCCTTAATTGGCTTTGGCACACCTTCAACGAGGTCTTTTGCTTCTTTAAGTCCGAGACCAGTTAAAGCACGAACTTCTTTTATGACGTTTATTTTCTTGTCTCCAAACCCTGTCAGGACAACATCAAATGAGTCCTTATCATCGGCAGTAGCTGCTAATTCGCCCTCACCTGCCACCGCTGCAACTGCAACTGGCGCAGCAGCAGACACACCCCATTTTTCTTCTAACATCTTACTCAGCTCTGCCGCCTCCAGAACGGTCAGCCCCGAGAGATCATCGACAATTTTATCTAGATCAGTAGCCATTATATTCTCCTAATTATCTTTGCGTTTCTTTTTAATATTATCGAGTTAATTGGTCTAAGCCGCTTCACTTTGCGCAGCATGTGCCTGAACAACACGAGCTAGTTGGCCACCGGGCGATTGCACTACTCTGACAAGTCTTGTGGCTGGCGTGTTAAGCATCCCCACAATTTTACCACGTAGTGCCTCAAGCGATGGAAGCCTCGCTAGAGTTTTGATTTCCGCCGTATCAACTGCGTTTTCAAACAGGCCTCCCCCAACAATCTCTAACTTTTCGTTATCATCCGAGAATTGAACAGCAACCTTTGCGGCTGCTACGGGATCCTCAGAAAAAGCTATAGCTGTAGGTCCGGAAAACAAATCCGTGAGATGTTCAAACTTAGTGCCCCTCAAAGCAAGGCGCGTCAGTCGGTTTTTTGTAACTTTGAAGCTAGCCCCCGACTCGCTCATGCGACGGCGCAGATCATTTGATTCCGCAACTGTCAACCCACTTGGACGGGTGACTATAACGAGATTAGCCGATCCAAAAACCCCATTAAGTGAGGCAACTAGCTCTTCCTTCTGCATTCGGTCCACGCAAATTCTCCTGCGTTTTGATCAGCAGCTAAATTTGAATGCTGACCCCGTTTACAATTGGCTCCATTAGCGAATCCAATGGGCCGGATAGTCTGTCCCAGAAGTTCAAGCCACGTGCCGCATCAACCCTGTAATACGGAAACACTTGCACCCCCGTCTATACAGGCGGGTTCCCCCACTTTACCCCTTCCTCCAGTTTATTGGCCTCCGGGTTCCTGCAGTCTTGGACAGGATGGACCTAATGATACGCTCTAGATCCATACTCAACCATCGTTAAAATAATTTTAAACGACAGAAACTTCATAATTGCTCGTTTAATTAACAAGAATCTTAGAAACATCAAGCGAAATTCCTGGTCCCATTGTAGAACTTAAGGATATTTGTTTGATATAATTACCTTTTACACCACCCGGTTTAGCTTTCATCACAGCTTCTACCAAAGTTCGAACATTTTCTAACAACGCCTCTTCACTGAAGCTAGCTTTACCTACTCCAGTATGAACAATACCCGCCTTTTCGACACGATATTCTACTTGCCCACCTTTTGCGCTTTTGATGGCTTGAGCAACATCTTGGGTAACTGAACCGAGTTTGGGATTTGGCATCAAGCCCCTAGGGCCTAGAATTTTCCCGAGTTTACCAACCACTGGCATCATATCTGGTGTAGCTACACAGCGGTCAAATCTTATTTCACCCTTCTGTACTATTTCCGCCAAATCATCTGCACCCACGACATCAGCTCCGGCCGCTTTTGCCTCATCGGCCTTGTCGCCCTTTGCAAAAACTCCGACTCGAACGGTCTTACCTGTCCCGTGTGGTAAATCAATAACACCCCTGACATTTTGTTCCGCATGACGCGGATCCACGCCTAAATTCATCGATAATTCAATTGTCTCGTCAAATTTTGCTTTAGCATTTTCTTTAACAATCTTAATAGCTTCTGAAATTTCGTAATCTTTCTTATGATCTACAACTGCAGATGCTGCCTTGTAACGTTTCCCTGATTTACCCATAATTTAAGTTCCTGTCACCTGAATACCCATAGACCGGGCTGTACCTGCTAGAATTTTTATCGCCGCATCAACATCATTTGAATTAAGGTCATTCTTTTTTTGCTCAGCAATTTCACGAAGCTGAGACACGGTAACAGCACCTACTACATCACGGCCTGGTTCAGTTGATCCCTTATTAAGTTTTGCTGCTTTTTTAATAAAATAGGATGCCGGAGGACTTTTAGTCTCAAACGAAAAAGAGCGATCAGCGTAAACTGTAATGATTGTGGGAATTGGTACACCCTGCTCACCGCCTTGAGTATGGGCATTAAACGCCTTACAGAATTCCATAATATTTAGCCCTGCCTGCCCTAAAGCTGGGCCAATAGGCGGAGAAGGGTTTGCCTGCCCAGCAGGCACCTGCAACTTAATATAACTATCAATTTTCTTTGCCATTGTTTCCCTCAGTCCTTTGTCTAAGGGTGCGGTTCGGCTATGGCTAGCCTCCCACACTATGTTTTTCAGTTTTCGCCAAATTAGCGGAGCTAAAGTTTCTCCACCTGTGTGTATTCTAATTCTACCGGAGTTGCACGCCCAAAAATGGATACTGCCACTTTTAATCTTGCTTTTTCTTCATCGATTTCCTCGACAATGCCGTTAAAAGAACTAAACGGGCCATCAGCTACCCTTACCTGTTCACCGACATCAAAATTTATCATTGGTTTCGGGCGCTCTATTCCCTCGGCAACCTGTTGCATAATCCTATCAGCTTCCGACTGACTTATCGGACTTGGTTTACCACCACCCCCTAAAAATCCTGTTACCTTGGGCGTATTTTTAACTAAATGCCAAGTGTCATCGGTCATTTCCATCTTTGCTAACACATAGCCCGGGAAAAACTTCCGCTCCGAGCTTACTTTAGCACCACGACGAAGACGAACGACCTCTTCCGAGGGCACTTCTACTGCTTCAATCAGGTCATTCATTCCTTTTTGCAAAGACTGTTCACGTATAGACTGGGCTACCTTGTTCTCAAAGCCAGAATAAACATGCACAACATACCACCGCGCAGTCACTGATTATCCTCCAAAACCAAGAACCAACTTGACAAGAACAGCCAGCGCTTGGTCAACAAAAAAGAAAAACGTAGCAGTCAAAATAACAAATATAAAGACCATAACGGTTGAGACCGTTGTTTCCTTACGGGTTGGCCAAGTAACCTTAGCTACTTCCCGTCTAACCTGTTGTACAAACTCCAAAGGGCTGGTTTTCGTCATATTCATTCCACCTAGACCATTATCCCAAATAGTTCTAAAAACGTTGCACTATAAATCACTGGCAGGAGTGGAGGGACTCGAACCCACAACCCCCGGTTTTGGAGACCGGTGCTCTGCCAATTGAGCTACACTCCTCCGTTAACCTTTTCCTTCAACAAGCCGTAACTTGCCAACACACTTAAGCTTTAATAGAAGCTACAACGCCAGCACCGACGGTGCGCCCACCTTCACGGATA
>PBFH01000015.1 GCA_002719885.1 Rhodospirillaceae bacterium | reverse complement strand
GCACATTTGGCGGCCCGCGAAAAAAATATCAAGTTGATTATTGGCGCACGGCTAGATTTTACTGATGCTCCGAGTCTTCTCTGTTTACCTATGAACCAAAAGGCGTATAGCCACCTTTCACAACTCATTACCCTTGGACGTCGACGGGCACCAAAAGGTGCGTGTAACATCAAGATTGATGACTTTCTCGAGCGAGCTAAAGGACAAATAGTAATTTCTTTAGCCACACCGTCGCATGAGGTTCACTTACATCAATTGTCTAATGCCTTGCCGGGTCATTGTTATCTTTCTGGCCAAAATTTCATGACATCAGGCGCCCAAAAAAAACTCGCTGCCCTACAAGCTCTTTCAAAAACAGTATCCATGCCATTAGTGGCAACCAATGACGTGCATTACCACAAGACCGAACGTCGTGATTTACAGGACATTCTTACCTCAATACGTATGCACCGTACTATCCGAGAAGCTGGGTATCATCTGTTCCCAAATGCTGAACGCCATATAAAATCTGGTGCCGAAATGACGATATTGTTTCGACAGTTTCCTAAAGCAATCAAACGCACAATGGAAATTGCCCGGCGCTGTACTTTTTCTCTTGATGAACTAGTCTATGAATACCCGGACGACGAAGCGCCTGATGGCATTTCATCCCAAAAATATCTCGAAAGACTAACTTGGGATGGCGCCAAGATTCGTTATAGAGATGACATTCCAAAGAAAGTCAGACAACAATTAACACACGAACTGGCGCTAATCGATGAGCTCAATTATGCCAATTACTTTCTAACCGTTTATGACATCGTCAACTATGCTAATCGTATGGGTATATTGTGTCAGGGAAGGGGTTCAGCTGCGAATTCAGCCGTCTGTTATTGCCTTGGTATCACAGCTATTGATCCCGTCCGGATTGACCTTTTGTTTGAGCGCTTCATAAGTGCTGAACGTGGCGAACCTCCTGATATAGACGTCGATTTTGAGCATGAACGACGTGAGGAGGTTATCCAATATATATATGAAAAATATGGCCGTGACCGGGCGGGTCTAGCCGCTACCATTATCCATTATCGCGAGCGTAATGCCATGCGTGAGGTCTCTCGAGCAATGGGATTAACCCGTGATATGGAAGAGACACTGGCCGGTACTATATCGGGACGCCGTTCTGGAACAATAGATGATCATTATATCCGGGAAGCCGGCCTCGACCCCAATGAAAAGAATCTTAGTAACACACTACGCCTAGCGCGTGAAATTATAGGGTTTCCTCGCCATCTTTCGCAACACGTTGGTGGCTTTGTCATCACCCGTAACAGACTAGATGCGATGGTACCAATCACTAATGCAGCCATGGATGATCGTACCACTATCGAGTGGGATAAAGACGACCTTGATGCGCTGGGTATTCTAAAAGTCGACGTTCTAGGGCTTGGCATGCTGAGCTGCATCCGCAAGGCTTTGTCATTACTAAAAACACACTATGGTAAAACATATCAACTTTCTACTATTCCCGCGGAAGATCCTGCTGTTTACGATATGCTGTGTAAGGCCGATTCTGTAGGTGTTTTCCAAGTCGAAAGTCGGGCCCAGATGAGCATGTTACCCCGGCTCAAACCACGTAATTTTTATGACTTGGTAATTGAAATTGCTATCGTCCGGCCAGGCCCAATCCAAGGTGATATGGTACACCCCTATCTACGGCGGCGAAATGGTCAAGAGAAAATAGAATATCATTCGGAAGATCTACGGGCTGTCTTAGAGAAAACTTACGGGGTCCCTCTATTTCAAGAACAGGCAATGAAGATTGCTATCGTTGCCGCTGGCTTCACTCCTTCGGAGGCCGACGGTCTGCGTCGAGCTATGGCTACCTTCCGACGCCTCGGCACCATCAATAATTATCACGACAAGATGGTGCGGGGTATGGTCTCGCGTAACTATGACCCTGACTTTGCTGAACGTTGTTTCAAACAAATCAAGGGTTTTGGAGATTACGGTTTTCCAGAAAGCCACGCGGCAAGTTTTGCCTTATTGGTCTACGTCTCATCTTGGTTAAAATGTCATTATCCAGCAGCCTTCGCCTGCGCCTTACTCAATAGCCAACCAATGGGATTCTATGCACCAGCGCAGATCATACGCGATGCACAAGAGCACGGCGTAATAGTACAACCGGCAGACATCAATTTTAGTGACTGGGATTGTACATTAGAAACCAGAGAAAACAGAACACCCTCCCTTAGAATTGGTTTCAGACAGGTAAAAGGACTCAAAAAAACTGATGCCAATACATTACTTCAAGCACGTGAAGCCGGCAACGCACGTCCTTTCTCTAGCCCTGAAGACCTATGGACACGCAGCAAACTAAATCCAAAGACCCTTGAGTGTCTTGCAAAAGCTGATGCCTATAAATCAGTTGGATTGTCACGCCGTCAAGCACTCTGGGATATTCGACGCATAAATCCAAATCAGTTACCACTATTTACCGAGTCTGGCGAAAATATCATCGAGCCTAAAGTTGAGCTGCCAACAATGCACCTAGGAGAGGAAGTCACATATGATTACGCGACAACTCGAATGTCACTCAAGGCTCACCCTCTCGAGTTATTACGAGTCCAACTCGATTCTGAAGGAGTTATTCCCACATCACAGATAAAAAATATCAAAAATGGTAAACGAGTTTCTATTACTGGATTGGTTATTACCCGCCAGAGGCCAAGTACCGCAAGTGGTATTATATTTACGACATTAGAAGACGAAACCGGAGTCTCTAATGTAATTATCTGGCCTAAATTATTCCAAAAATATCGCAAAGAAACTCTGGAATCTCGTCTCCTTTACGTCACTGGCGAACTACAACGCGAAGGACTCGTCACCCATATCATCGCAAAACACTTGGTCGACATGACCGGGCGGCTAACGTCGCTTGTAGAAGCACCACTATACTTTGAGAATAAAATTAAGAACAGCTGCCCAAACGAAGAGTATCACAAAATCTACCCCTCACATGACTTCCATTAGCTAGACACGAAACAAATACGAACCAATAAGCTGCCCGAGCCACCACCCCTAGTTTTAACCTACAGTTCTAAGCAAATGGCGTCCAGGCACGTTGAACAGCCGGACGCGCCTCAATGGAATCATGCCAACGCTTAATATTTGGATATTCATCTAATCCTATATCCTTTACCCCGTGGCCATGAACATCAGGATAAACTGTAATATCTGCTATAGAATAATCCCCTGCAATATACTCGTTTTCGTCAAGGTGTTTTTCATACATATTCATCATATCGCGCAGCACACCATCATAATGTTCCTGAGCTCGTGGCACATCTTCACCCAAACGATGCATAAATAACCCATATTGTTGTGCTAGTGTTGTCCACTGAGCTGAACCGTATATAAACCATTGATCAACGATAATTCTCTTCGTGGGATCCTCAGGGTATAAACTGGGCGCATAATATTCAGCTAAATATTTGAGAATAGCACCAGATTCACATAAAGTTATTTTATTTCCTCCAGGACCTTGGGGATCAATTATCGCGGGAATTTTATGGCCCGGGCTAATTTTGAGATATTCTGGGTCAAACTGTTCCTTTTTTCTCAAATTGATAGGCTTTAGGTCATAATCAACTCCGGTCTCTTCAACCATTTGCCTGGCCTTATAGCCGTTATCTGTCATCCAAGTATAAAGTTCTAACATTGTTAACTCCCTGTTGCTGAACGCAGCCAAGGCTCTATTTCGTGTCCCTGAGAGAAAGCTGCATTGGTTTGATCTGGATTCCGATTAACCTTAATCCGACCGTACATCGGATGCGTCATAGATCTTACTTCATGATCCAATTTATAGAGTACCTTTCCATTATCAGGATCAAAAATATCAATAAATCTATATTGATGTTGATTGTTCTCTTGCGCTATCAACCCCCTTTCTAAAAGCTTTGTATAAGGGCCAGAAAAGTTAGCAATATAAATTTGTAAATGATGACCATCAAATTCTGGAAGTTCTGAACTACACTCTCGAAAAATTAGTTCTTGTTTATATCCGGCGCCTATTCGGGCTGCTTTAGCTTTGTCCCAACGACTTAGGAAGCTATTCGCCCCCATTATTTGAGAGTAAAATCGTGCAATGCCTTCAGATGTGCCTTTTGGAACGTCAAACTGAACATAGAATATGCCAAGTTGAATGGGGTCAGTATTAGCACTCCCAGCATAGCAACGGAAACGATTTCCCCAAGGACAGATAACGCTCACATAACCTGCCTTTTTTCTATAGGAGAATTTAAATTTAGTTCCCTTGAGTTCGTTTCGCACTATCTTTAATCTTTCGACAAGTTTATCAAGGTCTGGCATAACGATCCCAACAACACCTCGTAAAACCTGAGTGCCACGGGTTGGAAGATGAAATTGGCTTTGGCCAACATTTGCCCACATATTACCAGTACCAGCCATCATAAATGGATCTCGAGTCAAGCCAAGTCCTGTAATATAAAATGCAATTGCAAGTTGCTGATCAGGCACCAAGACATTGACATGTTCTAGGCCAACAATATTACCCAGATCCTCTTCGGTACGGTCATATTTTTTACTCTTGCGCACCATTTTCGTCTCCAATAAAAAGAACTTCGAGATAAAAGTAGCAGTAGTNGTTCAACCTACAAATCAGAATTTAAAAGATCAACGATAACGTGACAGCCACAAANATCAAAGTCATAATAAAATATGGAATAAAAATCCAGATTTGTGCTATTAATGAGATTCTCCTATGAACGAGACATCAAAATCAATTATCGATTATGGTGACTTAGCTGATCACTGGGTCCAAAGGGTGAAGGAGATCGGGCCGCTTTTAGAGGCCACGGCTGGCGAGGGCGAGAAAATACGTGAACTTACACAGGAATCGATGGATGCGCTTCACGAGCAGAAGTTATTCCGGATGCTATTGGCAAAGAAGGCCGGAGGCGAAGAACTTCCTTTGCCGGTTTTTTGCCGTGTTATTGAAGCTATCGCTAAATATGATGGGAGTGCGGCATGGTGCGTCGGACAAGGAAGCGGCTGCTCAATGCTAGGAGCATATTTAGATTCAGAAATAAGTAATAAAATTTGGGGTGAGAATACCAACGGTGTCCTAGCTTGGGGGCCAGGTAATTCAGAAGCGAGAGCTGTTGAGGGTGGTTACCTGGTCACAGCTAAAACAATGTTTGTCAGCGGTAGCCACCACGCAACTTGGCTAGCGACACATTGCTCTACTGTATACGAAACTGACGGCTCAGTCCGTAAAAGTAAAAGCGGAAAACCTGTTATTCTGACAACCTTTATTCCTGCCGGTGAAACACAGTTATCTGATAATTGGCACGTCTTCGGCCTCCGTAATACCGGGAGTGATGGTTTTGAACTCAATGAACATTTCGTTCCAGACGAACACACAATTGTCAGAGCCAATATGATTGATGGGACTGAAAACCTCTCAACGCTATACAATTTTTCAACGATGGCTATCTACGCTATGGGCTTTGCTTCCGTTGCGTTAGGTATTGGCGATGGCTTTCTTGAAAAGTTTCTTGAAATTGCTCAAAATAAAAAACCCCGAAATGCAGAGGATATTCTGCGCGAAAATCCTGTTGTCCACGATGAAGTGGCTCGGATGCGAGCTAAACTGAGAGGCGCTCGTCGATATCTTTTTGGCGAAGTGGAAGAAGCTTGGGAAGAAGCGACTAAATTTGGTTCTCCAACGTTGGAACAACGATTGGAAATTAGACTTGCCGCCACTCATGCAATCCACGAGGCCAAATGTGTTGTTGACACGTTATTTGACACCGGTGGTACCAGTTCTATTTTTATGGACGGCCCTTTTGAAAGAAGACTTCGTGATATTCATGCCGTAGCCTTGCAAATTCAAGGCCGCAAGACACACTTCCGCTCTGTTGGTGAATGGCTCGTGGGCCAACCACCTAATATGGGCATTATTTAATCATTTAGCCGCAACTTTCGCGGTTTCCACCTCAGCCATATCAAATACCATCTCGACAACTACCCCGTTTGGATCTGGAAAAAAGATTTGCATTAAGTCCTTGTCCGGCGTCGGATGTTCTTCGTACTTAATGTTTTTCTCCGCTAATAGACTCTTAAAATCAAGGTAGCCGGTTGCATCAAAAGCTATGTGTCCAAACCCAGCATCCATGCTCTTGGGCTGAAGTACAGGATCATCCTTCGAACCAGTTGTAGAAATGTGGACCCAAGGGTGGCCTTCTCGCCACATCCAGTACCCGTGTCCCTTAAAGGGCTGCCGATAGCCTTCTTCCATACCAAGAATATCTCGATAAAAATCGCGTGTTTCGTCTAGCTTTTCCGGTAATGCCCTAATATTGAGATGATGTATACGACTAATTTTCAACATTTTTCCTCCCCCAATTATTCACCCGTTCAGTTGCACTAAAGATAGCATAGGCATAATATTCTTTCTTTGGTATTTTATAATGCGACTATCAATGTAGGGAGACAAGTCTATGACAAATGAGCGTATTTGGGAAAAATTTCTTACCGAACGTGACAAAGAGGTTTTTTCGGCCTCAGGTTATGGGGCAACCGCTGGGGGAGGAAAAAAACCAGCACTATTAGTCATAGATGTAAACTATGCATTTTGCGGTGAAAGGCGAGAGCCTATTCTAGAATCGATTGAGAAGTGGAGAACATCATGCGGTGAAGAAGCTTGGGATTCCTTACCGCATATAAAAAAATTAATCGACAAATGTCACGATAAAGGAATCCCTGTCATTTATACTACAGGGACAGTCCGGAACGACGGCTGGGACAAAGGTGCATGGAATTTTAAGAGTTCGAGAAGTGACGAAGACATCCCAAGTGGTTCACCTGAGGCGCGCGATAGCAACCGCGACGGTAACGATATCATGGATGAAATCGCCCCAAAACCACAAGACATTGTCATACGAAAACATAAACCGAGTGCTTTTTATGGGACACCATTAACCGCATTCCTTAATGATCTCGGCGCCGACTCCCTAGTCGTAACTGGAACAACAACATCGGGATGTGTTAGAGCCTCAGTTCTTGATGGCTTTAGTGAAAATCTCCGGATAATAATTGCCGAAGAAGCCTGCTTTGACCGCTCGCAGGCTAGTCATGCAATAAATCTGTGCGATATGCATGCCAAGTATGCAGATGTAGTATCAACCCAAGAAGCCATGGATTATATTGATGCTATAGAGGCTAATTATAACTTACCCAGCGGAAAACCATTATAGGTGGAACTATCATTATGCTAGAACGTATATGGGAACAATTCTTAACGGACAGAGATAAGCAGGTTTTTAGAAAGAGCGGTTTTGGGGCTGAAGCTGGTTTTGGTGACAGACCCGCCTTACTAGTTATTGATGTGAGCTACAATTTTTGTGGTGACCGACGGGAACCAATTTTAGAGTCAATTAAGAGGTTTCACAACTCATGCGGGGAGTATGCATGGGACGCCCTACCTCATATCAGGGGCTTAATCGATAAGTGCCATGAGAAGAAGGTCCCCGTAATTTATACGACTGGAACGGTACGCGACGATTGCTGGGATTCTGGAGGCTGGGCTTGGAAAAATAGCCGGACAGATGAGGATGTTAACCCTCCTAAAATTAGCGACTTTAATCGTGACGGAAATGAAATTGTAGACGAGATTGCTCCATCCCCACAAGATATTGTTATTTATAAGCATAAACCAAGCGCATTCTATGGTACCCCACTTTCTGGTTTCCTAAACGACCTTGGGGCCGACTCTATTATGGTTACTGGTACAACTACCTCAGGATGTGTCCGGGCGTCCGTGATTGATGCCTTTAGTAACAATTATCGAGTTTCGGTAATCGAAGACGGTTGTTTCGATCGGTCACAAGCAAGCCACGCAATTAACCTTTGCGACATGCATGCGAAATATGCAGATGTTGTTACGACAGAACAAGCAGTAGAATATTTAGATGGTCTCGATGTGGATATGAACCTGCCGACGGGCCACCCTGTTTAATGCAAATTTCCTGAGGTAAATCTTTAGGCTCTAAATTTGGAATTAATATTTACCAACAAGAAAAAAGAGCAAATGAAGACAGTTAAAGATTTACGCACATGCCTTAAGACCCGCTCCCTCCAAAAGATTTTTGTGATCGCACATGAGCTTTTTCCCTGTTTTTTCCTTCACTTCGTAAGCGAACCCTTTATGACGGGTGTTAAATGCATCTGCCGCTTCTTTTACCTTCTTTTTATCAGTGACCATGGAGGCAGTAGACGCAGAAAAGCTAACCCAGAATTTTTTTCCCAATCTAATTGCTCTTGTGTGAATCAGTAGACCCTCAAAGGTCTCCATAGTGGCCTTGTACAGCTTATCTCTTCGCATCGGCACCTCATCCAACGTCTTCAAATCAAGCAATTCCAGTTTGTCCAAGACTTTTGCCATTTCATTAGTTTCCCACTGTCCCCTTTGGCGCTTCCCAGCAGGTATATCAGCTAGACGAAAGTCATTTTTATTAGCCATGGATCGGCTAATTACAGTCAGGCCTCCCCCCGGCGCTTGCACAACAATTCTTTTAATACGGGGTCTTTTGATATCGACTATCTTCTTATCAACCCAGTCGGCTGGTCCTTCGCCAATTGATATGGTTCCTTCAACTAACCAAGTTTGGTTTTTTTTACCAATTCGCATATAAGTCCCACCGCGCCCGGTGCCAAATAAATCTTCATTTTTTTTGCCAATAAGACCGGAAGCTAAAACCTGCCCTTTCTGATCATTTACCGTAACCTCGAGAGACTTGGCGCCCTTTTCGGTTACATCTCGTAAATTCAATCGCTCGAATCTCTCTGGATCACTGGTTTTAGCCTCAAGAAATTTTAGCTGGGACAGCTCTACTAGCACTGTTTTGACTTTATTGAAGTCTGCTGCATACCCATTTAGTTCGGCTACACCCCAACCTTTTGAAGTTCTTTCAATTGTATAAATTCTCTTAGCAGATCGTATTTTAAAAGAAGCCACATCATTTAATTTAGCATCCACACCAGGGAAGATCAGAGCTCTATCACGAGCAATCATTGTATTGGCTGGACGAGAACTAATGGCAACGATTGCCGCAATAACTAGCATCGACGTTATTAGTGAGTAAATAATGAATGATCTTGCGGTCATGAAATTCGATCTCCTGAAACTCTTTATCTTTCTAGGCTAGCTTACTACTGCTCGTTGACGGCTTGCATTTCGACGCCTTAGCAACCCCAATCCGATAGCAAATAAAATAACAACGGCAGGCATAAAACCAATATTAATAACTTTTAAACTAGCATCTAATTGGTCTATATCACGTCGAAGAGCAAGCTGCACCGACCGAAGCTCCTTTCGAACGAATATAGATTCACGACGAAATTTTTCGATGGCTTCCTTCTGCTTATCCGTAAGGATTACTGTCTTACCTTCCTTTGTCTCCTTGGTCTGCAAGTCCTTTAATTTGCTTTCAATCTCTTTTAGTTTTTGCAACAAGCCCTGCTCGGTGGACCGGTATTTATGCTCGGCTGCACGCTTGATTTCTTCAACCTTATGGAATGGACGGCTAGTTACACCACGACTTCTCAAGCTTATCAGCGCCGCCGTACCTGCCATATTATCTACAGCATTTGTCAGAAAATCGGCATTATTTGCAACCGGAACTGAGATTCTTTGGCCGAAGAAATCTTGTTGTCGAACCCAGAAACGATCGACGAGGATATCCGTGTCTGCGACAACAATGAGGCTGACGGGCTTCACACTTCCCTTTAGATGTTTCTGAAATTTTGGTACTTTCTCACCTTTTCTGAGAGCTGCCTTCCGAATATCAGCTCGAATTTTATCCTTTGGTCTTCCCTCCGGGAACCCACTTTTAAAGTTTCCTGTAAAACGCGCGGAAATAACAAACGGCTTTCCAGAAGCCTTGAAATTTTTAATCAACTCTGTAGGCTTTGGTTGGGTCCTTGTATCTGCGACATTAAGAGACATGGCGTCCTTGCTAGAGATAAGAAGCGGATCCATTTTGTATGTTGCACCCTCGGCTTTTTCAAGATAACCGGAGGTGGCAATATTTATTTGTTCGAGTTCTCCTGTAACAACATCATTCTTTTTTATTCGACCACCACTCAGTGTAATCCAAGCTACATAGTCGGTAATTATCGGCTGACCAAGTGAATTTCTGCCAGCGCTGACACGCTGCGCCCCGATTCGGTCGCCAACAACCTTGCTCTTATCATATCTAATGCCCCAAGCTTTGAAAAGTTTGTTCAGATCTGAACCATCATCAGCGGGCTGGCGCTTCATCTGATTGCCACGAGTGGCTTCTTCTGAGAACGGATCGACAAATATAATCGTATTGTTTCCGCGCATGACATGTTGATCAATATAATAGCGATCAGTGTCATCCATATCTCGCGGGTGAATTACCAACAGCAAGTCAAGATCTTCAGGGATTGGATTTTCAAGGGTAATCCTTTCTACGTCAAAACGCTTACGGAGCTGCGCTATAACCTCCCATGGCGCATAGCGCTTCATCGGATCAGAGCCCACCGGGAGTGATGAGACATAACCAATTTTTTTCCTTTTTGGATTTGCCAAGTTTGATACCAACCTGGTCAAGTCATATTCAAGAAAACGCTCACGCTGAGGTGAAATAAACGAGATGACGTCTAGGTCATCGGTCGTATTTGTTCCGGCCAACCCGAAATAACCTAAATTACCCGCTTGTGTAATGGGCACGCCATGAAGACCAAATCCAACTGCCCGATCTTCCTCAGGGGAAAACGGTTCCGGGCGAATAATTTCGAGTTTAATGCGCCCATTTGACAACTCGACATATCGCTCTAGCAACTCTCTGACACTCCTAGCATAATCCTTTAGGCCAGGACTTTGCTGCACTAGCTCATCTGAAACGAATAGTCTAATTGTTACAGGCTCTCGAACCTTGGAAAGAATATCTTTGGTTCCTTCAGACAGGGTAAATATTTTTTGTTGGGTCAGGTCAATACTTACTGTTCGAAAAGTTTCGGTTGAGAATATATGCAGAGCGATAAAGAAAACAAAAGTCACCACTAAGCCACTAAGGCCGAGCTTACTACGATCCCATGACTTAAGGTTATTTCCCATGATTACCCCCTTAAGAACCTTTTTTTAGGTCAACCACGACCATATTTGCAAAAAGAAAAACACCGATAATTGATATAAAAAAGATCAAATCTCGTATATCGATGACCCCCCTTACTATAGCGTCATAATGGACAAGAAAACTGAATGATCTTACTAGATCCACGACTAGATCTGGGGCCCAACCCCGAAATGCAGACTGCACTAACTCAAGACCACTCATCATAAACAGAAAAATAACTGCCGCCCCAATTACAAAGGCTATAACCTGGTTTCGTGTCATCGCCGAGACGAAACCGCCAATTGCCAAATATGATCCAGCCATCAAAAACCCGCCTAAATAGCTTGCAATAATAACCCCGTTATCAGGGTCACCCAGATAATTAACTGTAATCCATACCGGAAATGTCAAAGCAAGTGCAATTCCGGTGAAAATCCAGGCCGCAAGAAATTTCCCAAAAACCGCGTTGAACGTCGACACTGGCAAGGTCATTAGAAGCTCCAGCGTACCAGCCTTTCGTTCCTCCGCCCAGAGCCGCATTGCAACGGCTGGAATAAGAAAAAGATAGAGCCAGGGTAAAAATCCGAATAAAGGCTGCATATCTGCCTGCCCTCGATCAAAGAGCCCACCAAAATAAAATGCTGTTACCCCATTGAGCGCCAAAAAAATAACTATAAAAACGTATGCAAGCGGTGTCGTAAAATATGCCCTTAATTCCCGCTTTGTAATGGCCCAACTTGTGCGCATGACTTCCTCCGTTACGCCTTTGTAGTTATTCGACGAAAAACTTCATCCAACCGCCCCCGCTCGGAACGAATTTCTTGTACATCGATGTTTGACGCTCTTAGCGCCGCGCTGACCTCGTCCACTATTAATCGTCCATCGACTGGATAGACAATAAAGTTTATGGAAGTACCATCATTTTTTTCTTCAGAAACTTGTTTGACATCTTTTATCCCCTCTAACGAGCACTTTGCGTTTTCAAAGTGCTCCCTAGAAATCCGCAAAGTTACCGCATTATAAAGTTCTGAGCGTGCCTCCAGGTCAGCCGGTGTTCCGTCAGCCACTATTTTCCCATTGGCAATCACCAGAGCTCGTGTGCAAACGGTATCTACTTCGTCGAGCAGATGGGTAGATATTACAATAGCTTTTTCTGCAGCCATTTCATTGATCAGTTTACGCACTTCATGTTTCTGGTTAGGATCAAGACCATCTGTCGGCTCATCAAGGATAAGAATCTCAGGATCGTGAAGAATTGCCTGCGCAATACCAACACGTCGTTTGTAACCTTTGGATAGTGTACCGATTGCCTGATGCATAACATGCTCAATATTTATCCGTTCGGCAGCCTTAGTTACAGCTTCCTGTTTCTTAATTCCAGTCAAACCCCGAACATTTGCAATAAAATCAAGGAGCTCCGATGGTGTCATATCCTCATAAAGAGGAGCCCCCTCAGGCAAATAACCAATCGATCGTTTCACTTCTAAGGGTGCCGTAATTACGTCATAGCCCCCCACATAGGCGGTGCCAGCACTGGGGGTCAAAAATCCGGTAACCATTCGCATAGCAGTTGTTTTACCCGCGCCATTAGGGCCCAAGAACCCGAGCACCTCGCCGCGATTGACATTGAAGCTAATACTGTCTACGGCGGTGAACAAACCAAACCGCTTAGTTAGCCCCTCTATTTGGAGCATGAGATCCATTTTCTGCATCCCCTTTCAACACTTTACCGTTTAAATGACAATTTCCTGTTACCTCTTCGTTGAACAATAACCAAACAAAAGGGAAAATTGACATAAAATTCACTTTTCACGGCTAGTCCAAAAAAAAACCTGCTAGGATTTGGTCAATCACTAGATTTTTGTCAAGAGGCTAGATTTAAAATCATGAAAATAAATCACAGTTCGCAAGGTTCATTTATCCCCAATAACAGTGCAACTCTGTTGGCAATTGCCAACGATGCGGTCAGCCCGGGTGATTCAATCCCATAGAGATTTACCAAACCACTAACACCGTGAACCTCGGACCCTTGAACCAGAAAATCACGAGCTGCTTCACCGGGCGCTTGGATTTTTGGACGAATTCCTGAATAACCAGGCTGAATGGACCCATCGGGTAAATCAGGGTAGTAGGCTCTGACTGCTGCATAAAATGCTTCAGCACGTTTAGGATCAACGTCGTAATTAATTTCATCAATCCATTGGACATCAGGACCAAAACGAACTTGACCACCAAGGTCAACAGTTACATGCACGCCAAGCCCCGCTTTTTCAGGAACTGGGTATATTGGTCTTTTAAAGGGCGCTTTTCCTACCAGCGAATAATAGTTCCCTTTAGCATAATATGAAGGGGGTATTGTATCTTTTGGTATCCCTTTAATGCATGCAGCCACTTTTTGCGCATGCAGACCTGCCGAGTTTATGACTACCCGTGCTTTAATTTCCATCGGAAAGTTCCCTCCGATAGACAAATTAATTCCATCACCCCCAATTAGCCCACCTTCAACCGGTGAATTAAAAGCGATTGTCGCGCCAGCCGCTTCCGCGTCACCCTGATAAGCCAGCATTAGTCCGTGACTATCAATAATGCCCGTAGAAGGAGACCACAAAGCTTTGACACAAAATACAGCAGGTTCCTCAGAACTTACGTCTGATGGAGAACGCCACTCCAAATCCTCCACGCCATTATCAATTGCCGCTTGTTTTAAACGCGCAAGTTCAGTGATCTGTTCTTCACTAGTAGCAACAATATATTTTCCACAATTGCGATACTCCACTCCATGAGTTCGACAATAGTGATAAATTGCTTTTTTTCCATCCACACAAAACTGGGCTTTCCAACTACCCTTTGGATAGTAGATCCCGGCATGAATGACTTCGCTATTTCGAGAACTCGTTTCCGTTCCTATGGCGTCCATTGCTTCCAGAACAATAACCTCACGGCCTGCCATAGAAAGACGGCGAGCAATAGCCAGTCCCACAACACCTGCTCCGATAACAATTGAGTCAACTGAATCAACCATTTCACAAACCCAAATTAATTTGTTTCATAGGAAATAAGCCAAAAAAGAATTCACAGACAGAACCAGTTACTAGATTAGTTTATGAAAAACCTTCCGATGATACGTCCATAGCGTCAATAATCCTAATAATATAATTGCTGTAAAACCGATGACGTAAAAGCTATCCTCTCTGCCAAAAATTTCAGCAACAAACCCCATTATTACCGGGACAGCGAACCATGTCATTTGGTTAAGGGTCACTCGGAGACCCATCGCCCTGCCCTGCATTTCTCTTTCCGAATAGCGAGCAATCATCGAAATTATAAAAACTAAGCTTGCGGCCATGGCCCAACCTCTGACGCCTGATGCAAGCATTAAAGCGATGACGTGATCACTAAGTATGGGTGTAATAGTGATAAAAAGAATAGACACCGTAACTAAAAACATTAGGAGCNAATGGTCTTTAAAATACCTCTGCATAGGTGCAGCAGATAATGACCCAACCAGTCCAAAGGCTCCGTTAATCGAAATCAACAAGCCTATTGTTGTTGCGGAAATTCCAATATCCTTCAAATGAACACCATAAAATGAAGCCTGAATTCCTCCGCCTAAATGTCTGAGAAGAGACATCGTCAAGACAAAGAAGATTGTTTGCAGTGCAAGTAGCTTAAATGCCTTAAGATAATCAGAAACTTTGGGAGTTAAGACTCTAAGTGTAATGGTTTCTGATTCGACTCTATCTTTGNTATAGCCCTGCTGCTCAATGTCTCGAGGAAGCAAATAAACGGAAAATAAAATACCGGCGGACCACAAACCAATCAGTCCAAATCCACCCCAAGGGCCTAGGAAATCCCATGCNACTCCGCTAAAAGCAGGCCCTATTAATAGGCCGATCCGAGTACAAAATGACATGCGCCCTGTATATTTGGCATCCCCCTTCATGACCTTGCTCACGAGAGTTTGTGCTCCCACCCAACCTAGGGCATCGACAAGACCGGTAATTAATTGAAGAACTATTATAGCCCAAATGAAGGGCGTAATAGGATAAAGCAAGGGTGTAAGGGCACCGATGATGGCTAGAAAAAACATAACCCGGCGCGCGCCAAGCCGATCGATTACAGCACCGCCGTGAATAGCAAGTAACATCGGCCCTATATGTCTACAGCCAATAGTGATACCGATGAGCCAATCGGGTACACCTTGCAATAATAGCCAGATGGGTACGACAACCCACCCCATATTGGGCATGGTATTACTGAAGGCTGCCGCACCATAAATCCCGGCTTGTACTTGCCAGGGGATTCTTCGAAGTTCTGCACTCATTATTATATTTTATTGTTTTCCACCGNCAATATCTTTCTGTCTTGAAAGCCAACACCCCGATACGACGAGCGTGGCGCAGACAATAATGCCAATAGCGTAAAATCCATTTGCCAACCCAAAAAAATCTATCAGCACCCCCATTAAGAGGGGGACTAAGAATCCGGTAAGCCTATTAGCAGTATTTCTAAGGCCGACGCTGGTGCCCTGCACCCTCAAATCACTAGCTTTTGCCAAAATAGAAATCATCAGTGGTTGGCTCACCCCCAGAAAACCTCCGCGCAGGGTAATTGCCACCGCAAAAAATACAAAAGTCCCGAGAACAGGGGTGATNCATATACAAATTACTGAGCCCATTACGGTAGCAAGTAATAACCAGTGGGGAGAAAAAACCCTCGCGAGAAAGCCCACAGATAAGGAACCTATCCCACCGGCNATNGCGGCCANAGAGGTTAATATACCTATCAGGGNTCCGGANAGGCCAACTACTTCATCAAGATAAACAACATAAAAACCGGTCTGGACGACATTTCCGGCGTTACGCATCATTGTTATAAAGACAACAAACAGAACGGTCGAAATTGTTAGCATCTTAAAGGCTGCTATGTAATCACTTGACCTTGGAACCATGTTTGAAATCGAGATTTTTCTTACTTCCTCATGTCGCTTGTTTTCGACTGGCAGAGCAAACGCCGAGAAAAAACCTAGCGACGCCCACAAACTCATTACCGAGAACGCCCACCACACACCACCAATATCCCATGAAAGTCCAATCATGGGCGGCCCAACAAGGTGACCTAGCCTAAGTGCAAGTGATAACCTTCCAGCATGTACAGCGCTTCCTTGCATCACCTGACCAATGAGCGTTTGTGCTCCCATCCAGCCCATCGAAGTAGCTAAGCCAGCCAGCGTTTGTAGAAATATTGCTGCCCAAATATAAGGCATACCGGGGAAAAAAAGAGGCACTAGAGCATTGATTAC
The DNA here is from genome assembly GCA_002719885.1 of Rhodospirillaceae bacterium. Lineage (GTDB taxonomy): Bacteria > Pseudomonadota > Alphaproteobacteria > MPNO01 > UBA2964 > UBA2964. The sequence continues at coordinate 24,728 of PBFH01000015.1, read as the reverse complement.
GGCAAATACTAGCATCACGCGCCGTGTTCCCAGCCTATCCATCAGGGCACCCACCATGAATNGATAAAAAGAGTGGTAAAAAATGACGNGCTCCAAANACAAGTCCGATGAGTGTTGCGGAAGAGCTGAAGGTTGAAACCCAAAGTGGGACAATTAGCCCCGAAATATTAGACATGCTATTAGCGAACATGCCAGACCCATAGACGGCAAGCTGGGTTCTTAAAGAAATTTTGATTTCACTCATTTGAATTTGCTTGCGCTCTTCTTCCTATTACCCAACGAATCACTTTGTTTCACAAATAAAGCCGCGAAAAATAGGATCATTAAAAGGAATCCTCCTATGATAAAAAAACTATTTTGAATGCCTACAAACTCTGCAACTGCCCCCATTAATGGCGGTATCAAGCTACTTGCCAAACGATTAACAGTAGTCCGCAAACCTGCCCCGAGACCTTGTTCGTTAATCGATATAGCCCTTCCCAAAACGGAAATTTCCATAGGCTGACTAATACCCAAACATAAACCTCGAATTCCAATTACAAATGCCAACAAAATCAAGGTAACCCANACCACAGTGCCAAATACTAAAAGAGGAGTTAATGCGATGGTTATAACTGTCATCGATACCGCGCAGAGAACTAGCCAATGTGGGTGTATTACTCTGGCCATTGGGGAGGCTAGCAGAGAACCAGCACTGGCAAGTAGTTGCGCAATACCAATAAGAACGCCAATTACCGCTGCAGAAATTTCGATATCACGCAAAAATACGACGTAGAATGAATTTTGAATACCTGTGGCACCTATCCTTACCATTGTTGCCAAAAGAATTAGGGCTACGGCAGGAATTGCAATTAGTCTGAAGGCATCAATATAGTCTTTTANTCGGGGTACAATGTCAGAGACGATTANCGGCTCATGNTTCACNTGAANCCCTTCTTCAGATATTTTGGGTATCTTTAAAACACACCAAAACCCTATAGNNGACCACACTCCCATCAAAANAAAGGTNGTTGTCACATTTGTTTGATCCCATAGAACTCCAAAAATTATAGGGCCAAAGAATGCCCCAAGCCTGACAATCGANGTCATGCGNCCNACGTAGCGAGGACGTCCACCCATAATATGCCCGCTGAGTGCTTGAGCACCNACCCAAACCATGGCATCGGANACACCNGCCACCATTTGCAGAAAAATGATAGCTGTAATAGCCAAACCAAAAGGCAACCAAAGCGCTATCGGAAATAATAAAGGGGCAACTGCTGCCACGATCGCAAATACAACCATAACACGTCGGGTACCCAACCGGTCCATCAGCGCTCCGCCGTGAATAGATAGTGCCAACGTGAGGAAATATCTAGACCCGACAATCACTCCGATAAGAAACTCTGACTCGGTCAATTGCACGGCTAACAGAGCAACAATTAAGGATGATATCAAAACCATCGTGAAACTGAACAGTCCAGCCCCGTATATTGCCGCCTGTGTCTTCCAGGGAATTTTATCGGACGGAATTTCACTCATATGCTCTAATATCTCGCGTCAAATGAATACTACTGATCATATAACTACTTTGCTTGACAGTTGTTGGAGTGTCCAAGACACTTGTTTCTACATTTATTTTTAACTGATCAAGGGTCTTACATTATCTTATCTGGCCTAAGGGGAGCGTGGTGATGGAGAGACAATCTAATTCCGCTGTGGAAGTTGCAAAAATAGAAGTAGCCGCCTGCACGCGTCTTCTCAACTTTGAAGGTGTACTGGGATATAGCGGACACGTAAGTCAGCGTCTACCCGACGGCGAAACTTTATTGATCCAAGCCTTTGACGCGAGCAGAAATGATCTAACTCCGGAAGACTTGTATGTTATAGACCTCGACGGAAATGTACTGGACGGAGACCCCCATGCACGACCAGTCAATGAACTGGAAATTCACTCAGAACTTTTGCGAGCAAGAAGGGATATCAACGCTGTCCTGCACTGGCACCCAGAAATAGCCACCCTGTTTACAATGGTCGACGGAATTGATCTAGTACCAATGAAGAACCATGCCTATAGATGGTCCAGTGGCATCCCAACTCACCCAGAATCATGGCACATAGATACCCAAGAGAGAGGACAAGCCATGGTTAAGACAATGGGAGACAAAAATGCGGTGCTATTACGAGCGCACGGAGCGGTTATTGGTGCCGAAAGCATACCAGCACTGATGGTTGATGCCGTCCACTTTGATGAAAATGCAAAAGCTTTATTTGACGCTTCCCGCCTAGGAACCCCCACTCCACTAACAAAAAGAGAATCTGAGGAATTTGCGGCAAATTTTAAAAGAACCAACCACTCTGTAAAACTTTGGCGATATTATGTAAGTAGAGGGCATGAGGCAGGGGTAATACCAGATGATTGGGCCCAAAACCTTGCACCGAAAGAAAGGGCTTAATCTTCGTATTTATTGCCGCCCAAAGAACAGCTAACTATCTTCTCAAGTCCTAGCTGGCCTTCTTTACTGTTCGAATATTAGTTATATGATCCAAAACCTCATCTAGATGCATAACATCCGCATATTTATGATGCATATCAAATAAATTGACCATGTGATTTATTGGCGTACGGTCATAACAACATTCCTCCACGAGCGTCACATGAAATCCATTTGCCTTCGCATCCTGAACTGCCGCGCGAAGGCAACCGCTAGTAGTTCCTCCTCCCATAATCAAACTTTGAATTCCCATTTGCGTCAAATGAGACAACAAGGGGGTACCATAAAACGCGCTNGCCCTTTGCTTNTNAACAACNAGTTCGCCGTCTTCNGGNGCTAATTCCTCCAAGATCTTATATGAANCTTCGTGTTCCTTTAAAACTTGTCTATTGGTAGCACGTCCCTGCCCNGAGAGNCTTCNGGTATCACCCGTACAATANGTAACAGGTATCCCTGCTGCNCGCGCCGCGCCAAGTAACTGTTTCGCCGGTTCAACCATTGCCCACGCGCGTTCTCCGCAAGAGCTAGGATGCTCCTTGATGACGTCCAACACNCTTTGCTGACCGCCCTCATAGCTAGCTTTATAGACATCAACCATAAGAACTGCGGGATTTTTTCCGACAAATACCTCGCGATTGTAATGACTATAAATTTCCAGCGTTTCCTCATCAATAAAATCACGCCAACAATGATCTTCAAAATCTCCAAACATATCTAACCCCTGCATTATTGGTTCAATCAGCCACTATATAGCGCTAAAGACAAAAAGGTCGATAGCACTTTTACACCTAAATTAAGTTTTTAACTCTCGCAGCCCTAAATATTAGAATCGTACAAATTGTGTAAAAACTTATAAATGCCAATAGCAATATTATTTTCGTCATNGGCGATGCATCCTGCATGAAGATTGCTGTTAACCCTTGTAAAACCCCTAAAAATGCATACAGAATACTGACCGAAGAATGAGACCACCCCAAACGATTAAGTAGTTGATACAAATGGGCTCGGTGAGCCTCAGTAATATTTTGTTTAGAAAGTAAACGNCTGATTACNGTAAAANCNGCATCAAAGATAAAGTGGAGAAATAGTGTTGGCATTAACCAAACGGGAAGCTGGACCTCTATTGCAGTGATGGTAAATACCGAAAGTGCCGCAAACAGGAAACCGAGAAATTGACTGCCAACATCGCCCATAAAAAGCTGGGCTTTCGGAAAATTAAAAGGNAGAAAACCAAGCACAGAAGCCATGATGATATAACTAAAGCCAAAAACCAGAATATTATTTTGAAATAATGCTATAACAGCAAAAAAGAACGCCGTGATAATGGCTGTGCTCGCGGCTATTCCATCGAGACCATCCATAAAATTAAAAACATTGGTCAGGCCAATAATCCAAATTAATGTAATCACATACCCCCACCACCCTAGACTGATCGTTCCGACAGCAGGTATTGTAATTTGATTGACAACCAAATCCCCAAAAAACAACATCAGAACAGCACATAACTGTAGCAGAANTTTTATTTTAAAAGTCGGCAATCTCCCAAGGTCATCAGCAAATCCAGCAATCGCAACAACCAATGATCCGCCTAACAGCCAGAATATGTGGGTACCATGTAACCCACCATCGATAATGAAAAGAAACAGAATGATAGATACGATAATAACCGCAACAAACCCAACCCCACCGCCGCTCGGTGTCGGCTTATCATGAGAGGACCGATGGTTTGGCTGCGCCAATATGCCAACCTTAAGCATTAAACGAGTAAAAAATGCTGAGACTAATATCATCACAATGACAAAAACTATGTGGTATAAAAATATATTCATTAATTTATGACCAATGGGCTGACGAATTTTCCAGCCCCTGATTAAAATAAAATCAATCCTGAATATTGAAGAATCAAGATATTATAATTTGTATTTTAACAGAAACACCTTGCTTTTAATAAATCGAGTTCAAGTTTGAAACTATAATTCAATTAATGTAACACTTGCATAGCGACGTTTGTAACCTATCATAGATGTATGATTGAAATAATTGACCTCGCATATATCCGTNTAGGNGCTGCTGACCTTCAAGAAGCTGTTTCATTTGCNACCGAAACAATNGGGCTTCAGGAGGTCCGTCGAGAAGATAACCGAATTTATGTTCGTGGCGATGAACGTGATCATGACATCTGCTATGTGGAAGGCGGAATCAACGAACACGTGGTAGCTTTTGAAGTGGCCGACCAAGATAAACTCGAGGCTGGATTTGAGGATCTCAAGAGTGCAGGTGTCTCGGTAAAATGGGGAACGGATCAAGAGCTCCACGACCGCAGGGTAGTTAATTTTTTTAAATTCTCCGACCCTACAGGTAATAAATTCGAAGTCGTAACAAGACCGCAAAAATCTGCGAGACGATACTTTCCCACAAGGGATGCGGGAATTACCGAATTTAGCCATGTGGGGCTGAAGACGAATGACGCTCCGAGAGATGAGAAGTTTTGGACAACAAATTTCAACTTGCGTCCAAATGACTGGATAGGAGACGCCGGTCTATTGTCATTCGACTCTGTTCATCACCGGATTGCCCTTTTCCCCGCGAACACACCAGGGATCCAACACGTAAACTTTCAGGTCCAAAGTATCGACGACATAATGCGGTCATACTATTTCTTATCTGANAAGCANGTTCATATTGTTTTTGGCCCAGGTCGTCACGTAACCTCTGGNGCCATGTTTTTATATTACGAGGGNCCNGACGGAATGNTCTATGAATATTCNCATGGTGTAAAAATTATNGAAGATCCNAATTATAAGCCTCGCCAGTTTCCGTTTACTTCTGAAGCGTTCTGCGCTTGGGGATCAAAACCAGACATTCCTGAATTCAGAAAGTAAAATTTTTATGGGAAACGATTTTGGATCACTTGAGGAGCCGATAGAAAAGACCCAAAGGAGGGTTAGGTTAGCAGCAAGGGCNTTAGCGCGACATAACCTTGTTCATGCATACGGACATGTCAGTGCACGGCTTGATGATACAAAATTTCTTGTATGCGCACCTAAGCCGATGGGCTTAATAAAACCAGGGGAGGAGGGGTCTNTAGTACCCATAAATGGAGAATTACCCAGCGGGGTTCTTGGAGAAGTAAGGTGTCATCAACAGATATATGCAGCTAGGAAAGATGTGAACGGCATTTGCCGTGTGTTTCCTCGAAATGTCATGACCCTCTCAACTTTCAGAAAGACACCGAGAGCCCGCCTAGGCTTCGGCTCNTATTTTTATCCAANTCCACCTCTNTGGGANGACCCTCTACTCTTGCGATCGGACNAACAGGCTTCTGATTTTGCAAAATCTTTAGGAAATAACAGAGCCATAGTCATGAGAGGGAATGGTGCTGTATGCGTGGCACCCACGGTCGAAGAAAGCATTGTTATGGCATTTTATTTAGAAGAATCCGCAGGAACCGAATTGGCAGTTATGGCCTCTAAAGCGGAAAACGAATCAGTTTGTTTTACAGAAGCAGAAAGCAAGGTAAGGGCAACCGGAACCGGCAGAATATATGAACGTCTATGGGACTATATGACTGCGGGGGACCCCGAAATTTCGCCTCAGTAAACTGAAATATTGTTTAAATCAACCATTTTCAATTTCAAAAATCATTTTATAATAGTCGCCTCTCTTGTGGTTGGCTTTCTTGCATCAGGATGTAGTAACGCGTCCTTGAGAGATAAAATAAAACACGCTGAATATTTACCCCAGCATTCTGTCGAAACCATCTCCTATAAAAAGTCAGAATTTTCAGATCTCAAACAATTAATTAACACAATCCTTAAGCAACCATTTAATCCGAATTTTCTTAAATTAAAGTCTAAACACTACTCTGCTGAATTAATTACCGAGGATCAAAAGGGCTTTTGGTACTTAAGTCCCATACGCACCGGAAAGGGGCCATACATAATCATTGCCAGAAACCCTGAAAGAAACTTGGTTTTAGAGGCACCCCACCCTATAAAGGATAGACTTACAGGAATCCAATCCGTCCTTCTTTTAAAAGCCTTAAGGGGCAGAGCCGCAATTATCTCGGGCAACAATCGCTGTGCCGCTATGTCNAAATCTCACTGTGATGGAAGAACTAGTGTTTGTNGCGGCATAAGAGAGAGTTACCCGATNTCCGACCCGTCTCATTATCTGCCCAACATGTTCCACTCCAGTCACGTTTTATTCGCAAAATTATGGCCTAAAGCCCTTTTTATTCAGTTGCACGGGTTTTCCGGCAGGGGGACCAAGACATTGTTTGTACTTTCTGATGGCTCAATGGGCCAAAAAAACAATGCTGCCAGTGTTGTAAATAGAGTTCGAGATAGTCTCAGAAGATCCTTAAAGTCATCAACGCTAGCTACAAGTTGTCAGGACTTGCAGGATAATAGATACAAATATCGCCGGGTATGTGGTCGCACNAACATNCAGGGCCGACACTTAAACTTGAGCCCCGACATTTGTCATAAGGGTACTTTTAAAACAACCAACCGATTTTTACATATAGAGCAACAATGGTTAGTGCGAGAGCAAATCAACAATGATGTTTTTGATGCCGAAAGCGATAAACTTCAAGGAGCATTAATAAAATCGCTTCTGGAAGTCTCCCCATGTATAAGAAAATGCTCGCAAGGTTATAATAAATGACCACTTTTTTCCTTTTTAACCGATAGATAAAATGCGTTATGGTCATTTGAGGGGAATGCATGCGGTACACGCTCAACGACGTCTATTCCAGATGACTTTAGGCCTTCCACCTTATCCGGATTATTCGTCATCAGGCGAACCGTTTGATAGCCCAACTGTTTCAGAATTCTGGCTGCAGGCAAGAAGATTCGTTCGTCTGATTCAAACCCTAACCGTTCATTGGCTTCTACAGTATCAAATCCTTGGTCTTGCAGCGCATATGCCCTTAATTTGTTAGTTAGGCCAATTCCCCGACCCTCCTGCCGCAAATAAAGTAATATCCCTGCACCTTCCTGTGCAATTTGGGATACCGCTCCGCGCAGTTGCTGCCCACAGTCACATTTCAATGACCCTATAAGATCTCCCGTAAAACATTCTGAATGTATCCGAGCCAAAACGGGTAATCCAATCGGCGGATCTCCTATGACGATTGCGAGATGCTCTCTCCCCCCATCTGGTGATCGAAAGGATAGGATTCTTGTATTTTCTGCATTCTCCAGAGGAACGCGGGCCGCATTTATTTGTCTGAGTGCTGCAGCTGTATCCATTTCATAGGACATTATTTCCGAGTCCAAAATCGTATATCCGCCCTCGTCTTTAAAGGATTGCTCAACCTCTTGACTGCACTTAACCAAAATGACTGATGGCAAAAGGCGGGCTATTTTAGCAAGTTGAACAGCTGCGATACTTGCCTCGCTTGTAGCAGATCTTATTGCCTCATAAGGTCCCCTCAGGGGGTTTGATAAGTCGGCTCTCGGATCAGCGATGGTTTTTGCAATTTCCGCATTGCGCCAGAATTTAAAGGGGATCAAGACAATTTGATCGGTATATAGACGCACTTTTAATGTTCGTGCACGATGATGCGTAATAGCCACAGCAGGATCACTGACCCCCATTTCTACCAGCCAATTGATAACCTTGTCAGTTGCCATTTCGGATGGGACGACAAGCAAAGAGGCCCCGGACGAATCTCGAATATTTATTGGCCGTCCTCTCCTAAACTCGTGAGAAGCTCGGTCTACAGTAACCATTGAGTTGTGGTGCCCAACAATGGGGGCCAGGCCATAATGTGATTTACCATCTTCTTTTGTGGTGCGGCTTGACGCTAGCCCAAGTAATGCTTCCACCCTCCAATCTAGACCCCTTGCGATACCCTCCAAAGTATTCCATCTCGGACTCAACGATTTATCTCTTAGAACATTGCGTATTGCATCAGGGTTCAGTCCCCCATCTATTGACGCCCTGCGGGCTGATTTACCTAGTTTTTCTAAACGAGACTGGATTCTATCTTTTAAGCTTGCCATGTAACTCTACTGATACCCTATAGTACCAACTCAGTTATATTCTAATATGCGGTATTGTTACCAAAATGCCATTGTTAGTTAAATAGCAGCAAATGACTGCATTGCCAAATTAACACTTTCTTCATTAATTCCGTCAAATGTTGCCGATATAATGTCTCTTACGTTCGAATAGTCTTCCTCAATTAATTTGGCGTCCAAATGCGTAAAATAAAGGCCCAAATTAGCTGTGCAAATCGCTAGGCGTAAGGTCTGGTCGAGTTGAGAATTTGGTTCTGAGGTTATTGTAGATGCTATAGCTAATTGTTCCAGATGCTCACCATCTATTTCTAAGGCCAACAATTTTTTACGCAACTGTTCACTATCTCCTATAGGTATAGGAGCAAAATTATCTTTTAGAGATAGCCTTACTGCCCGAATGCCACAAATAATTTCTTTATTCCAGCGAGTTGAAACATCAAGCGCATTAATTAAGGTATCATGATTTATCACAGCCCTACCACTATAACCCATCCACATGCTCAACAGAATGATATTGACGTCCAGTTTATGCCTGTCCTGAAGAGCAATACAGGCTGCTGAAACACCTTTTCGACCGTACAAATCAATTGAAAAATCCCAAAAAGGACACTCTTGGAAATCCAGAGACATATCTACACGAACCTTTCAAATACCCAAAAAAGTACATTTATATGTACAGATTATATGGTTATTCTAACTTAAGTGCATATCATTGTTGAGGAAAGTCATATGGAAAACCCACTGGAAGGAAAAATTGTAATAATTACCGGTGGTGGTCGAGGCCTTGGTCGCGCTATGGCTATAGGATATGCCGAAGCGGGCGCGCGGGGTATAATAATTACAGCAGCCAAAAATGTAGACCAGATTCAAAAAGTAGCGGACGAGCTCCAAAATATAAACAACCAGTTATCCGTACTGGCCATTCAATCAGATGTCACCGACTTAGGTGCTTGTCAGGAAGTCGTGAATCAAACAATTAGGGATTTTGGCCGGCTAGATGTTTTAATCAACAATGCAGCTCTTGGCCAGGGCATGATGGCAGATGACCGCGTCAAATTTTACGAGGGCAACCCAAACGGCTGGAGCGCGATTGTAAACGCAAACATAAATGGACCATTTAATATGGCTTTCTCAGCTGTAAAGGTCATGTTAGAACAGAATTTTGGACGAATTATTAATGTAAGCAAATCTCGATCGTCAATGTACCGTCCTAATGAATCCCCCTATGGGCCATCGAAGGCCGCCCTTGAAGCAATGACGCTATGTTGGGCCCAAGATTTAAAGAACACCGGAGTGACTGTAAACTCTGTTGCACCTGGGGGCGCAGTGGAGACAGAGTTTGTCCTTCCAGCCGTTAGGGCGACAGCTAAAAACAATAATAAACAATTCCTACCACCAGAGATCATCGTACCGCCGACAGTCTGGTTAGCTTCGGACGGAGCGGGGGCTTTAACGGGCTGTCGATTTATCGGGTTAAAATGGAATGATAAACTACCTCCGATCGACGCTTTAGAAGCCTGCCGTGAAGAAGCAATATTTTTGCCCCCAGAACGGGATGGTACTTTAACAAAAACATGGTCAATAACCAGAAATAATTAAATAAGCTAAAGGGCTTTAGGGGCTGCCGGATTATGTGGCGCAGACAAATATTCTTCGGACTGCATCTCATCCAACCTGGAGGATATACGAGTAAAAATCTCAGCGCCATCACCTTCCGTATATAGATTATCAGGAGCCGCCGCTGCCGAACAGATCAACTTCGTCTTCTGTTCATATAAAGTTTCTATTAAAATACTGAAACGCTTGGCAATATTTCTATCATTTGGCTTAAAAATCGGGATATCAGATAAAATTAGGGTCTGATACCGACAAGCAATCGTCCAATAATCCGCGACGCCGAGAGGCCGAACACAAAGCGCATCAAACGGAAAATACGCTACTCCGCGCGCTGCCTTTGGGACAAGAATTGTCCTTCCATGTACAAGGAGTTTTTCCTGCAAACCTTCGGCACCATCCGTAAGCCCCAAAAAAGCATCATTTAAGGCTTCCTCAGCTCCCACCCCAAGAGGACTATGATATACCCCTACAGAATTGATACGGTCGCGGCGATAGTCAGTTCCGCCGCACAATTCTATAACCTGCATTCTTTCCTTAAGCAGTTCTATAAATGGTAGAAATCGATCGCGCTGCAATCCTCCCTTATAAAGATCATCTGGAGCAGTGTTTGACGTTGCCACCACAGTTACTCCATATTCAAACATCGTTTCAAATAGGCGCCGCAAAATCATTGCATCAACGACGGCTTCAACTTGAAACTCGTCGAAACAGAGCAATGGACTTTCCGCTGCAATTTCCTGTGCCAAACGTGGTAGAGGCTCTTTAGCCTGTTTGCCTCCGCCTTCCTGACGCCATTGATGTAGTTTGGCCTGCACTTCCTGCATGAAAGGGTGAATATGCACACGCCTGCGTTTGATCACAGACGAGTTGTCGTAAAATAAATCCATCAGCATAGATTTTCCCCGGCCCGGGGGTCCATGGATATAAAGACCTTTCATTAGCGGTTTTTCTTGAAGCCCTCCCTGAAAGAATTTCAATAAGTTGGTAATCCCTGCCTCTGGCCGACTGGCCTTCTTTAAATTATCGTTAAGGCTCTGTAACATACGAGCAATTTTCTGCTGATCTGGATCTGGACGAATTTTTCCGTCTTCAAGTCGTCTATCGTAAATTTGAATAAGACTTTCAGAATGCATGGGCTTAAAAAAATAAATGTTCCAATTACAGATTACAATCTAGCTCGATGTTTCAAATATCACTATAGCCAGCGCGAATTGACCAATATTCCCATGCTCTATCAATTGCCAGATCCCCTCCGATGCGCTCACTACAAAGTCTTATTTCCTCTGCAGTCATATATCGCGGTTGACCCATTTGCATGGCCTGCATTTGGAGCTTCGCATTATCCTCCAAATATACCGCCATCATAACCGCCTTTTTAATTGTTTCCGCTCCAACCACACACCCGTGCCCACGCATCAATGCGATCTGCCCATGCTTCAGTCCCCTAGCCAGGTCACGCCCCTGCTCCATGTTAAGAACAAGTAAAGTAGTATCTCCAAATTTATCGGAAATATCCCATATTGGGATTGGCCCAAGCATAGTCGACCCCATATGAAAAACTGGCCGTATTTCTGCGCCCGTCAAACCGAATGGGATAACGGCATGAGAATGACTGTGTATAACAGAGTGTAGATCTGATCGAACTTCGTAAATACCGCCATGGATATGTCTTTCAGCGTACATTGAGCGGCCCTGTTGATCGATGGGGTCACCGTCTAAAGTGTACTCCATTAGATCTGCAATAGTAACAATTCCGGGGCTACGGGAACACGCCATGATATATCTCTCAGGGTTTTTTGGATGCCGCACACTAACATGCCCAAAGGCGTCAACAACTCCTTCGTTAGCCAAAATCCTATTTGCTACAACTAATTCCTTAAGGGCCGCGTGGGAGATCTCTAAATCCATGGTGTAATATTGTAATTTTTCTTCAAGATACAAAACCAATAATTGCTTAGCCCTTTAAAGTTTGATTCAGAAAGCTGATCGTCTTACTCCAAGAATCAACTGTCGCCTCGGGACGAAAGCGCTCTGGAACAACAAAGTTTTGAAAGGCATGGCCGGCACCGTCGTAACCATGAAACTCATGCTGAACACCGAGCCTCGTCAACTCAGCAGAAATTTTATCCCGATCTTCAGGTGAAGGGTTTTGGTCGTCATTGCCAAAGAACCCCAATATCCTGGCTCTGATGTCCCCTAAAAGTTCAAATGGTGACGGTCCATCCTCACTCCACGGCTTAAAAATATTACCGGGATAATAGGGCACACAAACCTTGAAAACATCATGGGTAGCAGCGCCTAACAAGGCCATACGTCCACCCATACAGTGACCCAAAATACCCAGACGTTTAATATCAACGTCGTTTCGACCTGATAGCCAACCTACAGTTGCTGTTATATCCTTGATTATTTCAGGATCAACGGGAAATGGGTTTTCTGAGGCAGGTTCCAGAAGGGGTGGCCAATGATAAAGATCCATTGCCGCTGAGAAAAAACCGGCGTCTGCCAAATCATCACAAACCTTAATTGTAAATTCATCAAACCCACCTCGGTGGTACATAACCACTATCGTGGGATACTCTGCTTTTTCCCCCGGTGATGAATAAACAATCCGCATTTCATTACCTTCTACTTGTACTTTTGTGAATTTTACCATCGAAATATCCCCTAAAATATTAGGCATTAATGACGTTTTAGACCAATTCTTTCCTTGACGGTAATTTGCCACGGCCACCCCGTCAACGCACCAATAATCCATATTGTCTCATTGCACTCGGCAATATGTGTTACTAATATCCAAGCGTTCAAGAAAGTGGAATTTGAGATGACAAATGAAAAAGCTGAACCTAATTGGTTGAAACCTACTCTAGATTATACACCTTTAGCCGTTTTCTTTATAGTCTACATGCTCGCACCCGATATAAGTAAGAGTACACCCCTCCTGACAGCGACAGCCGCTTTGATGGTTACGACGGCGGTTGCCCTATTAGTATCTTTAATTGTTGTAAAACGCATACCCATGATGCCCTTAATAACAGCTGTAATTGTTGGTGTGTTTGGGGGACTGACACTTTGGCTTCAGGATGAAACCTTCATAAAGATGAAACCGACTATTGTTCAAGCCTTATTTGCTATCATTCTTTTTACGGGCCTTCTTTTTAAGAAACCATTGCTCAGGCCTTTGATGTCAGCTGCATGGCCAATGGATAATGCCGGCTGGCATAAACTCACACTGAGGTTTGCATGGTTTTTCGTCTCGATGGCTCTACTTAACGAGATTATTTGGCGCACGCAGAGCACAGATTTTTGGATATCTTTCAAAGTCTTTGGACTGATAATCCTTACTCTTGTCTTTGCGGCGTCTCAAGCTGGTTTAATGCAACGACACGCACTACCAAAAGAATAAATAGGGTCCTCACATTTACATATTGGTTCCAAAAGGAAATTAAGATGAGCGCTCCGCAGTCACTTTTTGAAAAAATTTGGAAACATCATACCATTACCAATAACGAAGCCGGCCAGACCCTTCTCTTCATTGACCGACATTATTGTCACGAATTATCTTTTCATGCCTTTAATATGCTCCACGGAAATGATCGCAGGGTACGTCACCCCGAACGAACCTATGCTATACCGGACCATTACACACCCACAACGGGGTTAAATAATTCGGATTATGCCGACGAGGAGACACGTTCTTTAGTTGCCAATCTTTTAAAAAACGCAAAAAGAAACAGTTTAAACCTCTTCGAGCTAAAAGATCAACGACGGGGCATTATTCACGTCGTAGGACCAGAACAAGGTATCACCCAACCCGGCATGATTATTGTTTGTGGAGATTCGCATACATCAACTCACGGAGCACTTGGTGCTCTTGCCTTTGGGATCGGCGCCTCAGATGTCAGCCATGTGCTTGCAACTCAGAGTTTATGGCAACCAAAACCGAAATCGATGAGAGTAACCGTTACCGGTAAACGCCCAATCGGCGTAACAGCGAAAGATATAATCCTATCAATTATTCGCAAAATTGGGGCTGCAGGAGGAAGCGGGCATGTAATTGAATATACAGGAAAAGGTATTGAAGACCTGTCCATTGAGGAAAGATTGACCGTTTGCAATATGTCAATAGAAGCTGGAGCACGGGCGGGGATGATTGCGCCCGATACAAAAACTTTTAAATACCTAAATGGTAGGCCCTATGCACCCAAAGGATCAGCCTGGGATAAGGCCGAAGAACTTTGGAGGACTCTCTCGAGCGATAGGGACGCTTCATTTGACAAGGAAGCGACTGTTGATGCGACTCAAATGGAACCCATGGTTACCTGGGGAACCAGCCCAGAAGATGTATTACCAATTGGAGGAATCGTGCCTGATCCGTCGCTAGAAACCGACACAAAAAAACAAGCGGCATTAAAACGTAAAATGGATTATATGGGCCTAATTCCTGGGCAGGTAATTTCTGATATCAATGTAGACCGCGTATTTATAGGGTCCTGCACAAACAGCCGAATTGAGGATTTACGGGAAGCTGCTACCGTATTCAATGGTAGAAAAACCAAAATCCCAACGCTGATAGTTCCCGGCTCAGGACTCATCAAGAGCCAAGCGGAACAAGAAGGCCTAGATAAAATATTTATTGACTCTGGGGTGGATTGGCGCCCAGAAGCTGGATGCTCGATGTGTATTGGGGTAAATGGTGATTTCATAAAAAATGGGGAGCGATGTGCTTCAACCTCCAACAGAAACTTTGAAGGAAGACAAGGAAGGGGCGCCCGAACGCACCTTGTAAGTCCAGCCATGGCCGCGGCCGCGGCAGTAAATGGCCATTTTACAGATGTCCGTAAAATGGAGAAAAAACAATGAAACCTTTCATCTGCGTTACTGCTATCGCAGCACCTATGGATCAGGATAATATCGATACTGACCAAATTCTCCCTGCCCGTCACCTAATGATGCCTCGCGATGAACTTTATGGCAGCTACGTTTTCAAAGATCTTCGTTTCGATGAAGATGAAAATGAGAATAAAAATTTTATTTTAAATAAGGAGGGATTTCGTTCAGCAAAAATTATTGTTGCAGGCGATAACTTTGGATGTGGCTCTTCACGTGAAGGGGCGGTATTTACTCTTGTAGATGCTGGATTTAGAGCGATTATTGCAACTAGTTTTGGAGATATTTTTTATAATAATTCATTTAACAATGGTCTATTACCAGTGGTTCTACCGGAAGAGACCGTTCGGTCATTGAGACAACAATTACATAATGCCCCAGGAGCGGAAATTACCGTAGATCTAGAGGAAAGAAAGGTCACGGGACCGGATCAAGGAACCCACGCATTCGATATTGACGCCCATCGCCGTGATCGTCTTTTAAAGGGACTAGATTCAGTGGGATACACGATGCAATTCGAAGATCAAATCTCATCATTTGAAGAAAATTATCTAAATAATCTTTCATGGGAAGCAAATTCGAATATATAAGTTTTTATAGAATTTAAATCCATGAAAATAATACTTCTTATCATATTCCTAATTATTCTGATGGCAGGGTCTATGTATGTCGCTTACGAAATTTGGATGAGTATAGATGATGTTGAAATTTCCCTGCATGGAAAAATAGCTATGGCTTTCGGGATCATATTCACCTTCCTTCTCGGGACAGGCTTAATGTTCCTCGTATTTTACAGTAGCCGCAAAGGTTACGACACTGAAAAGAACCTAAACGAGACTTCAACTTACCAGAGAAAATGATATTAGTATATTATAGACCTTGATATATTTTATGGATTTATAATGCATTTCACAAAACGTATGGCCTAAAATAGGAGATAGTATTGGTGAAAAAATTACCTATTACTTTGGCTTGTGGTCCTTATGACAGAATGGAAGCATTGAGCACCGGTGTCATAAATCCGGAAGGAATTGATCTTCGGTACATTGCCATTCAGTCCCCACCGGAAATTTTTGCGCGAATGATAAAGACTAATTCTTTTGATGTAGCAGAAATGTCCCTTGCCCACTATCTAATTTCTCGAATAAGAGGGAAATTTCCTTATGTAGCAATTCCCGTGTTTCCCTCTCGAGTCTTTCGTCATGGTTTCGTTTTCGTAAACTCAAAGGCTGAAATAACCGACCCAAAAGATCTTGAGGGTAAACGTGTAGGAGTTCAAGAATACCGGCAAACTGCCGGTGTGTGGGTTCGTGGTATTTTACAAGACGAATTTAATGTCAATATGGATACGATCCAATGGTTTGAGGGGGGAGTTAATACTCCTCGGGCCGAAGACGGGGACATGGACCTTCGCCCAACAAAGGAACTTTCTTTAACAATAATTCCTTCCGATCGTTCACTCAATGAAATGCTGGAAGCCGGCGAAATTGACGCCTATTTTGGAGCCCGTCGACCAGACGCCCTGCATAACGGTAATCATGTAACACGACTTTTCCCAAACTATCGCGAACTCGAGAGAGCTTATTACAAAAAAACAGGCATCCACCCAATAATGCATACCCTGGTAATTCGTGAAGAGCTTTTTATTAAGCACCCCTGGGTCGCCGAAAGTCTTTTTAAAGCGTGTGAGGATTCTAAAAGGTGGGCTATAGAACAGATCAAATTTTCAGGTGCACAGCGCATTATGTTGCCTTGGCTTCATGACGAAATAGAGGAAATGACTGCTTTAATGGGTGAAAATACCTGGGCTTACGGGGTTGAACCAAATCGTAGGACACTGGAAACTTTCATGAAGCACCTTGTCGACCAACATTATCTTAAAAAAACAGAGCCCATCGATGAGTATTTTACTCCCATTATTTCCTGGAGTGAATAAACACTAAAAAATTTCTAATTGAAAAAACGGTGCGAAGGATATCCGCACCGTTTCTTAGAATATGGTTTCTATTTCTTTAATTACTATTTTCTTTTCGCCGATTTTTTTCTTGCCGGCGCTTTCTTCTTACGAGCACCAGATGCTCTAGGCTTCCCACCTTTTTCCGTAGTCTTTCCATCTGAAGCACCCACATAGGGAGAGAAAACTGGCCGGTAGGCTTTCTCATCAATAAACTGGCGAATACCCTCTTTATATGAATCGTGCCCTCTTGCCGCGTCTCGCATTTTAATCTCTGCTTGCTTGGCAGCTAGATAATCTGCAGCCGCTCTCCATGACATTGTTTGTGTCGCTCTAATAGCGTGTTTCGTCCCGCGCAACACATTAGGATTTTTCTCGAGTAATTCTCTCGCCAATTTGAGTGTTTCCCTTTTCAGGTCTTTTTTAGCAACAGAAAAGTTGATCAGACCTATTTCAGCTGCCTTCTTACCGTTAAAAGGTCGACCCGTTGCAGCATAAAACATAGCATCACGAGGACGCACGGTATCTGACATCATTTTGGATACCATACCACCAGGCAGAATACCCCAATTAACCTCCGACAAACTAAAGGTTACATCATGGGCGGCTATCGCAAAATCACTGCAAATACAATGAGTGAAAGCTCCTCCGATACAAAAACCGTTAATCATAGCAATTGTCGGTTTATTATACATCCAAAGTACGTCGCTACGCCAGCGACTGTTCGCTCCAGCCGCTGCTTTTGCAGCATTATTCCCGTCTGTTTCGCGGAAATATTCTTTGAGATCCTGTCCTGCACTGTATGCAGTTCCGGCACCGGTCAATATAACGAGCTTGGTATCCGGGTCAGTTTCCAACGATTTCATAATTTCCATCATTTCTGCATGGAAAGTTGGACTCATAGCGTTTCGTTTTTCAGGACGATTGAAAATTACCCAAGTTATCCCGTCTTTTTGTTGGTCTACCTTAACGCAGCTGAATTTCTTTTTTAGCATCATTTTCCTCCTTTTTGATAAAAATGGTTTCTAGTCATTCCTATGGTTGTTAAAAAAATAAATAACAGTAGCTATGTTCTTCGAACAGGCCTCACATCAACCGCGCGGACACCCTTTCCCTTTTCCAATACAATGACAGGGTTTACCTCGATTTCGGCAAGCCAATTCCGATTTTCAATAAAAAATTCCGACAGCCCAACAATCGATTTTATCAGAGCATTTATATCTCGGGGCGCCTGTCCGCGAAAACCTTCTAGAGCCTCAGCACCCTTTAGCTCCATAAGCATTTCCTTCGCATCAACATCATTTACGGGCGCCAAACGCAGCGACACATCCTTCACTAGCTCAATAAAAATGCCACCAAGCCCTACAACCACTAGCGGCCCAAAACCTGGATCATCGCGAACCCCGACCAACATCTCAAGTCCTTCAACCATCTCTTGCACTAGAAAACCATTGATCTTACCGGCTCCGATTTTTCCTTGAAGTTCATTTGCTGCATTTTCTACAGCAGCACCATCCAGCAGGTTAAGGACAACACCCCCTACCTCGGTTTTATGACTAATTTTATCCGAAATAATTTTTAGTGCGACCGGAAATCCAATTGCTTCTGCTGCCAATCTTGCTGCTATTGGATCCCTTTCGATAATTTGTGAAGGAGAAGTCAAACCACTATCAGCTAGTTTTTTAATTAGCTGTTCATCGGAAATATTTTTATCCTCACCAATCGGCTTTGGAGTGTTTTTAATGCCTCGTCTCTTAGCAGCCCCATATTTTACCAGCGCCTGCATAGACTTCACCGTTTCAGGAATACCGAAAAGAAATGGCATTCCCGCGGCGTCCTGAAAATCCCGATATTCCTCGTCAGCATTTTCCGACATACGCGCAAAAGGGAGGATAGGCTTGGAAGTATAGTCCCTTAAATCTACATACAAATGTGCTGTTTCGGTATCACCGGGAAGAGGCAGACGCCCCTGCATCGCTACAATATCTACAGCCGGATCATCAGCAAAAAGCTTGCAGAGTTTGCAAAAACGCGCGACATCACCAGCCAAAGGCGTCCCGGCATCCATTGGGTTATAAACGTCAATTTCTTCGGGAACCAAATCCACCATTTTCTGCACAGAATCATTAGAAATGCGAGCCAAGACTGCACCCTCATCGGCAACGGCATCGAGCGACAGACCCACTGCCCCGCCAGAGGTTGTCACAATCGCGAGCTTATCCCCTTCAGGATATCTTTTTTGAGTAAAAGCCATGGCAATCTCCACCATGTCATCCAAACTTTGACAGCGCGTAATCCCATATTTTCTGCACATTGCCATGAAAACATCATCATCCACGGCAACCGCCCCAGTATGCGTTTTGGCCTGTTCTTTCCCAAGTTCACTCTTGCCTAATTTGACCAATATCAAAGGTTTTTCAGATTCAAATGCCCTTCGAGCTGCCTCCATAAACGCGTGGGGGCGCCTTATGCTCTCCAGCATGGCGACGATAATCTCGGTATCAGGGTCATCCGCTAGGAAATTTAGATAGTCAGCACAATCCAGACCAAATTCATTACCACACGAGACCGCATAAGAAAATCCGAGCCCACGTTGAGCTGCACGCGCAAACCAATACCCTAACGTTCCTCCGGAATGAAAAATTCCCCCGATTGGTCCCTTTTTAAGGTTACGAAGCCGTGGGGTGGGATATTGAAGCATATCTCTAGGTAGAGAAAATGTACCCATACAGTTTGGACCACAAACTGAAATACCCGACCCATCTATAATTTTTTTTAGTTCTTCGCCACGTTCCGCCCCAATATGTTTTCTTCCTTCTCCAAATCCGGCTGAAAAAATGGTGGCTGCTTTTAAACCATTAGCAATGCCATCGCTTACGACATCATTTACGAACCGTCCCGGGACTAGTACAGCTGCATGATCAACCGGTTCAGGTAAGGCAGAAAAATCTGGATATACCTTCTCTCCCCACAGTTCTTCTCTTCGAGGGTTAATAAGAAAAACTTTAAGAGGCATGCCCGCCTCTTTTAGATTGTGAAACAATACCTTAGACCAGCCGTCACCTCCAGTTTCACTAGCACCAACTATTGCCATTGACTTGGGTTTCAATAAAGGTTCAACATCACGGAACATATTAGTCATAATTCATACTTTTAATTGTTTGAAAGAATATTTTTATGAAAATCGACCTGGTGACCTGCCATCTGGCACTTCGTCAGGCCTCGGTAGACCCTCGGGTACATGGCAACCATCCCGATATCGCCCAATACCCTGACCTGTTGCCAGTATTCTACCACTCTCATCCCGGGCTTCAGCCACCGACATGAACATAGTTCTGCCTCCACCAGTCTTTTTTGACTCAATAGTTACACGACTACCTTTCATTACCGGAAGAATAAAATTCACTGTCAACGTGACTGTAGCACCAGATCGATAGTTTTCAGGCACCGTACAAAAAATTGCTGCATGCGCCAGAGCAGTATCAATGGCCGTGGACATGCATCCCCCGTGCAAGACACCAGTGCCATTTAGCACATTGTCTCCGACATCGAATTCCATGACACACCGGTCAAGTTCCCACTCAATAAGTCTAATTCCTATGTAATTAGCGAAAGCGGCAAAAGTTTTGAGTGTTGGACGTGCTGGTGGGAGTTCGACTTTATTGTTATCACTATTGTTTTCCATTTATTTTCCTTATCCGCCATATTCCCTAAGCACTAGGCGAGCTAGAGCCATTTTCAATATTTCTGTTGGTCCCTCAGTTATGATCATACTGCGTTGATCCCTGAAAAATTGTTCTATGGGCATATCTTTTGTCAGGCCCATACCGCCATGAATTTGCATGCACCTGTCGGCAGCCTTGAAGGACATCTCATCCCCAAAATATTTACACATGTAGGACTCCTTGCGTACATCTTGGCCCTGGTCAGCTCGCCAAGCCGCATTGTACACCATAAGCTGCAGCTGATGGCGGTTTTGAAACATATCCACAAGCATATTTTGAACTGTTTGGCGTGATGACAGCTTATCGCCAAAAGTCGAGCGTTGATTGGAATAACTTGCCGCCATTTCAAGACAGCGTGTAATAACCCCTACGCCGCGGGCCCCGTGTCGTAAACGACCCTCAGTAAGCCAACTTTGTGCAGCCCTCATGCCATCGCCTTCGTCTCCCACCCGTTGATTAACAGGAACTCGAACATCTTCAAAGAGAATTTCCCAAGGCTTATCTGCAATCATTAATTCTTGTTGTCGTAACTTGGTGATACCGGGCGTATCCATATCTACAAGAAAAACCGTCAACCCCCCTCGAGATCCCTTTTCTCGATCTGTAGCTGTTACGACTTGGGCGAAATCTGCATTCGTAGCGCCTGTAATCCACCGTTTATGACCGTTAATAACATAGTGGTCGCCGTCTCTCAAAGCAGTAGTCCGAATACCACCTGGATCGCCACCCGCCTCAGGTTCACTTTGGCAGAAGCAGCTAGTCTTCTCACCCTTAATCACTGGATATAGAAATCTTTCTTTTTGTACTTCATTAATTGTATACAGAATGGGGCTTACTCTAGGACCAAATATTGACGCATTGCGCGCCGGGATAGCGATGGTGCGAGCCATTTCCTCCCACATCACAGCCTTTGAGAGATGTCCCAGACCTAAACCACCAAATTCCTCTGGGACATCAAACAGCCAAAGCCCAAGATCCTTTGCCTTTTCCTCCAATGTCTCTTGGACTCCAGGAAGAAATTCTGTTCCATCATTTGTCTCTCGTTCGATCGGTATCAGCTCTGAGTCAACAAACCGTCGCAAATTATCCTTGAGGATTACAAGCTCTTCTGGCAAATCAAAATCCATCTCGGGATCTCCTTGTTATTATTTTTCTAATATTAATTTAGGCATTTACATCTACAATCATCCGACCCTTGATCTTTCCTTTGAGAATTTTACCTGCCGACTCAGGCAGGTCTTCTAAAGAAATAGTTTTTGTCAAACCGTCGAGCACAGCCGCCGAAAGATCTTCAGAAAGCCTTTCCCATGCCTTTTTTCTCTGGCCTATAGGACACATCGCCGAGTCAATACCAATTAATTTTATCCCGCGTAGTAAGAAAGGTATTACTGTAGCGCTAAATTTGATTCCACCAGCATTTCCACAGGCTGCAACCACGCCACGACTTTTTATCTGAGGCAATACCGCCGCGAGAGTATCCCCGCCAACAGTGTCTACGACCCCCGACCAGTGCTCTGAAAGTAGAGGGCGCTCAGGAACGGCGTTAAGTTCCTCACGCGCGATTATTTCTGAAGCTCCAATAGACTTAAGATCGTCTGAGAGATCCAACCGGCCGGTGGAGGCGTGTACTTCGAATCCATATCCTGCGAGGAGACTTACAGCAATGCTACCAACACCGCCGTTAGCACCCGTAACCAATATCGGACCGTTTTCGGGCCGCAAGCCATTACTTTGAAATTCCAAAACCGCAAGCATCGCCGTGAGACCGGCAGTGCCAATTGCCATCGCTCGCTTTTCAGTCAATTTCTTAGGCAAAGAAACTAACCAATCTGATTGCACTTGTGCTTTTTCGGAAAATCCTCCCCAGCGGGCCTCGCCAACGCGCCAACCGGTAAGGATAACTTTATCTCCTACACTATATTCTGAGGCTTCAGAACGCTCTACCCGTCCTACAAAATCAATGCCAGGAATATGTGGATAATTTCGTACAAGGCCACCAACACCTTTCAAGATCATACCGTCCTTATAGTTTAAGGTTGAGTAGGATATTGAGACAGTTACATCACCGTCAGGAAGCTGTTCATCTTTGAGTTGTTTGATGGAGGCTGAGACCCCATCTTCTGATTTTTCAAGCAATAATGCACGAAATTCATTCGCCATTTTATCCCCCTGAATTAGCCTAACGATTATTTTTCTTCTTGTCTAACCCTGCACGGTTGATGGGTCAATCTAGACACCATGCATTGACAATAAACTCTTCCACTCTGATCATTACGGAAAGCACTGCAAGTCCCTAACGGAGTAATTAAAATGGAATACCCCCTTTCGGAGGAACATATACTTTTTCGAGAAACGATGAAACGATTCGTGGACGAAGAAATGATCCCGGTGGAAATGGAAACGTGCAATGAAGACGGGGAATTGAAGCCAGAGTGGAAAGAAAAGTACGACAAGCGCGCTCAAGAACTCGGTATCTGGAAAATGGAGGTTCCCGAGGAATATGGAGGCGTGGGTGCTGATCTAATTTCGTTATGCATTGTATGGGAACAGCTGGGAAGAACCATCGCTATACCTTCTCGTGGTCTCGGAGGAATAATGGGGCCCCAAGTGCGCGCACCACTATATGAACTTAGTCCAGAAATGCAGGAGAGATATTTATTCCCGGTGCTCAACGGTAAAAAAGAGGCTTGTTTTGCTCAGAGTGAACCCGATGCCGGCGGGGACCCGGGTGGAATGAGGACCGCAGCTATCCGTGATGGAGATCATTACATTATTAACGGAACAAAAAGGTGGATAACTGGAGCTTCTGAGGCAGATTTTGCGCAATTACTCGCCGTAACCGACAAAGAAAAGGGGTCACGCGGCGGTATCTCGATGTTTCTCGTAGATATGGATACCCCAGGCGTGAAAGTAACCACGCATTACGACACAATGATGGGTGACAAGCCAACAGAAATCGTTTTTGACAATGTTCGTATTCCGGTTGAGCAACGGATCGGAGAAGAGGGACAAGGATTTTCCCTCGGGCAACGTTTCCTAGCTAACGGACGGTTGAAGCATGGCGCCCGTGGTGTTGGGACGGCACAACGCTGCCTTGATCTAATGTGTGACTACGCTAAACAGCGTGAGACTTTTGGTGAGCCTCTTGCAAACCGACAAGCCGTCCAATGGATGATAACAGATACCTACGTCGAATTACAGGCTGCTAGACTAATGGTTTACAATGTAGCTAACCGAGCAGCCGAGGGTATGGTTGACCGCACGGATGGTTTTATCCAAAAAATGTATGCTGATGAGCTTGGCTTTAGGGCAGCCGACCGCTGTCTGCAAGTTCATGGCGGCATTGGATTAACTACGGATCTCCCCATAGAAAAGTTATGGCGACAATCTCGTAGTTTTCGAATTACCGAAGGGCCTACAGAAATCATGAAAATGGTGATAGCTCGCAATATTTTGCGCGAGTACTAAAATAACTAAATAATGGGAGGAAAGCACATGGCAAAAAGTTCCACCGCCAAGAAAAAACCAATTAAAAAAAAGGGATCAAAATACCAATACAATAATGTACTCGTAGAACAGCGAAAGGATGGTATCACCTTTTTAACTTTAAATAGACCCGAGAAACGAAATGCAATGAGTCCGGAGCTTCATCATGAAATGGATGACGCCCTAGAACGCCTCGCGGTCGACGCCGACACCAAATTGGTCATTTTGACCGGGGCAGGAAAAGCTTTTTGTGCTGGTCAGGATTTGAAAACCTATTTCAGGGGTTTATCAAATGACCCCGTCGCCCGAAGCAGGGCAGCAGCAGCATCGGAAAGCTGGCGTTCTTATCGTCTGATTGGCTTTCCAAAACCGACAATAGCCATGGTTAACGGCTTTGTTTTCGGCGGAGGGCTAACCCCAATCGTATCGTGCGATGTTGCCATTGCCGCAAACGACGCTGTTTTTGGTATTTCCGAGATTAACTGGGGTCATATTCCAGGGGGACTTGTTGGTTGGAACGTCAATCAAGTTATGAGTTTCCGTGACGCGATGT
>PBFH01000014.1 GCA_002719885.1 Rhodospirillaceae bacterium | reverse complement strand
CCCGGCGGGCGTTCCCTCACCGACCAATCCTCTAGGAATAAAAGGCGCCGGCGAAGCCGGTTGTGTAGGAGCTCTACCTTGTATTCAAAGTGCGCTGATTGACGCTTTGAAACATTTGGGCATAAACGACATTCCTATGCCGGCGACGCCATTTAAACTTTGGAATTTACTTTCACAGGACCATAAAACTTAGATTTTTAGATTTCTAGAGCACAAGTTCTAAAACCCGCTATAACATCTCGGCGGTCACAAGTATAAAAATTACGGAATGTATTCCAAATAATTCTATCACGAGTAGCCCACGACCCCCCCCGCAAAACCGCATGTTTACCGTCAAACCAGGGTCTAGAATAATCCTCATATGGATCGGAGACGAACCCCTCGAAAGGCGAAAAAACCGATTGCGTCCATTCCCAGACATTTCCTAACATTTGCCGACAACCATAGGCACTATCACCCTGAGGGAATGCTGCGACATCTACTGGTCCACCAAATCTCCCATCAAGATTGGCATGTTCTGCTTTGGCTGGTTTATTTCCCCAAGGATACCGGTTTTTGGGGCCACCAAGGTAATCAGAGTTAATTTGAGGAATACGTGAAGCCGCGACTTCCCATTCTCCTTCCCAAGGCAAGCGCCTAGAAGCCCACTTACACCAAGCCTGAGCCTCATACCAGCAGACGTGCACCACAGGTTGGTTTTCTGGAAGCAATTTCAGCTGATTATAGGTTTTAACAAACCAATCACCATCAACCTTTCTCCAATAAACTGGTTTCTCAGCATTCACATAATTTCTCCACTGCCAACCTGCTTTTGTCCAGAACTCTTCACGTTGATAACCATCAGCTTCCACAAATTCTCTAAACTCTGCATTAGTTACGGGTGCTCTTGAAATTGAGAATGGTTTAACTTCATAGCCTTGTCCCCATTTTTCGTTGTCCATAAAATATGGAGCCTTTGGCGATGTTCCAAGCATATGGATGCCCCCAGGAATTTGAACATCACCGAGGTAGGATCCCGACCCCAAAAAATCTGAGGGGATTTCCTCAGCAAAGATCGGTGCCGGATACCCTAGTGTTTGACGGGTATAAGTAAATGCTTCGTCATGCATATCTTCATGAAAAACAACAAGTTGTATAAAATAAGAATTCTCAGCAGACGCGCATTCAGCTGATCCCAGCCGTTCTATAATTGATTCTCTTACATTTTCTCGATATTTCATTGTCGCCTTACGGCTAGGCAGAGCAAGATCCCAACGTGTGTTATGAGCCACGGCCATTGAATCATACAAATCATCTACATTTTTAATAATTGGATTACGATGATCCCTATCACGTAAAATAAATTTTTCACAGAACCAACCAATATGTCCAATTTCCCAAAGCATAGGATTAATAATGCTCATGCGAGGGCCCATTAACTGTTGATCATCAAGATCCATGGTGAGATCCATAGTCCTTGCATCAGCATCGCGGACAATCTCTTCTAGATAGCGGCTTGAAACAGTTTGTACTTTAGGAAACTTTGACATAACTCTTTGAGAATAATGCATACATAACAAAAAAAACAATTTACTTAATTTGAATTAGTAATTTTTATCACTCATAATTGACCAAGCGGATGGACGATACTGCCAACCTATGGGATAAGGGTTGCTGAAAAGACATTCTGAAAATGATAAAAGAAAGGACAATACTGTGGAATTCGAAAACTCATTCGAAGTTCCCGTACCATTGAATGAGGCATGGGACATTTTGATGGATATCGAGAGAATTGCACCCTGCGTGCCGGGTGCCGAACTTACAGAAATAATTGATGAAAAAACCTATAAAGGTAAAATTTCTGTCAAATTAGGGCCAGTTGCCCTGATATTTAACGGACAGACTACTTTTGAGGAACTGGATAAAGAAAATCACAGCGCAAGGTTAAAAGCGCAGGGAACAGACTCTAAAGGTCGTGGCGGGGCACATGCTAATGTCACATTTTACATGGAACCCTCCGACAAAAATACTAAAATTATCATTAGTACAAATTTGCAGCTTTCCGGCGCAGTCGCACAATATGGGCGCGGTGTTGGGATGATACAGGATTTATCCCAGCAAATTGTCGGTCAATTTGCAAACAATTTAGCGAAGGATGTTATTAGCCCAACTACAGGGGTAGATGGTGATTCATCTTCCGTATCAACATCGAAAGACTCAACTACAAATCAAGAACCTAAGGCCAATGCCCCTGTGCAAATGGGAAGTTTAGGACTTCGCGTTCTTTGGAACGCTATTAAGAGGTTGTTTGGTATCAAGTAATTTAAATTAATACTCAATGCATTGAAGCTTTAACAACTTTATTTTCACCTTTAAGAGATTTTATCACCGTCGGTCCTGCTTGATGATGAATTAATTTCCATAAGCTACCTTCACGACAAAATAAATTGGTGGCAACCAAAGTTCCTTCATGCATTTCTTCTAGACAAATTACACTAGCGGTTTCACCAAAAATATTTACTTTTTCATCAGTACATTTAATTTGGGGTGCCCCCGGACTAGATAAAATAACGGTCCAGCTTTTTATGATTTCATCACGATCAAAAACTGGCTCCCACCCAGGGTGGATGCATGAAACAGGAACTTCTTTGGACCAAAGGTCATTCATAGCTTCCACATCATGGTCCGCAAACGCTCTATAAAAGGCCTCATTTGCAAATAATATTGTGTCTTGTTCTAACAAAATTTTTACCCACTAATTTTAAACCAGCTTGTAATGCTTAAAAAAAATAACTTGTTTTATTGATGAATACAGTAAAATTATGCTCTGCACTGCCTATCCCTTTAAATCATCTCACCTAGATCTTCCTTAATGCAAAAGCGTTCCCTGCATAATGATTTTTCCAAATTTAGAGGATGGCGCTTTATGCGAAACTCTTATGACATACTGACGCAATTTTTTTATACCCCTAAATGATTTATATTTCTTCGGAATTTATTTTAGATTTTTTTTGATGGGGACCGACCTCGTCTGTGCCTAAGGACCTAAACTTTGCCCGGGTCCGATCTTTTCTTTTAGCCAATCAACATTTAAGTCCAAACACAACGGCAACAAACCAAAAAAAAATTGAATCTTCCACAAAAGAACTACTAAAAACCTTGTTTTTAATAGCTATCGATATACTACACCCGAATTTAATAAACTTTAGTAATCTATGTATTATCTATAAATAAAGTATAATTGCTGCACAGCGTGATGATTGAGCTGAGGTGCTGAGTGAATATGCTGCAAATAATTACAAAAGGTGTTGCTTACAATGTCTAATCCAAAGATGATCAAAACAACCTGTGGAATCGACAAATATCACCAATTACGAAAAAACAACTCTTTGTGGGGTAAATTTAGACTTTTCTGGTTCGTCGCGATTGCCACTCTGAGAGATTTTAATAAATAATTACGAACATTAGCATTCCAAGACCTACCTCTTTTACGCACACAACCCATGATTTTACCTCTCACTTTGTCAAAACTGCATTTCTGTGAGATCAGACTGCAATCACTAACTGATACGTATCTGAACTTATTGAAAGAAAAGTGGCGCGCCCGGGAAGATTCGAACTCCCGACCCCTAGATTCGTAGTCTAGTGCTCTATCCAGCTGAGCTACGGGCGCATTTAATATACCAATCGAAACTGTTTAGTGTTCTAAACTTTTATTTTCAAGCCTTATCGATGCCTTGAGGATGTATTACCCCATCCGATTGAAACATAGATTAAANCAAATGTGAATCCCTGACCCAAAGTCGGGCCCCATCTTGGACATTCTACTAAAACATGAGTAGAGCTATTAACCACGCCACCTAAAGAAATAATCCCTTCTTCTCGCATATAAAAATACTCATCAGTAATGATGGTGGTGTTTATTTATTGTGGTTAGTTATAACGAAGAAATTTAAAGATAATATTATGTAAATTGTTTAACTTAGACCAAGTGGTCACAATTATGATGGATGTAATTAACAAAACACACAGCAAAAACTAGAACAGTTCCCAAAAATNTTCTTGGCCCATTTATTCTTTTTATGATTATTTAAACGGAGGAAATTAACACCACTTTAGGCCCATCCCCGCTACTTAAAGAGCGAGAAAAACCCAATCAATCGTCAAGCATCTTATTTAAAGAGTAAGTATTTCTTGCAATTCGTCTTGTTTAGCTTTGGGCGATTGAGTAATATTCTCAAGTTGTATTATCTTACAACTGTTTATAGAAGTTAGTTGTAAGTGTTTTATGACGCTTTAAAAATATTTATTAACCACAATGGGTGAGACCCGTTTCATGGCCCGAGCATTACCACACGTAACAGTATTTTGTTCCGCAGTCGCACTTTCGGCTTGTTCTTTATCGATGGAATCAATGGATTCTATNTGGCCATCATCATGGTTTGGCGATAGCACAAGCTCTNCTCCTGCNANACGGCAAATACCAAAAACNATCTCAATCGCNCCATCGAGAGGTGAAAAACGAAATCAACCTCTCGTGAGTTCANGAGNNCCACCAACTCTNGGNCAAACNAATTTTGTGCCCCCNAAAGTAACGCCNGGCAANTCCACCGGAACGTTTGTGGGNCAAAAAGTGGTTATGTTGCGNAGTGAGTTGAAACGGATGCGACAACAGATCGGCACACAAAATAAACAATTACAGAAAATCCGCCGGTTGGCAGGNGGGTACTCGGTTGCATATCATAGAGCAATTGCAGCTATTAATTCCCGGCTACAAGTCGGAAGCACACCGGGCAACCCTTATCTAGTTAGTCAATGGAATTTAGCCCAACAAGAATTGTCAAAAATTGATAGCAACATCTCTGGGATGAATTCTCTTGCCAATAAGGTGGCAAGCACGAGCACCATGTCAGCATACCTGTTAGAAACTACTCGTGCCGCTTATGGTCTGAGTGGTGCTGTGGAATCCGACCATCGCCAATTGGCTGTTTTGGAAGATGAAGTTAATCGCACGGTAGTTTTGATTGATAGGCTTCTGAACGAATTAAGTGAAGATATAAATCGTCAAACAACTTATGTTGCTTCAGAACGCAGCAACCTTACCGCTTTATCCCTTGCCGTCAAAAATGGCGAGGCCCTAGGCAATAGCCTTTCTAATAGAGCCTATGCTAACCAAAGTTCTATTGTCCGCAGTAGTTCTTCCAATACTGTAAGCGCAAGCACACGACCGCTAGTTGTTATTCGTTTTGATAGACCTAACGTAAAATATCAACAAGCATTATATTCTGCCATCAANCGTGTACTGCAAAGACGACCAAATGCTGGTTTTAATNTAGTTGCAGTCGCCTCAGGTCAAGGGAGTGCGGGGCAAGTCACTGTCGCAGGAAATAAGTCAAAGAGAAATGCGGAAAAAGTCCTACGGTCTCTTGCAGATATGGGCTTACCCTTGCAGAGGGTCCGGCTATCCGCCATAACAAGTAAGGATGCTAAAACGAATGAAGTTCGTTTGTACGTCCGTTAGTAAGATAATTTAAAGAATTGGTATATTATCTATTAACCTTGCATTTCCAAGTCTTGCCGCCCCGAGAACACGTGCATTGCCTTTAAAAGTCGAAAGTGGGTTGAGGGTCTTATTATCGCATATAGTGATGTAGTCTACTGCCTCAAATCCTTTCTCTAAAAGTTTGGTTCGTGCAAGTCTGCAAATACTTTCACACTCGCTCGGTCTCTCTTTAACTCTTTCCACAACTAGTTTTAATATTAAATATAACTCGGCGGCTATCTGTCGCTCGTNTNGAGACAGATATTGATTNCGAGTAGACATGGCTAACCCATCATTTTCACGAATNATNGGCGCGCCAATNATNGTTACAGGAATATTCAAATCTTTCACTAGCTGCCGAATTACTAATAACTGTTGATAGTCCTTTTCCCCAAANATTGCGATATCGGGTAGAGCCTGTAAAAGTANCTTAGTGACCACNGTCGCTACACCCTCAAAATGTCCAGGTCTAAANGGNCCACAGAGCCCGGCNGCAAGACGCGATACTGTTACCGCAGTCGTAAAACCCTTTGGATAGACTTCAGTGCTGCTAGGAGAAAAAATAATGTCTGTACCGGCAGCAGTCAGAGATATGACGTCCTGCTNTTCATCGACAGGATAGTCTGCAAGGTCTTCATTTTCTCCAAACTGGGCCGGGTTNACAAAGATACTCGCTATAACTTTATCACAGCGCGATTTTACTGCAGTTACTAANCTTTGATGTCCCGAATGAATTGCCCCCATCGTCGGCACTAAGCCGATAGTAAACTGTTCTTGTCTCCAATCAGATACTAATCGACGTAAATCCGCCACATGGCGGACTATTTGAATTTTTTTTGATTTTAAACTTCCAATTTTGCACATCAAATTTTGTTTACATCGGCTCCGGGTCTAAAGAATATTTGCCAATCTCCAGCATTCAATCTTTTCTGAACTTCGAGCTAAAACAGTATTCAGGTGTTGGAAAGCGCCGCGCCTTTACCTCTTTGCTGTAGGTTTCTGCCGCTTTAGCCACCACTGAGCCGAGGTCTGCGTAACGCTTTACAAAGCTAGGCTTGAATTCATTGAACAGACCCAACATATCCTCAGTAACCAAAACTTGCCCATCACACTGATCGGAAGCACCAATACCTATTGTAGGTGTAGGTATAGCGTTTGTAATTTCTTTAGCTAATGGTTCCACAACCCCTTCTACAACAAGGGAAAATACACCGGCATCGGATATTGCACGAGCATCAGCGAGTATTTTTTTTGCTTCCAATTTACTATTTCCACGCGCCCGATAACCTCCGAGACTATTAACACTTTGCGGCATTAATCCAACATGACCCATTACCGGGATTCCACGTGTGGTCAGGAAAGCGATTGTCTCAGCCATTTCTTCTCCACCCTCAAGCTTTATAGAATCACAGCCGGTTTCTTTCATAATCTTTGCAGCATTCCGGAATGCCTGTGATTTATTTTCTTGGTAACTTCCAAACGGCATATCTACTACCACACAGGCCCTTTCGGAACCGCGAACAACTGCTGCGCCATGTCCGATCATCATTTCAAGAGAAACGCCTAAAGTAGAGTCCATTCCATACAGAACCATACCAACCGAGTCTCCGACGATGAACACATCAACATACGGATCAAGAAGTGATGCCATAGGGGCGCTATAGGCTGTCAACGCCACTATTGGTTCACAACCCTTGTGCTTTTGTAATCTAGGCACTGTTATATGCCTTATCTTTTTGTCCACCGTGCTCATTTTTCTCCTCAGGACGGTAATGTTTGGTGGAAACTAAATCCAATAAACCAAAACTCGGCATGCTTTTACCCGGAAAATGACCGAGGTGAAAGGATTTCCTTGGCGCCAGGACATTAATAGACCATAAATAAACCCTATACTCCCTAATTTTTATTATTACCAAAATATTTTTAACATGAAAAACTTATTAGCTTCTTATTTTACAATTTTCTGCACAACTCTAACGTTTACGTTTTCAGAGGTATCAGCTGCAGGAAACCGCAATACCGCAAAAAAATATATGATTTCGGCCGCAAATCCATATGCCGTCAAGTCAGGACTAGAAATTCTTAGAGAAGGTGGTAGTGCTGCGGATGCTGCCATTGCGGCTCAGATGATATTAACTCTTGTTGAACCTCAGAGCTCCGGCATTGGCGGAGGAGCCTTTCTTTTACATTACCAACCTCAAAAGCTGAGCACACACAAAGACCCAACCGTGCAAGCTTACGATGGCCGTGAAACAGCCCCTACATCGGTTAGACCAAATCTCTTTATAGATAAAGATGGTAAAAAAATTTCATGGCACCGCCGCAAGGCCGGGGGTAAAGGCGTAGGAGTTCCCGGTCTTTTAAAGATGTTGGAATTAGTACACATTAATCACGGAAAATTACCTTGGAAAAGGCTATTCCTGCCGGCAATTAGGTTAGCCAATCAAGGCTTTCCGGTAAGCTCTCGTCTGCATACGTTGATCAAAAGTGATAAACACTTAAAAAATTTTCCTAAATCCCGTTCTTACTTTTATTTGGAAGGAGGAAAACCGCTGCCCGTAGGCTATAAATTAAAAAATAAAATTTTATCTAATACGCTGCATTTAATTGCTGAAAAAGGAGCTAAAGCATTCTACTCAGGACCAATAGCACGAGACATTGTGAGTGCGATTAAAAACACCCATCACCTGCCAGCAGAAATGGCTATCACTGATTTAACCAATTACAGAGCAAAATTGCGGAAAGTCATCCGGTCAACTTATCGACAATGGCAAATATATGGCATGCCTCCGCCAACCTCCGGTGGCGTTGCAGTTGCACAAATTTTAACCATGCTTGAACGTTTTGATTTGACTCGTATACCCGCAAGGTCAGTTCAATCAGTGCATCTAATTTCTGAAGCAAGCAAGATAGCTTTCGCCGATCGCAATTTTTACCTTGCCGATCCAGACTTTATCAATGTTCCCGTTGATGGACTCCTTGACCGAACATATCTTTCTAATCGATCAAAATTGATCTCTCCTTTAAAGGCTCTAGGAAAGGTTAGGCCTGGAATACCTATTAGTTATGTAGCACCAAACCAAAGTGCCGACCTAGGAGATAATCGTCCCGTCTCTACAACCCATATAAGCGTGGTAGACGGTGAAGGCAACGCGGTGTCCATGACATCATCAATCGGAACGGCCTTTGGCTCCCGTCTAATGGTAAGGGGTTTCATGCTAAACGACGAATTGACTGATTTCGCTGCTATTCCCAGCGCAAATGGTAATCAGAAGGCTAATCGAGCTTATGCCGGTAAACGCCCACGCAGTTCAATGGCCCCTACTATCATAACCAACAAGCAAGGAAGATTAGTTATGGTAATAGGTTCACCTGGTGGTTCCAGTATTATAGGCTACGTTGCTAAAACTATCATCGCCGCACTCGACTGGAGAATGAATATACAAGATTCTATAGCACACCCTAACTTTGTTAATAAAAATCATAAAACCGAGCTAGAAAAAGGAACCTACTTGGAAAATTTTGCTCTGAAATTGCAGCGCCTAGGTCACAAAATTAAAATAAAAACAAAAAATAGTGGGCTTCATGGTATCAGGGTGCATATCAGAGGATATGAAGGCGGCGCTGATCCACGTCGGGAAGGCTTAGCCATCGGTGACTGACAACATAACTTTAAATCGATAACATGAATTCCTTACAAAACTCATTTAATAAACTCCCAGCGACAGTTCGCGGAGCTATTTGGATGATTTTGGGAGGTTTAGCTCTGATTTTTCTAGCAATAGTAATAAGAGAAATTCAAGACAAATTTAACGTCCTTCAAATGATTTTTCTTCGCAGTGTGGTAAGCTTAATAATCATTTTACCATGGGCTTTACGTCAAAACTCAAGAGATATTAAAACTAGAAGACTGCCTCTTCATATTTTTCGTAATACAATTCATTACTTGGGCAATGTTGGCTGGTTTATAGGGGTCACGCTCGTTACTTTAGCTGACTTACAGGCATTACAATTTACTGTTCCTCTGTTTACTATTCTAATGGCAATGATTTTTTTAGGTGAAAGGGTGGGTTTACATCGTTGGACTGCCACCTGCATCGGATTTATTGGGGCACTTCTAATTATTCGACCTGGTTTTATTGAACTCAGCACTGGAACAATCGCTGTCGTTCTGTCAGCAATATTTTATGCGGCGTCACAAACTTCGACTAAATCACTCTCTAACACAGATTCTCCGAACGCCATTCTTTTTTATATGTCAATTATTTTTGTACCGCTGTCCGCGATCCCCGCGTTTTACGTGTGGGTAAACCCTGGTTTGGAGGATTTAATCCACATAATTTTACTCGGAATATTTGGGTATGCGGCTCACGCCTGCATAATTCGAGCATTTGCAGCAGCAGATGCGAGCTATGTAATGCCCTTTGATTTCTTTCGTCTCCCCATAGCCGCGATATTTGGCCTTATTCTCTATCAAGAATGGCCGGATTTCTGGGTATGGGCTGGCGGTGCTACAATTTTTGCTGCTACTTATTATATAACTTGGCGCGAAAGCCTGCTGCAAAAGACTAGACCCTAGTCTATTACATAAATTTCTAATAAATAGTGTTACCCTTTTATATTCTTTGGTCAAACTTTTGGTGAATGCAATATGAACCCCATACAAATTAAAAAGTTAGACCACGTTGTATTGCTTGTTAAAAATATTAAAAAATCAATCCATTTCTATCGTGATGTCTTAGGTTGTATAGAAACTCGAATTTCAAAAAATCTTTACCAATATCAAGCTGGAATTTCCATGATAGATCTAGTTCCTAAAGAACACGCGGAAGGGCTCTCAAACGCAACTTCTAAAAAAAATTCTGCTAATATGGACCACTTCGCGCTCACCCTTGAGAATTTTGATGAAAAAGCCATAGTAGCCTATCTAGAGGATAATGATATTAAAGTTGAGCGTAGCGGACGCCGATTCGGCGCAGATGGGTATGGCCCTTCCATCTATTGTAGGGATCCCGACGGGAATTTTGTTGAACTCAAAGGCCCCTCAGAGTCGATATCTAATGGATAATAAACTTAGGAAAAAATAAATGCTGAAAATTATTGGACGTGACACCTCTTCAAATGTTCAAAAAGTATTATGGGTTTGTGGAGAAATGGGACTTTCATTTGAAAGAGAAGATTTAGGTGGCCCATTTGGTGGAAATGATACCCCAGAATATCGTTCACTGAATCCCAACGGAAAAGTCCCAACTATTATCGATGATCAGTTTGTCCTATGGGAGTCCAATTCATGTACACGGTATCTTGCCGCGAAGCATTCCCATGGCGAGCTTTATCCGGATGATTTGATGGTTCGTGCAGACGCGGAACGATGGATGGACTGGCAAATTGCAACAGTAAGTCCAACATTAGTGCCCGTATTTTGGGGTATGGTGCGTACAGCACCGAGAGATCGAAATATAGAAGCCATCGAAGCGGCTAGGGAAAAACTCTCGGCGAATATAGCCATTATGGATAATCAACTATCCAAGTCTATTTATCTAGCTGGCGATAATTTTACTGTTGGGGATATCCCACTTGGAATAACCGCATATCGTTGGTTCAACATGGAAATTAAACGCGAACCGTTTCAAAACGTTCAAAGATGGTATGATCTTCTATGCGAGCGACCAGCATTTCAAAAATTTGTCATGAATCCGATGGAATAACTGGATGAAAATAATCGGTCGAAAAAGTTCTTCCAACGTTCAAAAGGTCCTCTGGTGTTGTGCAGAATTAGGAGTCAAATATAAACATGAAAATGCTGGACGAGAGTTTGGTATCGTCGATACAGATGAATTTTTAGAATTAAATCCCAATCGTAAGGTGCCGGTTTTAATAGATAAGGGCATAAATTTATGGGAGTCGAATACGATTGTGCGCATGGTTGCTTCTAAATTTGGCTCAGGAACGATGTTTCCTAAGGGAATTGAGTCTCAAGCGATTGCAGCTCAATGGATGGATTGGCAATTATCAACACTCGGACCAGATTTCACAGCCATGTTTCACGGACTAGTAAGAGATAAACCCGAGGAACGAAATTGGAATTCTATAGATAGCTCGATAAGAAAGACACAAGCCAATTTAGAGATTTTAGATCGCTATTTAGCAGAAACACAATTTGTTGCCGGTGACACCCTAACAATGGGCGATATACCCGTTGGAATCTACGCCTATCGCTGGTATGAGTTTAAAACAATTGAACGGAAGGTATTACCAAACTTAGAACGCTGGTATGGTGATTTACGGAAACGTCCTGCATTTCAGGAATTTGTAATGGTTGGTTTAGGATAAAACAGGAACGCGCACATCAATTTATCACTTTCTACCTGCATATTTCTGTTCCGCTTTATAATATGATTCGAAACCAACAACTTCTCTTAGATGAGAAAAGTCTGCTAAAGCTGCAGGGTTCTGTCCTATCTTAAGCGCCTCCAATGCAGTTTCCATTGCAGCCAATGCGGATTTTATCATCGTCAAAGGATAAAGTACTATTTTAAAGCCCATTTCATGAAGGGCATCGGGTGGTAGTAAAGGCGTGTCACCTTGTTCTACTAAGTTTGCCATTTTATACCCAGAAACACCTTCACAGAATTTACGCATTTCCTGCTCATCTTTAGGTGCTTCGAGAAAAAGTATATCAGCACCCTCTTCGGAAAACGCTTTAATTCTTGACATTGCTTCATCAAAACCATCGGTGGCTCGCGCATCAGTGCGCGCCATTATTAGAATATTTGCCCCCTCTTCGCGAGCATCAACAGCAGCCCGGATACGACTAATGGCTTCTTCACGATCAACAACCTGTTTACCCCTAGTATGACCACATCGTTTTGGAGCGACCTGATCCTCTATCATAATACAACCGAAGCCTGCCTGCGCGTAGCCCAATACTGTTCGTTTGACGTTAAGGGCATTACCGTACCCTGTATCACCATCCCCTATCAAAGGTATTGAAACGGCATTACAAATATTTCGCCCCTGCTCAAGCATTTCTCCGTAGGAGATAAGTCCCGTATCCGGCAAACCAAGACGAGCGGCAGAAACGGCAAAACCACTCATAAAACTTAAATTGAAACCTGCCCGCTCTATTAGGCGCGCAGAAAGTGCATCATAGCATGCTGGAGCAACTAAAATTTCTGGGGCCTCTAAGAGGTTTCGAAGCTTATCTGCGCTGTTTTGCATTGAACTCAATTTCAATTTTAAAATTTATCAGTTATGATCCGAACTGACGCGGATTAGATGAAATACAAATAATACGGCAAACACAAAAAATAATAGTCCACCATAATAACTCACTCCGTGACCTGCATTTGCTGCCACAAAAAGGCCTCCAACAGCCATAATTGCAGTTGCCGCACCCATTATCCAGTTTCCTACATGCTTCATTCTCGGACCTCAAAAAACCTATATATGCAAAATGTAGCTATTACCCTAGAGAAGTTAATTATCACAAACCAGATCTATCTAGAAAGGTTTTTTATAATGCGAATGATACTACCCTCGCTAACCAAAAGCAGGTTGATTAGCCAAATAGTAGGATGGAACACGATAAACTTTTTACAAATCAGGTTAAGCTTTAATCTTTTTATAAATTAAGGGCAGCAAAATTATGATTGCTAACCCAAAAATGGGAGCAAAAATTCTCGGTTCAAATATTAGATTGAGATTTACCTCCCGTCCTGTTTCCATCAGCACAATAAAGCTATCCCCTAATGAGGCATATATTAACGTCGCCGGCATAATTCCAATCATAGTAGCAAAAAAATAATGTTTAACTGAAACATTTGAAAATGCAGGAGCAAGATTAACAAACCAAAAAGGGAAGATAGGCATTAGGCGTAAAAACAGAAGATAAGTGAAAGCATTCTCATTAAATCCCTTTTTAATCTTATCCGGAATACTCCCTACCCTTAGATAGAAAGCATCATAGAAGACATATCTCGCCATCAAGAATAGCGTTAATGAGCCAGCTGTCGCACCCATTATGGCTAATAAACCACCTATCACTGGACCAAAAACAGACCCCCCCAGAATCGTCATAACTGTTGCCCCGGGAATAGAGAATGTGACTAATAATACATAAATAATGAAAAATATTAACCAAGCAGTGACACCTAATTGAGCGTACCAAGAAATCAATGCGGCATGATGATCATTTAATATTTTAATATTGAAATATTGATGTAGGCCAAAAATAAAAAAAAGAATGAAACCAAAAATTAAGAACAAGATTATAATTGATTTTTTGAGTTGCCTAATTTTCAAGTTAGTACCAATTAAATTTAGTCTGCCAGACACTTAAGTTAAAGATTTTTTTAATTTTCCTATATTCTCATAAAATTTGAGGTAAAGTTAAGTAATTTATTTATTTTGATGCTCAAGTAAGCACTAAATTCAAAATGCTTTGAAAAAAGTCTTAAAATAGATTGCCTCTATGAATTGACTTAATAGCCCCGAAACTTTATACAGCGACCTCGTTTTAAACAGTCGCCTATTTGCGGAGATATAACGTGAAGCGTACATATCAACCAAGCGTGCTCGTACGCAAACGTCGTCACGGGTTCCGTGCTCGAAAGGCCACCGTTGGAGGTCAACGGGTGTTAGCCACTCGTCGTGCTCGGGGCCGCAAACGTTTGTCTGCTTAAGTGATGAGTGAGGCGCTACAGCGCCTGAGATACCGGCATGAATTTCTTCGGGTGGCCCGTGGAGGTAAAAAATGTGCGATGCCAGGACTTGTGCTTCAAGTTCGTAAGCAGCAAATATTTGAGAATAAACAAAATCTAAAAAATATCCGAATAGGGTTTACCGTAAGCAAAAAGATAGGTAATTCGGTTACGCGTAACCGGGCGCGAAGGAGACTTCGTTCTGTTGCTGATATTGTAATGCAAAATTCTGCAGTTAACGGCAACGATTATGTGATTATAGGACGAAAGTCGACACCGAAACGTGAATTTTATGCCTTGGTTAAAGATTTGGAGAGTGCGTTGAAGATACTAGGTAAAGCAAGGTTAAATGGTTTGTCAACAAATGAGGGGCATGCAAAATAATGACTTTTTTATCGCGTTTAATTAGAAACTTGCTCCGCCTTTCTATTCGTTTATACCAACTCGTAATTTCGCCAATATTTCCACACTCTTGTCGTTATTTACCAACCTGTTCTCAATATGCTAACGATGCGATATACCAATATGGACTGTTGCGTGGTGGTTGGTTGGCAATCAAGCGTCTTGGCCGCTGTCACCCTTGGGGTGGGGCAGGTTATGACCCAATTACCTCTTTAAAAAGATCTTCTCAAATGAAAGTAAAGTAGAAGTAATGGAACAGCGCAATCTTATCATGGCGGTAGTGGCCTCAATTACGATTTTATTGGGATGGCAATTTTTATACGAGCAGCCACGCCTTGATAAGGAATTAGCAGCAAAAAAAGCAATCGAAAATCAGAAAAAAAATAGCAACCCGCCAATTATTCAAAAACAATTAACACAGCAATCAAGTAAAGAGGCAACAGTACCCACCCCGAACAGTCAAACCGATTCACCCGCTGTTCCGGGAAGTGGGGCTCTTCTACCGACTGCTCCAATTGTTGGGGTGCCAATAAAACCAAAAGGGCCCTCCCGATCCACAATATTAAAAAGAACACAACGCGTCCAAATCAATTCTAAACGTCTGATAGGTTCCATTAAATTGAAAGGGGGTCACATTGACGATCTAGTATTTAAGAACTATCACGAAACTATAGATACTAATAGCCCAAAAATTACATTGCTTTCCCCGACTGGAACTAAAAACCCATACTATGCCCAGTTTGGTTGGGTAGCGAGCAACTCCAGCATTAAACTCCCGACATCGGAGACTAACTGGCGTACGGATCAATCCACTCTTTCCCCTAATAAGCCAATCAGACTTTACTGGGAAAATGGTCAAGGTCTAAAGTTTGTTCGTACCATTTCTCTAGATGAGAACTACATGTTCTCTATTACTCAATCGGTTGAAAATAACAGCAACAAGGCGATAACTCTATATCCATACGGATTAGTATCAAGAACTGGTACCCCCGACGTTCTCGGTTTTTTTATTCTTCATGAAGGACTCCTAGGTGTGTTTGATGGTCAGCTTAAAGAAATCGACTACGATGACTTACAGGAAGCTAAAACCATCAGCCAACGCAGTAAGGGCGGATGGATTGGTATTACAGATAAATATTGGCTGACTGCTTTAATTCCCAACCAAAAGTCCGACGTACAATCTAACTTCAGGCATAACTTACAGGGAAAAGCAGATAAATACCAAGTAGACTACCTTGGTGAAGCCAAATCAGTTATGCCTGGACATTCTATCTCGGTCAATAATCTGCTTTTTGCTGGAGCAAAGGAAGTAAAAGTTCTTGATTCCTATGAGGAAAAACTGAATATTTCACGTTTCGATCTCGCCATTGATTTTGGTTGGTTTTATTTTTTAACCAAACCAATATTTTATGTTTTGATGTGGTTTGCCGACCACATCGGAAATT
Organism: Rhodospirillaceae bacterium; assembly: GCA_002719885.1. Taxonomy (GTDB): domain Bacteria; phylum Pseudomonadota; class Alphaproteobacteria; order MPNO01; family UBA2964; genus UBA2964. The sequence continues at coordinate 197 of PBFH01000014.1, read as the reverse complement.
ATGGGCTCGCAATTCTTTTGCTCACAGTTTTAATAAAGTTATTCTTTTTCCCATTGGCCAATAAATCCTATCGAGCCATGAGTAAATTGAAACAGCTACAACCAAAAATGACCAAACTTAGGGACCGACATAAAGATAATCGTGCGAAGATGAATGAGGCGATGATGCAGTTATATAAGACCGAAAAGGTTAACCCA
>PBFH01000013.1 GCA_002719885.1 Rhodospirillaceae bacterium | reverse complement strand
GAGAGTTTATTGAAAAAAATTGAATTCAATATTGTGCCAATTTCTAGCTCTACTGGTGCAGAAATCTCTGGCATAAATTTGGGTGATACACTTTCAGATGATGACTATCATAAAATTCGAGAAGCCCTATGCAGGTGGGGTGTGTTATTTTTTAGAAATCAAAATATTACGCCGGATCAACACCTGAAGCTTGGAAAGAGGTTTGGTGACCTGCACGTAAGCAAAACCATTTCAAAGGTTCCGGGTCACCCATTAGTAGGAGAAGTGAGAAAAGAACCCGATCAAACGAGAAATATTGGTGGCAATTGGCATTCTGATCACAGTTTCGCGGCGGTTCCACCAATGGGGTCCATTCTCGTAGCTCGTGAACTACCAAATAAAGGAGGGGATACACTATTTGCTAATATGTCCTCTGCCTATGAAAAATTATCTTCAGGTATGAAAAAAACACTGGCAGCATTGTCGGCTATACATGCAAAGAAAAATGCCCTTCAGGCAAAAAACCTGTCCGCTGACCGACAGGTGAGTGAGGATGAACTCAAATCATTGGAAAGAGCGGTAACGGAACAATTTATCCACCCAGTTGTTGCCAAACATCCGGAAACCGGTCGAGAGATACTATATATCAACCCTACTTACACGGTCCGATTTGATGGTTGGACTGAAGAAGAAAGTAAGCCGTTGTTGAGTTTTCTTTATGACCAAGCCGTAAGTCCGGAAAACACATGCAGATTCCAATGGGATGAAGGTTCTATAGTTTTCTGGGATAATCGGATGATATGGCATTATGCAGTCAATGATTATCATGGAAAACGACGGGTCTTACACCGAGTGTCTGTTAAGGGGTCTAGGGTGTCTGCTTAGCCATTATTTTTTTTCGTTAACTAGGCACCGGCTCAGTGGTAGCTTGTCGTCCTAGACTTTGCCAGGCAATGGACGTGGAGGCTATTTGAGCTGCCTGATCTGGCATCAAATTATTATCCCAATTGTGAGCAATTAATCGCCGAGCAGTGAAGTGTTCTGATTCATTTGAGATTATCCACTTGATTGGCTCTTTCATTACATCTGGCTGAACTAGGCGAGCGCGTTCCCTCTTTGCAATTCCTGGTACGAAGTTAGTGTTAGCCGGCCCACCTGGAATTAGAACGTTTACTGTGACGTTTTTATCACTCAGGTCTCCTGCCCAGTTCGCGGAGGCGGCTTCAAGTGCGGCCTTCGAAGGCCCGTAAGGCGTCCACGACGGACGGATCATTGTATCGAGGCTGGTTGTCACATTAACAATTCGGCCCCACGCTTGTCGGATCATATAGGGCACGGCGGCTTTTGCGATAATGAACGAAGCCTTCACATTTATGTCAAACATTTGATCCCATTTTTCTTCCGGGACGTCCCAAAACATGACCTTGTTACGCCGAAAATCGGGATTGATTATCGCTATGCTTACGCCTGCATTGTTAACCAAAGCGTCAACACGCTCGAACTTTTGGAGTGTTTGTTTAACGATAGAAATACAATTCTTAGCTTCACTTATATCGAGACAAATTGGAAAAATTTCTCCATCTAAATTTTGGGTTTCAGTAGAAAGATTTTTTAAGCGATCAATATTTATATCGACAGCGGCCACAGAGCACCCAACCTCAGCGAGGGCGATCGTCATTGATCTCCCGAGCCCACTTCCGGCTCCTGTGATGATTACCACCCTATTGAGTTCGCGTTGAATATGCATCGGTTTGATCCCACTCTTCCTAATTTTATCTTTAAGACAATAAATGCATTGGGATTTAGTCTGGATTTGTATCAACAAAGGATTGGCGCTTTAAAATTTCAGTATACCAGTCTCCAAGGTTGGAATATTTATTTCTCCAACCCGGGATGACATCTCTGAATTCCATATAACCTAGTGCACAGGCGACGGCAATTTCACCCATTAGAGGAGGTGTATTAAAATCTTTTGCGACATTGTCTAAAAAGCCTAATGCAGCATTGGCTTTACCAACCTGTCGATCAACAATTCCTTGCGAACGCTTTTCCCCTGGCCGTTGGTCTTCCTGTGATGCGGCGATTACCGCTTCGCCAAGACCATCCCCGAATGCCTCAAGGGTCAGTACCTCCCACCTTTTCGGCCCGGATGTAGGAATTAAATTCTTATCCTTGGTCAAGCTATCAATATATGCGCAAATTACAGGGGAATCACAAAGCACCTGCCCTGACTCCATAACCGCAACTGGTACTTTGCCGAGTGGATTGATATCAGGGACTATCTGAGCTCTTTCTTCGCGGGTAATTATTTGCCAATCGACTTTTTCATATACTCCATTCTCCAGGGCTACGATGCGCACTTTTCTCGCATAAGGCGAATTACTTGTTGCGTAACATTTCATTTTTAAATTCCTGTTCCTTTTTAAATTATTTTTCAGTTACGATTTATCCGACTATTATTAACCTAATGTTCATTAAGAAAATGATATTCTGGCAGTGTATTTGTTAAATGGTCTCTCTAAAAGAACGAACTGATCTAAAACTTATATAAGTAAAAAGTTTAGAGAGAAACTTTGTTAGGAAACTCAAATGTCTTGTCTGCAAATTCTGAGACCTTGGGTCTTCGTTCCCTTTTTAATTATTTTAATTAACTGTGTAAAAGCAGAGCCTATATATCATGAAAAATATTATCCAAATGGAAAGGGCCCTTTTCCCGCAGTAATTGCTCTGCATACTAGTGGAGGTATAAATACTATTAAACATCTCATACACCGATATGTTGATGATGGGTTTGCAGTTTACCTCCCTGATTTTTTTCGTCGTCCCGGACTTAATAAAAGCTTGAGAATGCATACCTTTAATTTACACCGTAAAGAAATAGAACAAGATTTATCGACAATCGTTGATCTTATGAGGGATGATCCAAGGGTGGAACACCAAAACATTTTTTCTGTTGGATTCTCCAACGGGGGGTTCTGGGTTTGTTATCTGGCTGGTACGTTGCAAGTCAACGCGGGTGTAGCTCATTATGGTGTCTGGAAAGCTAATTATGGAGCCGCATTCAGGAATCCTTATCCCATGAAATATTTTTCAAGTTCGGGCGCTCCGGTTCTAGCTCTGCACGGCGGAGAAGACGCCATTCAGAAAATTAGATATGCGGAATGGGCATGGCAGGAAATTAATATGCTGGGAGGTAATTTGGAAACCCATGTCTATCCAAATGCAGGTCATGCTTGGGATAGGAAAAATAGTTCGATATATTTGTATATCAGAGATGTTGATAAAAACGCTCACAAAAGAACAATTAAATTTTTTAGAAAACATTTAAAATAAAATGTTTAAATCTAAATTACTGGCAAGCACGTTTTTAATATCTCTCACCTTCGCAAACGGCGCCGTGGTTGCATCGAAATTAAAGCTTGGCGGCCATTAAAATACATGGATTGGCTTTGGTGCCGATGGCACAGCGCAACAAATTAATAACTTCGATGTCAAGCATGATATCACTCTCAATTTTTTTTGGAAGCAATCCTTAAAGAATGGTGTTGTTGTTGGGGGACGCAAAGTGAGGAATGTTGGCACCGGCAATTCCACGGGATCTGGTACTTGGGGCCAAAAGTTTTTTTTATGTTTTGGGCGCATTTGGTAAGTTTCACATTGGCAACAGTAGTCCGGCGGCAACTTACGTTGGTGGTATAAAAGACGTTGGCCCAATCCAAAAACATGCTGATGAATGGGTTGGCCTTACCAACGCCCAAGCCTTTGATAACGACAATGACGTTGGGATAGGCGATGCTCAGAAGATCACCTATTTTTCCTCAACAATGGGTCCCCTTTTTGCTGTGTTTTCTTATCAATCTGATTCGTCAGATGTTAAGGCAAGTGATAACGACGATACGGAGATTACAGGCAATCGTGACGGTATCTCTGCTATGGCGAAGTATGCTGGTAAAGAGGGTAGAATTATGTACGGCGTGAAGGTCGAGTATTCGCAGGTTAACACTGCTACGGTTATAAAAAATGGTTGGAACATGAACCTTACCGTTGAACGGGGCCATACAATATTTACTTTTTTCCGTGTGGCAGAGGATAATGACCCTAAAACGGAAGACACCGACTTTGGTACTGCATTAAAGGTGAGGCTGAATAAAACAGATACAATGAGTATTTAGTATTGTGGCGCGACGCGATCTGAAATATTGCTTGCCGATAAGAATACAATTGTTACATCGGCCGGATATTCCAAGAACTTGGGTGACGGAATAAAGCTTGAGGGTTCTATTTTTAATGTTGGGGTGGATAACGGCGGTGGTAACTCTGATAACGTAAATGAAAATGGAATTGTATTAGGCTTCAAAGTAAAATTTTGAAATAAATATACTGAATAATCTCAGCTACTATAAATGGTATTTTTAACCGCAGCGCGCTGGTTTGTATCGTGTAGCTAGGAAATCTCTACCGGTAAGCTTGATGAAAGGAACCCTAAATGATCAAAAATATTGGCATTCTTAGCCCTGGTAACATGGGTGCTGCTGTAGGGAGACATTTTAAGGCGGCCGGGTATGAGATCGCGACGACTCTTAAAGGGCGTTCGGAGTACACTAAAAGAAGAGCCAAGAAAGAAGGTTTTCGCGATGTCAAAACTCTTGATGTACTTGTCGATCAAGTGGATCTGATCCTTTCAATTCTTGATCCTGGTAAGGCCCGGTCGGTCGCCTACCAAGTGTCGCAAGCAATTAAAGCAACGGGATCAAAGCCTATATTTGCCGATTGTAATGCGATTTCGCCTCGTACTGCCAAAGAATTACAAGTTTTGATTGAAAATGAAGGGGGCACCTTTGTAGATGTGGGTATAATCGGTGGTGCACCCACGCGTAGAGATAATTTTCCAAATTTTTGTATTTCGGGACCGAAGGCCTTAAGACTAGAGGAACTAGATGGAAAGGGCATAAAAATTAAATATATTGGTCCGGATGTAGGTCAAGGTTCGGCAATAAAGATTTGTAATGGAGCCTATAATAAGGGAGCTTTTGCACTCTACGCCACAGTTATGCTCGCCGCAGAACATTATGGGTTTACCGAATTCCTACGCGAACGTTTGCCGAGGAGCCAAGCCGCTAATATTGAAAGGCTTGATGAGGCGCTAATCAGGTTGCCCACGCTATCTGAGAGGTATGTTGGAGAAATGGAACAGGTTTCTGAAACATTTTCCTCAATCGGCCTAACGCCTAATATTCATAAAGGAGCTGCTGAGATTTTCGAAATGTTAAGTGGTTCACCATTGGCCTCTCAGAGACGTGACGAAATTGATCCTCAAAGAACATCAGCAGAGACACTTAAAGTCCTCGCGGCACAATTCGAACGGGACGGTTAAAGACACAAATGCATATTTCAACTCTCCTAGGTGGCATCGGTCCGGCTCTTGCCAACCCCCATTTTCGTTTGTGGTGGATTTCGAACGGTATCTCAACTATCGGGCGCTGGATTTATCGGACTTCTGTTCTGTGGTTAACATGGAATTTGACGGAGGACCCAACTTGGCTGGGCATTATGGCATTTGCAGACGTCTTTCCAATGGTCGTGTTATCCGTGTTTTCTGGAGCTATTTCAGATCGTATTGGATACATAAGAGTAATCAAGGTAATGCAACTTTGTTACATTGCTGTTGGCATCGGTTTTACAATTTCGCTCTATTTAGATGTGATGACAATCTATTTATGTTTGGCATTAACCATCTGTCATGGGGTTACTGAGGCGATGTCTACTCCTCCCCGTCTTGCTCTGGTGAACGCGTTGGTGGGGCGCGACGAACTTTCATCTGCGGTAGCTTTGAACTCTGCCACGTTTAATGGGTGTCGTTTGATTGGACCCGGTATTGGCGGGGTACTTCTAGTGCTAGTAAGGGATGGTGTGATCACACCGGATTTAGTTTTTGCTATAGCAACTATTATGTTCGTTCAACTCTACGTTGTTGTGTTTTTTTTACCTGCAAAGGGCGCAGGCGGGGAGGGCAAGGTATCTAAAGAACTTGTACGTGATATGTGGGATGGAGCCCTTTATGTCTGGGGTAACCCCGGGATTCGTTTTCTTATGATTGTTCTGGGTATGACTGGTCTCTTTATTCGTCCTTTTATGGAATTAGCTTCAGGCTATGCTGATTTGATATTTGGACTTCCGGAAGAAGCTTTAGGTACAATTTTGTCAACAGTAGGTGGCGGAGCAATGTTGAGTTGCCTTTGGCTTGCTCGAAGAGGTCGTACTGAAGGTTTAACGCGCTTGTGCACGCATTCTTTTGCCCTCCTTGCATTGGTATTATTTGTTTTTACCTTTATAGAAAATCTTTTTATGGCAATTCTTCCCTTATTTCTCATAGGTTTTCTGATGCTTGTTAACGGAACTGCGGCGCAGTCATTGATTCAGAATTCCTCAAATCAGGAAATGAGGGCACGAGCTGTGAGTTTCTTTATTCTCCTGAACTGGGGAATGCCGGCATTTGGTGCACTGGTTTCTGGTTGGGTAGCGTCATTGATTGGTATGCAGTTTACAGTGGCAGGCGGGGCATTGATAGCATTGATATTCTGGCTTTGGGCTAACTACCGAGGACGATTACATGTTACTGAGTTGGAAAAAGAAAAATTGTCAGATTAAAAAAAATAACAAGTTAATTAGCATAAATTTGGCAGTGTCATAGGTTAATTTTAACGTTACACCAAGATTATTCGAATTTTGATAAGATAAATCTTGGCATCGAATAAGGAGGGTAATATGCCGCGCGATTTTACAATACCAATAAATGATCCAAAGCTTGTGTGTGAGCAATGCTACATTAATGGTGAATGGGTCTCCGCTGAGAATCAAGAAACAATGGAAGTAACTAATAAGGCGACGGGAGAAATTCTCGGTACAGTTCCTAAAATGGGAGCNTCTGAAACTCGTCGTGCCATAGAGGCTGCTAACGAAGCACTGCCAGCTTGGCGCGCCAAGACCGCAAAAGAGCGCGCTGTAATTTTAAGAAAATGGTACGAGCTTATGCTTGAGAACCAGAAAGATCTGGCTACTCTCATGACGGCGGAGCAAGGGAAGCCGATGGCTGAGTCCATGGGAGAAGTCGTTTATGCTGCTTCCTTCATTGAATGGTTCGCCGAGGAAGGCAAACGACTTTATGGGGACACTATCCCGACGTTTGCTCCTGACAAACGTGTAGTCGTCATTAANGAGCCAATAGGCGTGGTTGCTGCAATTACGCCGTGGAACTTTCCAGCAGCCATGATTACGCGTAAATCCGGGCCAGCGCTGGCCGCAGGATGCACCATGGTTCTAAAACCGGCATCAATGACCCCTTTTTCGGCCCTCGCTCAGGCGGAACTGGCTGAAAGAGCTGGAATACCGAAAGGTGTCTTTAATGTCGTGACAGGGAGCGCGGGTGCTATTGGTGGAGAAATTGCNGAAAATCCTATTGTAAGGAAGTTGACNTTCACCGGCTCAACGGAAATCGGCAAGNTATTAATGAAACAATGTGCGAATACGGTTAAAAAAGTTTCCATGGAATTGGGCGGAAATGCTCCTTTTATCGTTTTCGATGATGCTGACCTAGATGCCGCGGTTCAAGGAGCGATGGCATCTAAATTTCGTAATACCGGTCAGACTTGTGTTTGTGCCAACCGTATTTATGTGCAGGAGGCGGTCTATGAGGACTTTGCTGAAAAATTATCCGAGGCGGTGTTCAAGATGAAAGTAGGAAATGGGTTGGAGGGGGAAACTCATCAAGGGCCACTTATTGAGGCTGCCGCTATTGAAAAGGTCGAAGAGCATATTGCTGATGCGTTAAACAAGGGGGCGGTGGTTGCCGTTGGAGGGGAACGTCATCCCCTTGGAGGAAACTTTTTTAAACCCACTATTCTCAAGAATGTCAGTCAGGATATGAAAATAGCGCGGGAGGAGACTTTTGGCCCGGTTGCCCCTTTGTTTCCATTTAAAACCGAGGAGGAGGTTATTGCCTATGCTAATGATACGGAATTTGGTCTAGCCTCTTACTTTTATAGCCGTGATATAGGACGGATCTGGAGAGTAATGGAAGGATTAGAATATGGTATTGTTGGCGTAAATGAGGGTATCATTTCAACTGAAGTTGCTCCATTTGGAGGAGTAAAAGAATCCGGCATTGGCCGCGAAGGGTCAAANTACGGTATCGATGATTTTGTGGAGATCAANTATGCACTTATGGGTGGTATTGATCGATAAACATCGTTCGANAAGAAACTAATCATGCAGGAATTCCCTGAGAAAGTAANGNTAAATGCCGGAATNTGACTTTGATCTTTATGTTATAGGGGCTGGTTCCGGTGGCGTTCGATGCGCACGCATGTCAGCAAGTTATGGGGCGCGGGTGGCTGTTGCAGAGGAGCGTTATCTTGGAGGTACCTGCGTCAATGTAGGGTGTGTGCCGAAAAAATTATTTTCATACGGATCTCATTTTTCTGAATCTTTNGAGGACGCTGCNGGTTATGGCTGGGATGTGGGNGCNCCNTCACTTGTATGGCAACGATTGATTGAAAATAAAAATCAAGAAATCAAAAGATTAAACGGTATATATAGAAACTTGCTTAAAAATAGTGATGTCACTATTCATGAGGCTCGTGCGACGCTTAAAGATAGACACACCGTGATTGTTAATAATAAGGAAATCACTGCGGAAAAAATCTTAATAGCAACCGGAGGTTGGCCAACGGTTCCCAATATTCCTGGTAGCGAGTATGCCATAACTTCAAATGAAGCTTTCTTTCTAAACCAGCTTCCTAAGAACATAATTATCGTGGGAGGTGGCTACATAGCTGTGGAGTTTGCTGGTATATTTCATGGTTACGGTGCTCATGTTACGCAGCTCTATCGTGGAGAACTTTTTTTACGAGGTTTTGACCAGGATCTACGATTTCAATTAGCTGAAGAAATGAAAAAACAGGGGATTGATTTAAGGTTTAACAGTAATATCACAGCTATTGAAAAAGAAAATGATAGTATGTCCGTAAGGTTGGAAGNTGGCTCNAACCTTGACGCGGATTTGGTGATGTACGCTACTGGTCGCGTGCCGAATACCCGAGGCCTTGGTTTAGAAGAGCTGGGTGTAAAAATGAAAGAAGATGGTTCAATTGTTGTTGATAATCATTTCAGAACCTCGGTGGATAATATTTATGCACTGGGNGATGTNATCGACCGTTTCCAGCTGACCCCGGTTGCAATTGCGGAGGCAATGATACTATCAGCCAACCTTTTTAATGGACAGAATTTGGTAACAGATTATTCAGATATTCCTACAGCCGTATTCAGCCATCCAAATATTGGGACCGTCGGGCTTTCAGAAGAACAGGCCAAGGCAAAATACGATAACGTAGAAATTTATGTCGCCCAATTTAGGCCCATGCTACATACCTTAACTGGCCGTAATGAAACTACTTTAATGAAACTCGTGGTCGATAAAAGTTCCGATAGAGTTGTTGGTTGTCATATGTTGGGATCCGAGGCGGGGGAGATTATACAGGGTTTGGCGGTTGCCATTAAGGCAGGCGCTACAAAGAGCCAGTTTGACGCAACCGTCGGGATTCATCCGACANCGGCTGAAGAATTTGTCACTATGAGAGAGNCTAGNAAATAGAAAAGGGCCGCAGNGTTAGACCGCGGCCCCTCATAAGAGACTAAAGTTTAAAAAGCTATTTTGCAGCCGCTTTATGAATTTTAACTCCTGCCTTTTTGAAGGCGTCAGNTCCTGAGCCGGGAGCATAGCCATTCCATTCTTTCTTTATTAGTCTTTTAGNCTTACTGCTTTGCATAAAACGCACAACTTCGGCTATAGCCGCTGCATAGGCAGCTTTTGAAACTTTTTTCGGAGCTTTGTTACGCACGATCATGAGGACTTGTTTTCCTTTTAATGTCCCCAATGACATCAACCCNCTCAGTTTCTTGATCTGCTTAGCTTTGGCNTTAGACAAGTCCTTCNNCGCAACNATCCCTAAACTAATNGATTTTTTCTTTTTGGTTACTCTTTTNACATTGTCTTTTCCACCTTTAGTGCCGTAATTGTAGACCTTTACGCCCTTGCCATACAAAACGGATGAAGCAGAAATAGCATTACCAGCTGCAAATAATTTTCCCTTTATACTTCCAGTTCCCAAAACGAGCTCAACATCNCNCGCAAACGCCTTTTGTGGATGTCCTGCNNCATTCAAAATAATAACGGCGACCAAGGCGACNAGAGTTTTCATTGGTATAATTTTCATAATTTAACTCTCCTGTGCATTCAATTTTTGTTATTTCCAACCTAGAAGCGCTCTGGCTTTTTTTACCAATGGCTTTGGTGTGGCAACGATCTCTGCTGCTGTTTTCGAGAGCCATTCACAAGGTTTTGGCTCAATAATCAGTTTGCGCTTCTTTGCGTCAGCTAAAAACGCTTTATCAGTCATCGTTGCATCAAATGCGCGGCACATCGCTTTCACTCTTGCCTTCGGAACACCGGGCGGCATAGAAAAATTTCTTCCTACCGCAGCATCTGAAGCAAAAAGCTTTAAAATTGCGCGTTCATCATCATTTTTGGCTAGATCTAAAAGCAANGGGGTAGCTTGACCGTAACCGTTTTTAATATCCCCCGACTTTTCNAATCCCGATTGAGCAATAGCAACTACCTGTCCACTTTTTATCCAGTGCCCAGCTTTGGAAATCCAGCTNGACCANGCTCCAGCGCGCCCTGTTACTTCTCCTTGCTCGAGAGCTTTATTNATCGCCGCTGTACCGGGATACCCGGCNACAACTTTNACATTTAGTCCTAATAATTTACCCATAACCGTTGGAACTATGTAATTTGATTGGCTAACTCCGCTAGCGCCAAAAATTATAGGTTTTTTTGCTTTGGNAGCGTCTTTAAGACTTTTTACCCCGGTTGTATGCCAAACCATCGTGACATACTGCATCGATGCGGCGCGACCGATGTAATTNAGNTTTGATACNTCATACTTGACATTGCCNCGAAGAAGCTGGAAAGCNGGTAACATATTCGACAGTTTTGCAAGTCGGGCACCATTTCTTGGCGCTACATTATAAACATATCCAGCAGCTTTNTGGCCGCCACCGCCNGGCATAAACTGTAAAATAAAATTAGGTTTACCCGGGATATGNTTGACAAGATGTTTCATTACGGTTCGTGAGTATAGGTCATAACCACCTCCGGGCCCCGCACCTAAGATTAGGGTAATAACGTTGTCTTTATAAAATTCTGCTGGGCTTTTTTCTGCGGTAGCGTGCGCTACAAATCCAACCATTAATGCTGAAATAAGGCCCGACATATAAGTCAGTCGTCTTAACATTTAATTTCCTCCCATAAAGATTAAAATATNTNTTTTTAAAACTAACAACAAACTATTAAGGTTTCTAGGGGTAGTATGATTAAATACGAATTTCTATTTTCAATAAAGGAGTAATAAAAAAAACATTCGATGAAAATTTCATTTGAAAAGGNTCGAATTTTTCCNCACCTAGCCTCCTTTTTTGCAGTTGTTTTTCTCGGAATAAACTTTGTAATTGTTCGTGGTGTCTATGAACAATATCCGACAACGGTATTATCTTTATGGCGCTGGGGTGGCGCTGCAGTTTTATTATTGTTGTTTAACTGGCGAAGCGTGATTAATGAATGGGCACTAATCAAGAGAAATATTCTCATTTATTCACTTCTTGCATTTCTTANGCCTATTTCCGGCGCATTAGCGAGTTTCCTTGCGATGGAGTGGACGGTTGCAGTTAATGGAGCGATTATTCAGACCTTAATACCAGTCTTAGTTGTTCTGATTTCATTTTCNATGGGCTTGGANCGTGTCCGAGCAGCCCAAATNATAGGGTTAATACTGGCTCTAATAGGGGTTTTGTNGATTGTTACTAAAGCAGATTTAGGATTTCTTTCACGTTTTCAATTTAATACAGGCGATNTGATCCTNCTTTTAAGTGCATTAAGTTTAGCCGGTTACACTGTAATTTATAANTCTTTGAAAGAGAAACCAAAGCCGGNAGTNTTTTTGACAATTTTATGCGGNATAGGGGGAATACTGCATCTACCTTTTNTATTTTTCGAGNTTTATNTNGGAACACCGATGCCNCTAAATATCGNGACCTCGTTTTCTATAATTTATGTTACAGTTTTTCCTTCATTNGTNGCCATATTACTATTTAACTATGGGATCGATCGACTTGGNCCTAATAAGGCTGCCGCTTATCACTATTTCTTNGCACCAATCACCGCTATAACGGCTTTTTTGTTTATTGATGAAAGGCTAATGTGGTATCACGGAGTGGGCACCGTTTTAATATTCTCGGGGGTATATATGACTGCTAACGCTAAAAAGCGAGTTAGTCAAAAGTGATGTCTGCTTTGCATTGGTAGTTTTCTAAATTGAAAATTATCTAAAAGGCGACGTTTTACTGGAAATCTTGATCTAAAGAGCGTATAGGCATGCGTTTATTATTGTTTGTGGTTAATTAGATATCTATTGAGATTGAAGATAAGATTTATTTTGTATTGGATCTTTAAAAATTTTTTTATCTTTAGTTTAAAAAATTTTAGCCGCTAATGTGAGTTTTGACTTAACTTGCTGGGAGTTGGATCGATGTCCGTGAAGTGGGCGCCAGATAGTTGGCGTGCAAAGAATATTAATCAGGTGCCGGTTTATAAAGACCTGGCAGCACTCGATAGTGTTGAAAATTCACTACGTAAGTATCCCCCTCTAGTATTTGCTGGGGAAGCACGGCGTTTGGAAACCGCCCTTTCGGAGGCGGCAACTGGGAAGGCTTTTCTGTTGCAGGGAGGGGATTGCGCAGAGAGCTTTGCAGAGTTTCACCCCGATAATATTCGTGACACTTTCCGGGTTTTATTGCAGATGGCAGTAGTGCTGACCTTTGCCACTCATCGGCCAGTGATAAAAGTTGGCCGATTGGCGGGACAGTTTGCAAAGCCGAGAAGTGAACCTGTTGAGAGGCAAGGGGATGTTGAATTGCCAAGTTATCGTGGTGATTCCGTAAATGGTATTGAATTTACGCCTGATGCCCGTGACCCAGATCCGCAACGGATGCTGCAGGCTTATAATCAGTCCGCTTCTACTTTGAACTTGTTACGTGCATTTGCTCAAGGTGGTTACGCAGACTTGCATCAAGTTCACAAATGGACTTTAGACTTTGTACACCAAAGCCCAGCTGGTGAACGGTATCAAGACCTGATTGAAAGATTAAACGACTCTCTGGCATTTATGGCAGCCTGTGGACTAACATCGGAGACAACACCGCAAATACGTGAGACAGAGTTTTATACCTCGCACGAGGCGTTATTACCAATTTTTGAAGAATCAATGACGCGCATAGATTCGACCACAGGTCGTTGGTACGACACTTCAGCTCATATGCTATGGATAGGTGATAGAACGCGGGACCCGGAAGATGCCCACGTAGAGTTTTTACGTGGTGTCAGTAATCCATTGGGATGCAAATGTGGACCAAGTATGGATCCCGATTCCTTGTTAAAAGTGATCGACATTCTCAATCCAGAAAATAAGCCTGGTCGTCTTACTCTTATCACCCGCATGGGTAATGAAAAAGTTGAAGAACATCTTCCGGAGCTTATTCGCGCTGTTGAAAGGGAAGGACGTGTGGTGGTTTGGTCCTGCGATCCGATGCATGGCAATACTATTAAAGCAGATAATGGATATAAAACACGTCCATTCGACAGGGTTAGGGATGAAGTTGAACGTTGTTTCGGTGTTCATAGAGCAGAAGGTACCTATCTTGGCGGTATACACCTTGAGCTGACTGGGCAAAATGTTACTGAATGTGTCGGAGGGGCCCAAGAGATTACCGAGGCAGGACTGAAAGACCGCTATCATACGCACTGTGACCCCAGGTTAAATGCAAACCAGTCACTGGAGCTAGCGTTTCTGATTGCTGAGATGATGAAAGAAAATCGTATTTCTCATAACGGTTCGCCAAAGTCCTCCGCTGTCGCATAAAATTTAGTATTCAGCCGATGTTAGAAGGACCCCATCATCCGTAATGGTTTTTAAGGCGGACTATTGGGGTTAATTAAATAAAATTATGACAAATAAACTCAAAATTGCACTCGCGCAGCTTAACCCTACTGTCGGTGATGTAAATGGGAATAGAGACCTTATAACGCAAGCTCGTCTCAAGGCTAAAGAGCAGGGCGCAGATTTAGTGGTGGCCAGTGAGTTGGTGCTTTCCGGATACCCTCCTGAAGACTTGGTTATCCGGCCATCGTTTCAGGAAGCCTGCATGGAGGCGGTTGAATTACTTGCAGGACAAACCTCAGATGGTGGTCCGGGTCTGCTGCTGGGAACAATATGGGTAAATGAAGGTAAGGTATATAATGCAGCGGTTTTACTTGATGGTGGCCGAGTGGTTGCGGTTCGTTTTAAGCATGAGTTACCAAATTATGGTGTCTTTGATGAAAAGAGAGTGTTTGATCCCGGTCCGTTACCTGGTCCGGTAAATTTTCGCGATGTACGCTTGGGCGTAATGATATGTGAAGACATGTGGTGGGAGGAAGTTCCTGAATGTTTGGAAGAATCCGGTGCTGAAATTCTTGTTGTATTAAATGGATCGCCTTATTCCCTTGATAAGTGGGATCAAAGATTGCACCTAGCTGTGGAACGGGTGACTGAAACTTGTTTGCCGATGATTTATGTAAATCAAATTGGTGGTCAGGATGAATTAGTCTTTGATGGAGGCTCTTTTATTCTTAATAACGACCGAAGTCTTTGTTGGCGTTTCGCTGATTGGAGACCGGCTCTTAAAGTTACCGAGTGGGAGCGAAATGCTAATACATGGTTTTGCAATAAAGGAGAAATTATAGCACCAGAGGGCAGTCTATCGAGTATTTACTCTGCTATGATGCTGGGTCTCAAAGATTATGTCGAAAAGAACCGGTTTCCTGGAGTATTGATTGGTATGTCGGGTGGAATTGATTCTGCCTTAACAGCGGCTGTAGCTGTCGATGCTTTAGGTGCGGATCGCGTGCATTGTGTGATGATGCCATCTCCGTATACATCAAAAGACAGCTTGGAAGATGCTTCCGAGGCTGCAAAATTATTGGGCTCTCAATTAGATGAAGTAAACATTGGGCCAGCTATGCAAGCATTTGAAAAGATGCTTAAACCGCTTTTTGGCAATGCTCCTCCTGATACAACTGAAGAAAATATCCAAGCGCGAGCACGTGGTTTAACGCTTATGGGTTTGTCTAATAAAACTGGCGCAATGGTTGTTTCCACTGGAAATAAATCTGAAATGTCGGTTGGTTATGCAACGCTCTACGGGGATATGTGCGGAGGATTCTCGGTACTCAAAGACGTATATAAGATGACAGTTTTTAAACTCTGTCGCTGGCGCAACGAAAATTTTCCATTAGGGTCCAGCGGTCCAAATGGCCCCGTTATGCCAGAAAGAATAATTACCAAACCGCCTTCGGCAGAATTGAAGCCAGATCAAAAGGATGAGGATACTCTTCCGCCATACGAAGAGCTTGATGAAATTCTGGAATGTCTAATAGAGAAAGATTTTGGTTTAAAGAAAACAGTTGATCAAGGTTTTGATGCTTCACTAGTTCGGCGTATATGGCAAATGCTTTTGATAGCTGAATATAAACGGCGACAGGCGCCCCCCGGAGTGAAGATTACGCATCGGTCTTTTGGTCGTGACCGTAGGTACCCTATTACCGATGGGTTTCGGGAATCATAACATGGCTTTGCGACTGACTAATACGCTATCCCGGAAAAAAGAGGAATTTATTCCGATTAATCCAGAACAGGTCAAAATGTATGTATGCGGTCCAACTGTCTATGACTTCGCTCACATTGGAAACGCACGACCGGTCGTTATATTTGACGTTTTATATAGGTTGCTACAATCTTTGTATCCCAGCGTGAACTATGTTCGAAATATTACTGACGTAGATGATAAAATCATTGCAGCGGGTCAAATCTCGGGAGAAAAAATCGAAAATATCACTCAAAAATATATAAAATATTTTCATGCTGATATGCGCGCTCTTAATGCACTTCCGCCAGATGTTGAACCACGTGCGACCGAACATATTAATGAGATGGTAGAGATGATTAAGTCATTATTAGATATGAAAAATGCTTATGAAGCGGATGGACATGTCTTGTTTAGCGTTGCTGCAATGGAAGACTATGGCAAGTTGTCAAGACATTCTCGCAAGGAGTTGGTTTCCGGAGCGAGGGTAGAAGTAGCACCATATAAAGAAGATCCAGCAGATTTTGTTTTATGGAAGCCATCGGGCGATGATCAACCTGGCTGGCACAGCCCTTGGGGGCGGGGCCGCCCAGGCTGGCATTTGGAATGTTCAGCTATGAGCGCAAAACATCTTGGGACAACCTTTGATATTCATGGTGGTGGTCAGGATTTAATTTTTCCGCACCATGAGAACGAAATTGCACAATCAATATCGTGTAATAAAGGCGCTCCATTTGTAAAATATTGGGTACACAACGGTTATTTGACAGTCGATGGAGAAAAAATGTCAAAATCTGTGGGTAATTTTTATACGGTTCATGATTTGCTTGATCGCACCCCGGGCGAGGCGATTAGATTATGCCTGTTATCGGCGCATTATCGTCAGCCGCTAGATTTTAGTTTAAGGGCTTTGGATGAAGCAAAAACAGCAATGGATAGGTTTTATACTGCACTCCGCAGTGCGGCAGACACAGCAGTTAGTGATGCTTCAACTCCATTGGGTGTACTCAATGCATTAGAGGATGATATCAATACACCGCTAGCAATGGCAGAATTGCATGCGCTAGCNACCGAANTAAATAAGGATCCTAAAAANTCAGATGTTAAGNGTGCATTGTTAGCTGGCGGCGANCTCTTGGGACTTTTAAANTNTGANCCGGAAANTTGGTTTAAACAGGGTGCTCCAGAAATAGAAGAGTCCGAGATAGAATTAANGATAGAGAAAAGAAGTTTGGCTCGTTTAGCTAAAGACTTTGCCGAAAGTGATCGTATTCGAGATGAATTGGCAAGCCTTGGAATTGAGTTGGAAGACGGTCCTAATGGGACAACTTGGAAGAGAGGCTAGTAAGTGGCATTATGAATGACAAACGTGTCTATATATATGATTCCACTTTGCGCGATGGAGCGCAAACGCAGGGAGTTGATTTTTCTGCTGCTGATAAGGCAGCGATTGCACTGGAACTAGACAGAATTGGCATTGATTATATAGAAGGCGGATGGCCAGGCGCTAATCCTACCGATGATAGTTTTTTTACAAACCCACCAAGTTTGAGTCGCGCAAGATTAAGCGCTTTTGGTATGACGCGCCGATCTGGTCGCAGTGCAGAAAATGACCCTGGCCTCACAGCGGTGTTCGGAGCCAAAACNAAGGTTGTATGTTTGGTCGGGAAAACTTGGGATTTTCATGCGAAGGTCGCTCTTGGTATCGACCTCAATGAAAATATCGAGATGATCCATGACAGTATTACTCTCGCTGCCCAAAAATCGGATGAAGTCATTTTTGATGCGGAGCATTTTTTCGATGGTTACAAAGCCAACCCCGAATTTGCTCATGCCTGTTTAAAGTCGGCTTATGAGTCCGGGGCACGATGGATTGTTCTTTGTGATACCAATGGCGGAACGCTTCCAGAGGAAGTAGAAAATATTATTGGTGAAGTTATTACAAATATTCCAGGTTCACACTTAGGTATTCATTGTCATGATGATACAGGAAACGCTGTAGCCAACTCTCTAGCAGCAGTACGGGCGGGTGTGCGGCAGGTTCAGGGTACACTTAATGGGCTCGGCGAACGATGTGGTAATGCTAATCTTATTTCATTGATTCCGTCTTTAGTTTTAAAAATGGGTTATGATGTGGGTATGACTGAGGCCGACTTAGGCAGGTTAACCCATTTATCGCGTTTTATTGATGATCGTTTAGACCGTCCCCCTGATTCTAGTGCGGCTTATGTCGGTGACCGTGCGTTTGCGCATAAGGGTGGGCTGCACGTCTCCGCTATTGAGAAAGACCCTAGAACATATGAACACGTTGACCCTTCAGCAGTCGGAAACGAGAGGCATATCGTAGTATCCGACCAGGCCGGAAAGTCAAATGTCTTGGCAAGGTTTCGAGAGATTGGAATTAGTATCAATCCAAATAACCCAAAGGTTTCGAATTTATTGGAAGATGTTAAAAATCGAGAACATGCTGGNTATGCCTACGACGGAGCAGAAGCAAGTTTTGAATTACTTGCGAGGCGCGCTTTAGAAGATGTGCCTGAATATTTTTGTCTTCAAAGTTTTAGGGTGATGGATGAACGGCGATGGAATGCAAAGGGACAATTGATTACGCTTTCGGAAGCTACATTAAAAGTGCAAGTTGGAGATAAGGAATTTATGACTGTCGCCGAGGGAAATGGTCCTGTTAATGCTCTAGACAATGCACTTCGTAAGGCTCTCAACCCTTTATATCCCCAACTTCAAGACATGGATTTGAAAGATTACAAAGTACGCATTCTTACCCCTGGGGGAGGGACGGGAGCGATAACTCGGGTGATGATAGAAAGCACGGATAGTAAAGGTTCAAGGTGGGCCACGGTTGGTGTGTCGCCTAATGTAATTGATGCATCTTACAATGCTTTAAATGATGCCATTACTTATAAGCTATTCAGGGATGGCGCTTTAATATAAGTCGAATAAATCTTTATGGTAAATAACCAACCAACGAAGCGCGACGCTCATTTGAATACTCCTAGTGATGCTCCGGTAATAATACTAGTTGAGACCTCCCTTGCCGAAAACATAGGTATGACAGCGCGTGCCATGATGAATTTCGGTTTCACTGAATTAAGACTTGTTCGACCGAAATGTAAATGGCCAAATTCAAAGGCAATCAATGCTTCCTCTGGTGCACATTCGATTCTAACCGAGGCAAAAATTTTTAAAAATACATCAGAGGCTGTAGCCGACCTTAATAGGGTTGGTGCAACCACTGCGCGATTGCGAGATATGATAAAACCCGTGAAAGATCCCCGCGGTTGGGCTGGGGTGGTGCGAAATTCAGATGTTGATCTTGTCAGGTGCGGGATTTTATTCGGAGCTGAACGGGTTGGGTTGCATAACGATGATCTCGCCTTGGCTGATACACTTATTATGGTCCCCACAAACCCGGCTTTTTCATCCTTGAATTTGGCACAAACTGTATTGTTAATTTGTTATGAAATACGAATGGCTAGTGATGTTGAGATACCGTCAGAAATTAGACGAAAAGGACGAGGTGCATCCTTAGCTAACCAAAAAGAAATAATTGATTTTTATGAACATTTAGAAGAACAACTTGATAAAGCGGGATTTTTAAGAGTAAAAGAAAAACGTCCTCGTATGATTAGAAATATTCGAAATATATTTAATCGTGCGCTTATGACGGAGCAGGAAGTTAGAACTCTAAGAGGTGTTATTGTTGCTCTCACAGAAAAAATACGAAAACCTTAATTATTGTTGGTATACTTTAATGCATCAGGCTTTTTCTGCAGCCTTGCCAAAATCTGCAAGTGTAGCAAGATGGGATAATTTTCTCACTGCATTTCCATGCCTAATTTTTTCTTTTGCGTCGTCGCTGATATTGGCAATTTCCAGTGCATTGTTGGTCCATTCACCACCAAATTCTGTTCCATCAGTGCCAAAAAAAATTCGATCTTCACCGTAAAGACGCACTCCGGCTTCAATAGCGTGAGGACCGAGAGAGTTACAATCGAAAAATACATTAGCTTTCCGGAATCGTTTCGAAGGCAGTTCTTCATCGGGAGTATCAAGTAGACAGCGATGGTCCATTCGCTCAATTTCAAAGGGGATGTTGCCACCCAGATTATGTAGGATCATGGTGGCATTCGGGTATGGATCAAGAATATCTGTCATGGTTAGAGTTACATTGTTTGCAGACAAGCTAGCCTGCATATCTAGCGTGCCCATACGTCGCCGTGCATTATCTGTACCTTTTGGAACACGAGGCCAATCGTCCCCGGGCATAGGGGCAAAATGAATTAATACGGCTGCCTTTTTCTTATGTGCTATATTGATAACAGGACGAAATGCGTCTGCCTCTTTATAAGTTAAGAATGCATTGCCAGGAACTTGGGCCCCTACAATTCCAGATAAAGCCATAGCGCGTTCGAATTCTCTTGCTGCTTCATCAACATCGGCCAAGGGTAAAGCACAAAGCCCTACGAAACGGCCGTCATGGGCCTTGGATAGATTTGAGATACTATTATTATACAGTTTTACTAACGGTAGTGACTCCGAAATGGGAAGGCGTTCGATCCATGTAAATTCGCTGAGAAGCGACAAGACAGCGGTTGTAATACCCTGTCTATCCATTTCCTTTAGTCTTACTTTGACATCATCAAATGCCTGTTTGATATTTTGTTCTCCATCTCGTGCTTTATATACCTCCTCATCGTCCTCATTAATAAAAACGCGAGGCTCATTATCACGCTGGCGTAATGCATCGATTAGTTCAGCAGGGCGCCAATGGGCGTGTAAGTCAATCGACATAATAACTCTCCTGATATACAGCGAGGCTGGAAATGAAAATCTGTCAAAATAAAATTAGACCGGAAAAAAGATAAAGTGAACTTTATATTCTAAGGGATCCTTTATATAAATTTAGTATGATTTTGCATATCCTCCGTTTCGGATATTTTCCTCATCAAATATTTCACCCATTTCAGAATTGTTGCCTTTTTCATCCATTTCCTTCAGCCATATGGCGTGGTGATCCGTTGGTTGATCTTCGTATTCAATTTGGTTGCCCCCATCTTTTACAGAAGTATCATTGCCAGAGGTCCATTTTTTCATCTTTGCGGAGATCATTGGGTAACGAACGGTACCGAATTGCACAGCGAGGTAACGAGAGGGAGTGGTGCCAGTATTAAAATGCTGATGAAACATTTGTTCTGGTGGAGTAACTACAACACCATGATCCCAGTCAATTCGAACTCTCTCTTGTTCTTTGCCTTCATACCACAACATTGAATATCCCTCGCCGTCGATGGTGAAGACGTTGGTGCCACATGTATGACGATGTGCCTTTTTATATGTGCCGGGAACTATTTGTGAGGTGTGGCAACCCATTGTACTGTCGGATAAAACCCAACGAAGGCTCGATGAGCCTTTTCCACGTGCAGCCCAATCTTTCAACTCGAAATTTGTAATATCTGCGACGAAATTTGTTTCCCATTGATGACGGCCAGGGCGGATTTCAATCATTTGTCCTTCGCCTTTAAAGTATCCATTAGGCCCTAGTCGTTCATGGAAATCGCGCTCCGTGTTAAAAATAAATTCTTCATTTCTAAATAGTTTAATTAGGAATGGAAAATTGTGAATGGAGGCGAGGCGTGCAGGTTCAGTACCTGAACCGTTAAAATGTTGGTATTTGGCATTTAGAGGCACCGAGAATAGAGAATTTCTGCCCCATTCAAATGCGTGTTTTTCGCCGTCAGGAGTTTCAATTTGGGTCGAGCCATAACCGTCAATCACATATATAATTTCTTCATAAAGGTGATGTAACTCATGAGATTTGGCTCCTGGTTTTAATTCAAAACAAAATATTGAGTTGTAGTCATCTCTGCCTTTGAGAAGGCATATCGCTCCATTCATTCCATATCGATCCCAAGGCTTAGTCAAAAGCTTTGAAAGGTCCATGCCAAAATCTTCTATTACCGGCACGGGTTGCTCTTCGCACCACGCGAGGTAGCTATCGTGAAGGAAAGGGGGTTGTTTCGCATTACGTTGAGGGTTGGTCATTAAAAAATTCCCTAATTATATATTGTAAAATTTGGATTAGTTATATGAAGGGAGAGGTTTATGGTCAAACGAGTATCCCGGTAAAAGAGCTGATGAATGTTTTAGCTTAAAAATCTAAACTTTTTAATTTAGTCTTAACCAATATTTTTGAGTTTCTTTCGGTAATAAGCAGCACGCTTGACGTAAGATGTTATATTACGTTTTAATATTTTTATAGCTTTGGTATCCAAGGGTCTTATTACCTTACCTGGGGACCCCATAACTAATGAGTTGTCCGGGATGACTTTACCTTCTGTTATTAGAGAGTTAGCACCAATCAGACAGTTTCTTCCAACCTTGGCGCCATTAAGAATGATACCTCCTATACCAATTAAGGAACCCTCCTCAATAGAGCAGCCATGCAACATACATTTGTGACCTACAGATACATTGGCGCCAATATTAATTGGAAATCCAGGGTCTGTGTGAAGGACACAACCATCTTGTATATTTGATTTTTGTCCAATTGTAATAGGCTCGTTATCAGCTCGTATGACTGTGTTCCACCATATACTAACCTTATCCCCTATGGATACAGCTCCAATAATGTCTGCACTGTCCGCGATATAAAAGTCTTCAGTTTCTGTATTTAGCTTACTATTTCCGAGGGAATAAATCATTTCCACGCGCGATGTTTAAACAGGAATTACAAGAAGTGTGTCAATACGTCTTGAGTCTAGTATAACCTTCCGCTCTTTAAATTTTAGTTCTCCATCAACCTCCTTAATTGTGTCGAGGGTTTTGCCGCATAAAAATGTTGTCATCTCTCCATCTGGCATGGTGCGGGTAACGGTAAAGTTTGATTGTGTCCTTGTCTCGTCCTTATTTGAGTCAATGATTTTTATTGCACTTACCATATGACAGTATACGTGTGGTTCGAATATATTGGCTTCGCGAAGGGCAGAAATTCTGTCTTCAAACATGCCACGTCCATCGCAATAGATTAATGCAACCGGTAGATTAAGGTCATAGTTTTCTCTAGTAATAATGTGATAACGGGCGTCTTTTGTGAAGAAATCAGGCCAATCTTCTAATCTGTCTTCATCGATACAATGAATGTAGTTGGCAAATAATGCGTCAACCCTCAGCCGCGATGCCAAGTCTCGTTCAAGTTGGAAAGAACTGTCCATTATAATTTTCCTAAACAGCCATGCATTGCCGCCAACCTTTCCAAAATCCCCGGACTGCAGATTCTGTGACTCTTGAACCTTGACTCGGTTCGATAACCCTACCACCCATCGGAAGGATTGTCTTGGCGTCGACATTAGCCATAGCCGCTTTTTGAATAAAACCACCCACGCATCCATCTTCCATAGAAATAAAGCCAGCGGGCCCAACTAAATTATTAACTTTTAGGCGAAGTTCATCCATCTCTAAGTCATCATCTTCAAATCCTAGAATTGTCCAAATCAGCTCACTTTCATTCACCCCCCGAGGGATTAATTGCCGCACTGCCAAGGCGTTGAGAATTTGTTGTAAAACCATAGTTGGGAACACTGTCTGAATAGAATTGGTAATAGAATCTCCAAGCTCTAAAACATGTTCCATCATTCGGGTATCAGCCAGGTTGTAATCATCCTGTTTTGCCCTTATTTTTTCTTTATCTATATTTTTATCAGCAATTTCTTGACGTTCTGTATAGCTAAGATGGTGCCAGCCACTATCACTTAGCTTGATACCGCCACTCATCGTTGGCCGAACGACGCCAAAGGTATTATGGAATACATGGAGGAGGCTTGCGTGATATGAGTCTTTATTATTTTCGACATAAAGTTTCCAGTTATTAGGGAAGACTTGGCTATGATAACCTAAAACTTTTAGTGGTTTGATGAACACCCGATCGATATTTGTCATAAGCTCATCCCCTATGTAATCGGAAAAGCAGGGTGTGCTATCGCTGTAAGTGCCCATGATAAAGCCGCGAACGTTTTCGATGCGGATGCATTCTAGGCCGTGATCATCATGTTTGAATTCTTCGGTAAGCCCACCCTGACCACGTACTCCCTTTCCGAAGGCAACGCCAGTTAGTTTTCCACGTAAATCATATGTCCAATTATGATAAATGCAGGCAAATTCCGATACATTTCCCCGTGGTTTGTAACAGATCATGGAGCCCTTGTGAGCGCAGCGATTAACCATTGCGTTAATATCACCATTTTCATCACGTACGACGATGATTGGCGCATCACCGATATTGGTCATTTTATAATCGCCAGCATTTGGAATTTCACATTCCAGACATAGGAAATTCCATGTAGGCCCCTGAAACAGCAGCCGTTGTTCCCGTTCGTACAAATTTTGGTCTGTATAAACACGATACGGGACTTCTGAAACATCNTCAGAAGGCCACANAAAATTNGAGCTGNGNTCGAGTTGGGCNGTATCCATTTTAAAACTCCTCAATTGTNGTGCTAGAATAACGCAAANGGGGGTGGGGTGAAAAGTATAAGTAACCTTAAAACCGAAAATNTNTGTTGGNAGGTTTCTCTTAAAGCNGATGGCNATTAGGATAAAANCATTNGCNANCCGCGAGGAAAAATATTACNACTNACANNGGACNNTAAAATGNCTACATCTGACGGAATAGAAATAATAGCTCTTGAAGANCATTANTGGGACACGNTTATTACAGATAATTATTCGGGACCTAATTCCACGCGCCGTGGCCCTATTTTGGAACGTCTGTACGACCTTCACGATTTACGTATTAAAGAAATGGATCAATCAGGTATCGATATTCAGGTTCTCAGTCATGGAGCCCCTTCGGCTCAGCGCCTTGATGACATCTCCGGGCCGGTGATAACACAAAAAGCAAATAATAATCTTAATAAGATAATAAAAACCAATCCAGATCGTTTCCAAGGCTTTGCGGCACTTGCTACTGCCGAGCCTAACTCAGCAGCAGATGAACTAGAACGTTGTGTTAGGGATTTCGGGTTTAAGGGCGCAATGATCCACGGCCTAACTAACGGCGAATTTAATGACGGTAAGAAATATTGGCCGATCTACGAACGGGCGGAGCGACTCAAGGTTCCAATTTATCTGCACCCTGGTTATCCTCATCCCGATGTTATAAATGCCTACTATCAGGATTATCTTGATGATTTTCCTGCATTAGCGACTGCTGGCTGGGGATACACGGTTGAGACGGCGACGCAAGCCATTCGTATGGTTTTGTCAGGTGTATTCGATGAATACCCAAAGCTTCAGATGATTCTTGGTCATATGGGAGAGACATTACCTTTCCTTCTTTGGAGGATCAATCAAGCTTTATCAAGGATAGAAAATACGCAAACTCGGTCGTTTCGAGAAATCTTTGAATCGCATTTTCACATTACGACCAGCGGCAACTTCTCTAATCCGGCTTTATTGTGCACTATTCAGGAAATGGGTATCGACCGGATTATGTTTTCGGTAGATTATCCATTTGTAGAAAACGAGCCGGGTAAGGAGTGGGCTGAAAATATCAGCCTTTGTCTTCAGGACCGTAAAAAGCTTTTAAATGGTAACGTTCGAAAATTATTGAATTTTTGATCCATAGATAGTGACGCCAAAAGAGGAAACAGAGAATGGCAGAGGGATATGATTATATCATTGTTGGTGCGGGGTCGGCTGGGTGTGTCCTAGCCAACCGATTGAGTGAAGANGCAAATGCTAAAGTGTTACTTTTAGAGGCCGGTGGGCGGGATTTAGATCCTTTAATACATATTCCTATTGGTATGGGAAAAATATATGAGCATCGTCTGCATGATTGGAAATATGTTTCAGAAATTGAACCAAATTTAAATAACAGAATACTACAAGTTAAACGTGGAAAGGTTCTCGGTGGGTCGTCTTCTATAAACGTAATGGCGTACACGCGCGGTCATCCTAGTGACTTCGATCGTTGGGCTCAAAAGGGTGCATTAGGTTGGACACATGCCGACTGTTTGCCTTATTTTAAGCGCTGCGAAAAATGGGAGGAGGGGGAAACCGANCAACGCGGCGGTGGCGGCTTNTTAGGAACCAGTTGGGCAACAACNAAAGACCCATTATTTCCNGCATGGATTGAAGCCGCTAAAGCGGCCGGTTTGCCGGTTACCNAAGATTATAATGGTCNNCAACAAGAGGGNTTTGGTCGCAGCCAGTATACCATCAAGGACGGAAGGCGCTGTTCTACGGCNGTGGCATTTCTCAAGCCTGTAATGCACCGCNNAAATTTGACTGTAATAACNAAGGCTCTCACCAGTAGGCTGATAANCCGGGGAACNAAGGTCATTGGTNTTGAATATTTAAAAGGAGGGANAACGATACGNGTGGATGCGNNTGAAGAAGTAATACTGTCNGGNGGCGTATTTAATTCACCTCAAGTATTAATGTTATCCGGTATAGGTCCGGCGGATCATTTGCAAGATATGGGAATTGAAACGTTGGTAGATCTTCCAGTTGGAAAAAATTTACAAGACCATCAGACTGTTTCTATTTCGTTTTCGCGACCGACGAATACTAGTAAGTTTCGCGATGATATGAGGTTCGATAAGGCTGCGATAGGCATGTTACAGTCATATTTCCTGGGTAGAGGAACTGGTAGCATTGTACCCGGAGGCATGCATGCTTTCATAAAAACTCGACCTGAGTTAGCCGTGCCAGATATTGAGTTCATGTTTCGGGGTATTCCAGACGATGCAAAAACCTGGTTTCCTGGATTCCGACAACCCTATGAGGATGGTTTTGGTATTAAACCGGCCCTTTTACATCCCGATAGTAGAGGTGAAGTTTTGCTGCGATCAAAAAATCCGGCTGATCATGTCCGTATTTTTTTCAATTTTCTATCAGCACCAAACGACCTGCCAACATTACGTGAGGGTTTCAAGATTGGACGTGACGTGGCCTATCAGGCGCCGCTGGATCCATTTCGAGGCGAAGAATTAGAACCAGGGCCCGATGTAAAAACAGATGATGAAATTGATGAATATATCAGAAATAATCTTATCACTGTAGANCANCCGACTTGTACTTGCCCCATGGGGCAGGGCGNTGAAGCGGTTCTTGATCCTGAGTGCCGNGTNNTNGGNGTTGAAGGGTTGCGTGTNGTGGATGCTTCAGCAATGCCTGATCTCGTTTCAGCNCATACTAATGCCTGTGTNNTNATGATGGCTGACAAGGTGTCAGATATGATTCGGGGTCGAAGTCCNCTNAAACNGGAGNAAGCAGCATAAAANTTACAGTNNGATGTTATTNTCTTTGACNTTTANAGCTAAATCCCTATAGTNCGCCGCCATTCCCGAGAATGTTGGTTNAAATTGNAAAATTGCTTNANCCACGCCGCCGGTGAANCCGGGTCGGACTATCGGGACAAGAANGNTNATAAAAATAGGAAAGTTAAATATGACCAAACGGGTCCAAGCTAAATACAAAATCAACCGGCGCTTGATGTGTAATCTTTGGGGGCGGCCAAAGTCGCCCTTCAATAAACGAGAGTATAAACCGGGAGANCACGGACAATCACGTCGCCGCAAGTCCTCAGATTTTGGTACTCAGCTAAACGCGAAGCAGCAGCTTAAAGGTTACTATGGAAATGTAACAGAGAAGCAATTCCGCAGGGTTTACTCCGAGGCAGAACGACGCAAGGGGGACACTTCTGAAAATCTTATAGGATTACTAGAACGTCGGCTTGACGCAGTTATCTATCGGATGAAGTTTGTGCCCACTGTATTTGCAGCACGTCAGTTTATTAACCACGGACATATTAAAGTTAACGGTAAACGTGTTAACATTCCTTCTTACAGGGTGAATGAAGGTGATTCAGTCGAAATTAGAGAGAAGTCTCGTGAAATCCCGATGGTTTTGGAGGCTATTGAAAGTCCAGAACGTGAAATTCCAGACTATATCGAAGTTGATTATAAGAATATGAAGGGTAGTTTCACTCGCACACCAATGCTAGCGGATGTTCCATATCCAGTACAAATGGAACCAAACTTAGTGGTTGAGTTTTATTCGCGTTAGATATTTATCTTTAAATTTTTAAAAGCCACGGCAGGCGCTTGTCGCGAATATATCATTCTTTTAAGAGACGGTAACTTTGTTATTCTATGTTAGGTCAAGCGCATACAAGAATTTGTAGGTCAAAAAATACACCCATTANTTTGAGGGCTAACATCAATCCCCTTTATAGCTTGTAAGGTCAATGATCTCGAGTACATTTCCGTCAGGGTCTTCAAAATATGCTCTTGGACCGTTTACCGCACCCCCCTGTCGATCTTCCTCAAAATGGAATTTGATGTCGTCCCGTTCCTTCAGTTGTTTTACAGCTGCCTCATATTCTTCATGCTCAACTATCCAGGCATGGTGTATATCTTGTTCACCAGCCTGATTAATAGCATGCTTTGTTTTTGTTAAAATTACACAGTCGCCGCCTGAGTCCATGAAAACCATGCCACGGTTGTGATTGACCTGTATAGGTTTCATTCCTAGAACATCTTCATAAAATTTTTGGCTTCGTTCTGTATTGGTCACAGGAATCGTAAAGTGAGCTAGACCCTTGGTTTGTACTAATGTCATAGGATTCACCTGTTTATTTTTTTGACGTATTACGTCTCTACTCTGCTGTATCCGCACCTTCTAAATTTACTTCAATTCCATTTGTATTCATGAACTCTATTAGTTCNCCACTCTCAAACATTTCCCGNACAATATCGCAGCCTCCCACGAATTCACCTTTGACATAAAGTTGTGGAATGGTTGGCCAGTTGCTGTAAGTCTTAATACCTTCTCGAAGTTCGGGGTCCGCTAGTATATCAATGCCTTTAAACTGAACACCCATGTGGGTTAGAACCTGAACCACAGCGGAGGAAAAGCCGCATTGTGGAAAGACTGGGGTGCCCTTCATGAAAAGAACCACATCTGTCTCCGAAACGGACTGTTCTATGCGTTCAAAAACTGGATTGTCATTCATAATTTAAAACCTTTGTTTTCTATGTTAACAAAATTATTCTTTGTTGGGTTCTGATGTCTGCAGTGCTAATGCGTGTAATTCCCCTCCGACGCGCCCTTGTAAAGCCTGATAAATCAATTGGTGTTGCTGTACTCTAGTCTTGCCGACAAAAGCCGAAGAAACAATTGTCGCTGACCAATGATCGCCGTCTCCAACCAAATCCTCAAGTTTTATTTCCGCATCGGGCAGTGCTTCCTTTATTAATCGCTCTATTTCCACAGGATCCATGGGCATAATTCAGTCCTCTCTAGAGCTGTTTCTGTTCACTTGAAGACCGGGCCATATAATTTGGCAACCAGCCTTCGTAAATACCCCTCATTTCCTCTAGGGATATAGGGGGGTGGCGTCCAACAGTCAATGTAGTGCCGCCTGTCGTACCAATTTGATAAGCTGGAATAGACTCTTTTTCCGCGCATTCTAGGACCTTGCCTGCTGTTTTTGTAGTTATGAGGTAACGTGCCTGATCCTCACCAAACAACCAAGAAACCGTATTGTTGGAATCACTAAGGATCGAGATTTTACAACCAATGTTTCCAGACAATGCCATTGTGGCAACCGCCACTATCAAACCTCCGCCTGAAATGTCGTGGCAGGCAGTTACAGCTCCCTGATGTATAAGTGATCTAACAAAATTTCCATTTTCCAATTCAGAATCAAGATTAACAGGTGGCGCAGAGCCTCTTTCAAGCCCAGCAATTTCCTTTAGCCAAAGTGTAGCTCCAAGGTGACCTTTAGTGGATCCGATGAGAANAATACTCTCATTTTCTTCTGAAAAACCNTTTGTCACCATTTGTGATAGATCATCAATCACNCCGATGGCACCAATAACNGGCGTTGGCAGNATCGCTTTACCGTTGGTTTCATTATAAAGTGAAACATTTCCTGATACGACGGGAAAATCTAGCTTTTTGCAGGCCATCGCCATACCCATGATGCAACTAGAAAATTGTGCCATAATTTCAGGGCGTTCCGGGTTGCCAAAATTGAGGTTATCTGTAACCGCGAGTGGACGGGCTCCTACGGCGGTAAGGTTTCTCCACGCCTCAGCAACAGCCTGTTTTCCACCTTCTTTCGGAGAGGCNAAACAATACCTAGGTGTACAATCAGAAGTCATTGCGACCGCCTTGTTACTGTCGTGAACTCGAACTACTGCTGCATCGCCGCCGGGCCTCTGCACTGTGTCTGCCATGACCATGTGATCGTATTGTTCCCATATCCAACGCTTTGAACAGAGGTTTGGCGATCCAAGAAGGGTTAACAATGCATCATTGATAGGGGTCTTAAGATCTGGAAGATTTTCCGGAAAAGGCATTGAGCGAGGGGGTGACGAGCAGGGACGATCATATTCCGGTGCCTCAGAAACTAGAGGGGGGACAGGTATATCTGCAACTATGTGGCCATTATCTCTGAGAACTAGTCGTTGTTCCTNTATAACTTGACCAATAATAGCAAAATCGAGTTCCCATTTCTCAAAAATCTTTTTGGCACGTTTTTCTGCCCCGGGATTTAAAACCATGAGCATACGTTCCTGACTCTCAGATAGCATTATTTCATATGGGGTCATTCCGATTTCTCTAACGGGAATTTGGTCTAGATTCAGTTCTATCCCCACCGCACCTTTAGAGGACATTTCTACAGACGAAGATGTAAGNCCTGCGGCACCCATATCCTGAATGGAAACGATCGCNTCAGTTGACATTAGTTCCAGGCAGGCCTCGATAAGAAGTTTTTCAGTAAAGGGATCACCNACCTGAACAGTTGGCCTTTTTTCTTCAGAATCNTCGTTAAACTCGCTNGANGCCATTGTTGCGCCGTGGATACCATCCCGTCCAGTTTTTGACCCCACATAAACCACGGAGTTACCCACTCCTGAAGCAGTGGAATAAAAAATTTTATCGGTATCTACCAGACCGACGGTCATTGCATTGACTAATATGTTTCCGTCATAGGAAGAATGAAATTCGCATTCACCGCCAACTGTTGGTACGCCGACGCAATTTCCGTATCCACCAATTCCAGAAACAACACCAGATAGAAGATGGGGTGTCTTAACATTATTTGGGTGTCCAAATCTTAAAGCATTTAAATTGGCTATAGGCCTAGCACCCATAGTAAAAACATCTCGAAGTATCCCCCCGACGCCCGTTGCAGCTCCTTGATATGGTTCAATAAAAGACGGATGATTATGACTTTCCATCTTGAAGATTGCGGCCTTTCCGTCGCCAATGTCTACCACGCCTGCATTTTCACCTGGTCCCTGAATAACCCATGGAGCCTTCGTAGGAAGTTCCCTGAGCCAACGCTTGGAAGATTTATATGAGCAATGTTCAGACCACATTACAGAAAAGATGCCTAGNTCAACTAAGTTGGGCTCNCGTTCCATAATATTTAGAACGTTTTGGTANTCTTCACGGGTTAGACCATGCTCGGAGANAATTTCAGCAGAAATTTTAGGATTATTGCTCAAAGAAATTATCGCTCCNTAGTCACCGCTTTTNTAAGGAGGGCATCAAACATGCGTTTGCCATCTGTGCCACCCAAGGCAATGTCTGCTAAACGTTCTGGATGGGGCATCATTCCTAAAACATTTCCTTGTCCGTTGATAATACCGGCGATGTTGTTCGCCGAACCGTTGGGGTTAGTGGTCGGGCTTGGTTTGCCCCTGAAGTCACAGTATCTAAAAATTATTAGGTCGGTATCTTCAAGAACTTTTAAGGTCTTGTTATCTGCATAATAGCTGCCATCGTGATGGGCTATAGGAATACAAATTGTCTCTCCTTTGCAATATTGANCAGTAAAAATAGTGCTCGAGTTTTCGACCCGTAAATATACATCTCGACATACAAATTTTAGACTCGAATTGCGGAGCAGGGCGCCNGGTAGCAGGCCGCTTTCGCAAAGGATTTGGAAACCATTGCATATACCNAAAACCGGGNTACCTTTTTTTGCTTTTGCAACAACTTCACGCATTATTGGGGAGTGGGCNGCCATGCTGCCTGCGCGCAAATAATCGCCGTAAGAAAAACCNCCTGGNACAACTATNAGNTCNACNTCGGGCATTTCCGAATCTGTATGCCAAACCATAGCTGGTGTTTTGTTGAAACTAGCCTCCAAAGCNACTTNTACGTCACGATCGCAATTTGAGCCGGGAAAAANAATAATCGCTGACTTCATGCGTCCAAGTCTATTTGGTAATCTTCAATGACAGTATTTGCCAAAAGTTTACGGCACATTTCCTCCACAGAGGACTGTGCTTTAGTTGGGTCGTCCTCAGCGATATCTAGCTCGATATACTTTCCCTGACGAACTTCATTTATCCCGGAAAATCCCATAGAGCCAAGAGCATTTGAAATAGCTTTGCCCTGGGGGTCGAGTACGCCGTTCTTCAGAGTTATATGCACGCGAACCTTCACAACAGAACCCTATATGATCTACGTAATCCCCAACTTTTAATCTATAGCAAGTTTGAAGATTCCCAACAATGGTAAGGTGTCAAGCAAGGTCATAAATTGAAAGACGTAAATTTTGGTTGTTTAGAGGATCGATCAAGAAAAAGCCATTTCTTGCGTGGTTTATAAACTTCGGCGGTTTCCAGCGCTATCAAAGTGCTTGAAATCGTTCCAAATCCTTGATTCACATTTATTAACATTGCTTCACCGGAACCAGTTCCGGGTGCAAAGTCTGTACAATTTAGGATTTTTTTCCAGCTGGTCCATTCACAAGTTTCCGGGTTAGGGGTCTTTGCAACTCTTAACTTTGGCAAAAAGTATTCGGTTCGCGCCGATTCACGTGAATTTAGATCCCATGCTGTGAGCATCGAAAACCCAATTGGAATTTCAAATGCTTCAACCCTTTCGATCCCAGGTCCGGTGTTACGAATCCACCATGCATCGCAATTGTCAGCAATGAATAAATTAAAACTACGATAAGCAGAAGGGTTTATATCCGAGATGGCTTTAACTGCATCAATGGCATCACCATGGTCTAGGGCTTCAAGAACAAGTTCACCCCTGCTTCGAAAATTTTTCTTTGGTCCCAGTGTTCCTTTACGATTTAATATTCCTGCGACTACTCCTTCGTCATTTACTCCAAGCCATGAGCCTCCCGCCAATTCATCGAGGCCTGCGAACACGTTCTCTCTGTCTGGCCAATGGCGTGCGGGTGGTAACCATTTTCGGTCAGACATTTCATCCCGGTTGCTGCCCAGTATCAATGGCCATTTGTGATCAGGTCGGCGGAGAAAAAGGACGGTGCACATTTCAACAGCGTTATGGACGGATTATAGTTCTCAAGCAAGTACCAAAATGCGGAGTATACCCTATGGCTTTCTAATTAGCCTTTTAAAGAATGTTTTTAGAGATTTTTATCGACGAAAATAGAAATAATTAACAAAATATCACGATAAAATTTTTGTGCTCACTCAATGCCGTTGATTATACCTTATATATTCCACGGTTTAAGACTAGAAACCTCTTGGCCTGCAATTTGACCAGTAATCAGGCACTCAGAAAGATTGGCACCAGATAAATACAAAAATCCAAATGCGCTGCCACATTCTCAAGCAGCATACAATCGTGGAATGGCTTCATCAAATTTTAATGGTGCATTTATTTCATTCATGTTGAGACCTAGCAATTTCTATATTCAGGCTTGACCTTTAACATGGGGTGAGCTTATCCCCAAACTGCCTATCAGAAATTTAAATAGAAAGTCTCTAAAAAGGGTACAATATAATCACTTTTAACGGTCCTTGGGTCAGCATTCGCCGAAAACCCTTAAAAAGATTTTATCGATATTTTTTATGTGATATCCAATATCAAAAAGTTCGGAAAGCTTTTTCATTGATATTTTTTCCAAAACTTCTTTATCCGCTTTTAGTTCATTTAGAAAATCGGCATCCTCTTTCCAGACCTTCATCGCATTGCGCTGTACCGCATTATAGGCGGCTTCCCTGCTCATTCCTGCTTGCGTTAATGCCAACAAAACTCGTTGTGAGAAAACTAATCCTCCAAGAGCGTCAAGGTTTCGCTGCATCATATTCGGATAAACCACCAGTTTCTCGATCACTCCAGTCATTCTGGCGATCGCAAAATCAAGCGTTACTGTAGCATCAGGTCCGATCATTCGTTCCACAGACGAGTGAGAAATATCACGTTCATGCCAAAGTGCCACATTTTCCAGTGCCGGTATGACAGAAGACCTAACGACGCGTGCTAACCCTGTGATATTTTCTGTGAGCACTGGGTTCCGTTTGTGGGGCATGGCAGAGGAACCTTTTTGACCGGGAGAAAAATATTCTTCCGCTTCACGTAACTCAGTACGTTGCATATGACGAATTTCTACGGCTAGTCTTTCTAGGGAACTTGCAATTACGCCCAAGATAGAAAAAAACATCGCGTGGCGGTCCCGAGGAATAACTTGGGTGGACAACGGTTCTGGGATCAAACCCATTTTCTTGCCAACGTGTTCTTCTACTGATGGGTCAATGTTTGCAAAAGTACCTACAGCACCCGAAATAGCAACCGTGGAAATTTCAGTGCGGGCAGCTATTAAACGCTCGAGGTTGCGATTGAATTCGGCGTAATGACCAGCAAGTTTAACTCCGAAAGTTGTTGGTTCGGCGTGTATGCCATGGCTGCGGCCAATACAAATAGTGTTTTTGTGTTCAATTGCGCGTTTTTTTAGTGCTGTAAGTAGGCCTTTGATATCTATAATAAGGATATCTGCTGCCTGTTTCATTTGAACGGCTAAACAGGTATCCAGTACATCCGATGAGGTCATACCCTGATGGACAAAACGTGCCTCATCGCCAACATGTTCAGCAAGATTAGTTAGGAACGCAATGACGTCGTGTTTCGTTTCACGTTCGATTTGATCTATTCGGTCAATCTCCCACGCCCCTTTTTCCCAAACGGCTTTAGCAGCATCTTTGGGAATGACCCCGAGGATTGCCTGCGCATCACAAGCGTGTGCTTCAATTTCATACCAAATCCGGAACTTGTTTTCTGGTTCCCAGATCTTTACCATGTCGGGCCGACTATAGCGGGGTATCATGGACTGTGCCTGCTAATATTTTAAACAATACAATGGCGGTTTAGCAGAAAACTCCGACTCGTAAAACCAATCAGGTTACTTATAAATTTTTTTTTACAGAATCATGACAATATTTTGAATCGGTAAGTTTGGCAGGATTTTTATATGATATCAAAATTTGATGTTCTTCGTTTTGGAATCATTGGCCTAGGTGGTGCGACAAGTCAGATGTTACCTAGCTTAGTGGCACACCCCAGAGTAAAACTTAAAGCTTGCGCTGATCTTAATGCTGATGCACGCAACCGCTTTGCCGCTGATTTCGACCTAAGACCCTATGCAGAAGTTGAAGCATTATGCGCCGATTCTGCAATAGATGCTGTCTATGTTGCCACACCCCACAAGTGGCATCGCACACATGTTATTATGGCTGCCGAGGCTGGTAAGCATATAATTGTAGAAAAGCCAATGGCTCTGAGCCTAGAAGATTGTGATATGATGATTGATGCGGCTGAGAAAAATGGGGTTCGGATGGTCGTCGGCCATACCCATAGCTTTGATGCTCCCATCATGAAAATGCATAAAATTATAAGTGCCGGAGACCTTGGACCGGTGACAATGATTAACAGTTTTAGCTATAATAATTTTCTCTATAGGCCTCGTTCGCGAGAAGAACTTGATACTATTAGAGGTGGTGGCATTATCTTTAATCAGGTTCCACATCAAATAGACGTTGTGCGTTTTCTTGGCGGTGGGATGGTCCATAGTATTCGTTCCGCCACGTCGATTATGGATCCTGACCGTCCAACTGAGGGCAGTCACGCTACATTTTTGCAGTTCACAACCGGTGCAGCCGCTGTTCTCGTTTATAGCGGCTATGATTTTTTTGATAGCGATGCGTTCTATGGTTGGATTGGAGAACTGGGTGAGCGTCGTGAACCTGGGGGCAACGGTGATGCGCGTGACTTACTCCAGTCTATGTCTAGCCAGGAAGAAGAGGCCGCACTCAAGGGGTTGCGGGCGTATTCAAAGAAGCCTTTGATAAACGTAGCTCGGTATCACCCACATTGCGGGGTAACAATCGTGAGTTGCGCGGATGGAGACCTACGTCCCACGCCCGATGGTGTAATGGTTTATGGAAAGAAGGGGCCTGTCGAAATAAAGATTCCGCCGGGTCGTGCATTTCCAGATAAAGGCTCGGTCATCGACGAACTATATGAGTCCATCGTCCAAGGTCGAGACCCGGTTCGCAATGGACGATGGGGTAAGGCTACAATGGAAGCCTCGCTGGCTGTTCTTGAGTCGGCCAGAACTAAAACAGAGATCGTTCTTGAACATCAAATCTCTGTGGTCACTATCTGAGAAAATTGTGTCAGTTCAATCCGACCTCAGTCATTAAGGAAATAACCCTTGTTGATCGCTTGATGCCAAACATTGATAATTGGTGCCACGAGACCCTCCGGTAAACCCTCTTCTGGATATTCATAGTGATGACTTCCCGTGCCGAGTTTTGTTAATCGGACTTTTGGTGATGGTTTCATGGCTGCGAACATTGGTAAAACAATATTTTCATATACCTCTTCAGTGTGATCCCTACTATGTTTGCATATTGAAAGAAGAATTGGGGGGACGGGCTTTACATTCTCACCATTTAATTCTCTCCCATACCCGAGGTAATGNGAAATTAGGGTGCTGGTATCTTTTTCGTTCATTTGAAGGCGTTTGGCTGCAGCCCGGGCTGCAGCTTCAAGGGCGTGATCCGCGGCGTAATGCAGTGGATACTCTGCCTTGAATTGTGGTTGTCCGAGTGTCTTTTCCCAATCCTCCATGANATCTTCAATAATCCATGGTAGACGCATAAGGCCGTTTTCACCTTCTTCACTCCGTATTTCCGCGCCTCGATAACGGGCAATATCTCGCCAGGTTCGAATTAATAGGTCATTAAAGGGCCCCTGCCATTCATACCCTACCATTCTTTGAAACATATANCCGAAGGGCGAGTTTTCTATACCCACTACTCCCTGAATATTCCCTACTCTTTGGGTTAAGAGGTGGACAAAGGGCCCCCCCGTCGAATGGCCGTGAACATATATGGAATACTCGTTTTCCGGAAGGTGAACCCTGCAAACAGTTTTCATCGCTTCTTCAAAAGCCAACGGCCAGGCTGCCATGCGATCATAAAAGCGTGTNCCCGGCTTGGCCCGTGCTACNATNCNGCGNCCATATCGGCTCCTGAGACTTTCATCNANTATTACTTCATATTCATCTGGTTGAACNAATTCTTCATTCAGCCATATTGGCGTTCNTACACTTCCATCTTGTTTTATGGTATCTCCAGGCCAGTTTCGTGAGGGGTCTGATAAATATAGACGACCAGGGTAGGTCATAGTAGCGATTCGGTAGCCAAANTTGCGTGTGATTAATCTAGTTAATTGCTCCATGGCCCGATAGTCGCCAGAACCACCAGCGAGAACAAACATACCAATTTTTTTGCCGTCAGCCCCCCTTGGTATGGAATTTGGATCCTTCGGTTCATAAATCATAACACCTACATCCCAGTCCATCTCCAAAGCGCTAATGCGGAATATATGTTCGGTTTCGTTAAACGGGATATCCGCCCGTCCTAAGACGTCGTCGGAAATCTTAATTAGAGCTTTTTTATCCAGTGTTGTGGGCGGCACCCATTTTGTATTNTTACTCATCTTTCACTCCGCGAATAAAATTAAACGTTACCTCTGGTTAACTTGTTGTCTGGNTTCATGTGGCATAAGTTGAATTCGCTATTGGTAAAATAGCTTGGTTCGAATTTACTAATTATGGCATTTTTAAATGTTTTCATCTGATTTACCCATAATACCAAGTGTTTATGAGCCGTCCTCCGTCAAACTTAATACATTTCATGACAAGTTGCCTGATTTTATTGAGGGAACCGATACACCCCGTGCTTATTTGGAGTGCTGTATTGAAACCATTAGGGTACGTGAACCTCACGTAAAGGCCTTTGTGGTAAAAGATCTGACCGCAGCTAGAAATACCGCTGATGCCTCGACCCTACGTTATAAAACGGGGCGCCAACTATCCGCAGTTGATGGTATGCCGTTCGCGGTAAAAGACCTCCTTATGACTGCTGAATTTCCTACAGAATTAAATAGCCCTCTCTTTGCTGGAGAACGTCATCGTTTCGATGCAGCGAATGTTTACGCATTGAAAAAAGGTGGTGCAGTTTTGATTGGTAAAACGACCCTTCCCGAACTTGGTTCCGGCCAACCGCCGGCAACCCGAAATCCTTTTAATCTGGATAGAAGCCCCGGGGGATCTTCAAGTGGCTCAGCCGCTGCGGTGGGGGCGGGNATGCTACCGATAGCCATCGGGAGNCAGGGGCGTGGTTCAGTACTTCGGCCAGCAAGTTTTTGTGGTAATTTTGCTCTAAAACCGACGTTTGGTGCGATTCATTCTGGTGGACTGCTATGGCGGTCTCCGGGTTACAGCACTCTTGGAATTCATGGAAATAGTATAAACGATTGCTGGTCCACATCTTGGCAAATTGTACAAACTGTGGGTGGTGATCCTGGTCACCCGGGCTTGTTTGGAAAACCTGACATTAAGTCAAGAAANCCGAAGAGGCTCATTCGACTTGATACACACGGTTGGTCAATAACTGAAAATGTAATCAAAGAGTCCTTTGAAAATTTTATTCAAATACTCCAAGAACAAAACGTTGAAATAATATCGCGCGAGAAAGATCCGGATATTGAAGTGCTTGAACAAGAACTCTTAACGATACCGCGATTTCAACCACAACTTGCTGCTTGGGAAATTCAATGGCCGGCACTTCAACTCCGGGATGTCGGGCGTAACCAGATTACTGAAAGACTAGTTGAAAGGTTTGAAATAGGTGAGGCCATGACCTTGGATGCTTATAGAGATACCCTTAAATCTTTAGAAAAGCTCAGACAGTCTTTTGCACTATTAAGTGATAAGGCAGATGCATTTATTACCTTATCAGCACCGACTTTACCGCCACTCGGCGATAATACTGGCGACTCTGTTTATGGGGATCCCTCATCTTGCCTTGAAGCACCGGCTTGGAATATCCCGTTGCTTATGCAAGACAATTTACCGATTGGAATTCAATTGTTGGGTCAAAAATATCATGATTACAGGCTGGGCCAATTTGGGAAGTGGATGACAGATCATTTTTTAAGCGCTAACCCCCTCGATAAAAGCGTGTAGGCATGCGTTAAATTGGATTGGGTGCTCACGGTAGGTAAAGTGACCGGCCTCATTAAAAACATTAAGGTGCGCTCGGCGTTCCCGTTCAGCAATAAGGTCATATAATGCTCGNCCCATTGATAATGGTGCAGTTGGGTCATTATAGCCCCAAATCAGTTGGGTTGGACGGTCCATGCCATGGTCACGTATCCAAGCAAACATATTTATCTTGTCTTTTGCAAGAGCTGGAAGAAACTGCGTGTGGCGCAGGCCATCCCCAGATGANGNCATTTTATGACAGGCTTCCCGGTAACTGTTTTGTTTTCCAACTTCCACCAGTCCATTGATCCATTCGTCGGTCACATGTNCTGTGCTGAAGGAATANTTTTCCATAATCCATCGTTGGCTTTCAGCAGTTAGCCGAGGTTCTGGNGGNTTGGCCAANACAATTTCATTTAACCCAATTCCTGGGGCACAACTATTACTATCAATAATTGTGCAGGTTTTCACTAGATCTGGGCGATCCATAGTAATGCGACAAGCGACATAACCACCGCGAGAATGACCTACTAAGTGGGCTCCTGTAATTTCCAGTGCATCGAGCGTGGCACAGATATGGTGAACAACTTTTGCCATTGTATAATCTTCGTCTTTTAGGGGGTTNGCGGTATAGCCTTGACCGATTTTATCAATAGCGAGTACGCGGTATTTTTCTGCCAAACCGTCGAAATTTAAGCTCCAGTCAAGGGAGCAATCAGCGGCATCATTAGAACCAAAATTACCTCCATGTATTAGAATCATAATGGGTCCGGCTCCCTTTTCATAGTAACAGGTTCGGATACCCTCTACCTCTAAAAATTTACGCTGAGTTATGTGCATATCTTTACTCCCCGCCAGATTGGACGAACTTATATATTTTATTATTATTAAAGTTATACACAAGAAACTGTATTTGCCATATAGCGAGGTCTAGCCGATTCGGACCTATATTTGGATATTTATAAAATATTTTTTTAACCTAAAGTTGGTAATTACAATGAGCATAGAAAATCATTGCCTNGGTGAGGCACAATTCCCGGAGCTACCTAATTTTGAGCAGGGCAAAGTTCGTGAATCATATNCTTTGCCCGACGGNCGACGTGTGATGATTGCTACAGATAGGCAGTCTGCCTTTGATCAGGTNCTAGCGTCAGTGCCCTATAAGGGACAAGTGCTCAATCAGACGGCAAGGTTCTGGTTTGATAACACATTAGATATATGTCCTAACCATGTTATCGATTATCCGGATCCCAATGTCATTATCGCCAAGGGATTATCAATGTTACCGGTTGAAATGGTAGTTAGGGACTATATCACGGGATCCACGGAGACTAGTATTTGGCCCATGTATGACAGGGGCGAACGNNCCATGTACGGCATACCGTTTCCAGANGGNCTTAAGAAAAATCAAAAACTTCCCGNTACAATTNTNACACCNACGACTAANGCGGCGCAGGGNGATCATGATGCNCCAATTACGCCAGAGGAGATTGTCTCACAGGGTTTGCTAAGTCAAAAACATTGGGATGAGTTAGCGGAAATAAGCCTAGCAATTTTTGCCAGAGGNCGTGAAATNTCTGCTAAGAATGGNTTAATTCTGGTGGATACAAAATACGAATTTGGTCTNGATAACGANGGCAACATAACACTAGCTGATGANGTACATACTCCGGACTCAAGTCGTTATTGGCTGGCTTCNAGTTATGAAGACCGCCTTGCAAGNGGCAAAGAACCGGAAAGCTTGGATAAGGAATTNTTGAGATTATGGATTGCTGGGCAATGTGACCCCTACAAGGATCCCATTCCGGANATNCCCGAAAANACAATCTTGGANTTTAGTAAAAAATATATTGCACTATATGAGCAGGTAACGGGGCTNGAATTTGAACATCCAGNANATGACAAGCCTGTGGNNGAAAGAGTGCGTGAAAANCTAGNNGTCGCGTTGCCCGACTATTTCGTATAAATAGTTTACTAGGATCGGCGTGCTACGATGTGGTAAATGTGCCAGTGTTTCTGAATACCACGAGGCGTTGTACTGTCCTCTTCTTCCTCTCGAAAATATTCGAGTTGTAGAGGAGATAGTAGGGCGTCAATGTCGCTTCTTGAAAAAAAAGTAATAGTTGGGTCACCGACCCAACTATCTCGTTCTCCGTAAAGCTGACAGCTGACTAATCCTCTCGGCATAAGAGCATCCAATATCTTTTTCCACAAGGCCGGAAAGTCAATTGGAGAAACCAATGGCAAAGCAAAACTAGAGTTAATTAATTGAGATTTAGGCAGTAAAACACCTTCAAAGCGACATATTTTAGTTTCCAGAAGGGTTTTTTTCTCTTCATTAATACGAGCGTTAATGCCCTCTATTGCCGATGGTTCGGCGTCAATTGCAAGAACTCTCCAGCCGCGCCTTAACATTTCAACGGTGTCACGCCCATTACCACAACCGAGATCTATTGCTAGGGGAGTGTTTTTACCTTTTAAATTGTATTTTTCAAATTCATTTAGTGCAAATAATAAGGTCTCACGTGGTGGACGTTTTCCAGTTTTTTCATAATATTTTGGCCATGATCCAGTCCCTTTTTTAGAAAACATTTATTTCCCTTTTAGCGAGCTAAATGAAACCATTTAATGCTTAAGATTCTATTTTATGTTAACATTTAAATTGTCTAAATTAAAATGTCTGTTCAAGCATCGAAACAAGTGCCATTTCAGTTGATCCATGCCAAAATAAAATATTTGGGATACCTTGGATAAGGTTAATTTGTCTAATGGGTTTTTTTAATAATTTTTTAGAATGATTTATGTTGGAAGTAAGTTACGCAGAATTTTTGGCAATTAGTCAGGTTATTTTTATTGACCTTGTACTCGCTGGTGATAATGCAATAGTGGTTGGAATGGCGGCAGCCGGCGTAGCACCTGAATACAGGAAAAAAGTAATTGCTTATGGTATCGCATTGGCGGTGGTTATGAGGATTATCTTTGCCGCCGTGACAATGCAATTGCTTAACGTCGTAGGTCTAATGCTAGTTGGAGGTTTGCTTCTTCTTTGGGTCTGTTGGAAAATGTATCAAGACGTTAATGTCAATAAAGATACTGATAAGAACACGATATTAAAAGGTAACGAAACCCGAGGAAAACGGCAAACCTACGCACATAAAACTGTTGGCGCAGCAGTTTTTCAAGTCGCTGTGGCGGATATTTCTATGTCTCTAGATAACGTGCTCGCCGTTGCAGGTGCCGCCAATAACCACATGTCTGCCTTAGTGATAGGTCTCACCTTGTCAGTAGTCTTGATGGGATTGGGAGCAACTTTAATAGCGAAGCTTCTGCAAAAACATCGTTGGATAGGTTATTTGGGTTTGGTCCTTATACTCTACGTCGCTATTGCAATGATGTGGCGAGGCGGTGTTGAACTAACTGACTACTTCTTGTTAGCGTCCTAATATAAGTCACAACTCTCTATAGGGAGATTTTTTTATAAGGAGGGCAATCGAGGCCGCATGGCGAAACAGTAAAAATTTCGTAACCATCCTTCGTAACTCCCAGGGAATGTTCAAATTGTGCGGACAAGGATCGATCCTTAGTGACTGCAGTCCAGCCGTCCGATAGGATTTTTGTTTCGTATCGACCGGCGTTAACCATCGGTTCAACGGTGAAAAACATACCCTCACGTAATTCTGGCCCTTCACCAGGTTCTCCGTAATGTAAAATGCTTGGCGGTGCGTGAAAGATTCTGCCCAAACCATGACCACAAAAATCTCTTACCACAGAAAATCTCTGTTTTTCTACAAAGGTTTGAATGGCGTAGCCGATATCCCCGACCGTAGCGCCTGGGCGCACAACTTCTATACCTCGCATTAGGGCTTCATATGTTATTTCGATTAACTTTTTAGCTTTTACACCTATATTGCCCACTGGGAACATCCGACTGGTGTCGCCGTGCCAACCATCTAAGGTAACGGTAATGTCAATATTTACTATATCACCTTCTCGGAGGACCTTTTCTCCTGGAATACCATGGCAAACTACATGGTTAATGGAAGTGCAAATTGATTTAGGGAAACCTCGATAATTTAGCGGCGATGGAATGGCATTATGCTCAATGATAAAATCATGGCATAGCTTATCCAGCGAATCTGTTGTTACGCCCGGGGTGACATGAGGGGTAATAAAATCGAGAACCATGGCTGCAAGCTTCCCGGCCTGACGCATGGCATTAAAATCATCCTCGGTATGTATAGTGATCAAAGAAGTATCCAATTTGTAGTCTGTCCTTTTATGGTGTTTTTAATAGGTTTCGAATTTGTTTAGGAAAACCCTCTGTTAACATCATTGCTCAATGCCACGATTAATAAGATTGGGCAAGGTGGCATATAAAAAACTATCTAAAATCTCATGTTTTTGGATCATGAACTTGAATATCGGTCTTCCAATTCATCGAGATAATCTAACCCGACAAGGTTATTCAGTTCTTTAAAGGATACCAGCAAATCTGGCCTTTCAACGGGTTGATCACCTTTAATCATATCGTCGAGAGCATCCATAGCATTCATCATACCACGAACTGCGCCTGTAGACATCAAGCGAGGATAACTGACCATCGCCACGCCAATTTCTTGAAGGCGGTTTGGATGAATGAGTGGCGTCGTTCCTCGGAATAACAGTCCCAAACCCATGTTGACTGTCAGTGGTTTAGCTACATTCTCACAAGCCTTTTTAATATCCTCCTCCGAAAGCAAGGCGTCCGCGAATAAAATATCGGCTCCAGCTTCGGCATACATGTTCATTCGATCGATGGCTGCATTTATGCCGATAGGGCCGGCAGCATCAGTACGAGCTTTAATAACAAAATTATGGTCGCGCCGGGCATCCACTGCAGATTTAACCTTATCAACCATTTCATCAGCGGGGATTACTGCTTTTCCCTCGAGGTGTCCGCAACGTTTCGGCCATAATTGATCTTCAATCATTACCGCGGCCATCCCGGCTGCTTCAAAACCTCTCACAGCGAAATGCACGTTTACAGCATTTCCATAGCCCGTATCTGCGTCTGCTTGAAGCAGTAGATCTTCTGAAAAATCCGCCAATGCACGACAGACCCGCACATTTTCCTCGTAACCCATGATGCCCTTATCTGCCCAGCCCAAATGGCATTCTGAGACGCTAGCGCCAGATATTACAGCAGTTTGATACCCGTATTTTGCAGCTAGCCGTGTACTAAAGCCGTCATATACACCCGGGCATATTAAGATTTCTTGTCCTTCTATCAGTTTTCTAAGGGCTAGTCCTCTGGTTTGCATATCAACTTCCTTTTTGGTTGAGTACTTTGCTATATGCAAATAGCACGTATTTAAAAACTATACAGGGGTGCAACTTTGTTCTTGTCGAGTTATATAGGACCTTAAATAGCATAAATTACATACCAGGAATTCCAATGGCTGAATCAAAAATTGTTAAAGCTTGCCTGATTCTGATTGGCAATGAACTTCTGTCGGGTCGAACTCAAGATAAAAATCTTGCCTTTATTGCTAAAGGTCTCAATGAGGAGGGTATTCAGTTG
Source organism: Rhodospirillaceae bacterium (assembly GCA_002719885.1). Taxonomy (GTDB): domain Bacteria; phylum Pseudomonadota; class Alphaproteobacteria; order MPNO01; family UBA2964; genus UBA2964. The sequence goes on along the minus strand of PBFH01000013.1, from coordinate 5,000 downwards.
GGGGCCGCATATGTAATTCCAGATATACCTGACATCATAATTGACTTGATAAACAAAACACGTGCCGAATTTGATTATGTGTTTACGACAGGTGGTATTGGTCCGACCCACGACGATATAACCTCAGAATGCGTTGCTGCAGCTTTTGGTGTCGGAATGTTTCAGGACGCGGAAACAGCGGCTCTGATGAAAGCTCGCGTCGAGGAGCGTGGTGAAAAAATGAACGAGGCAAGATTGAGAATGGCTACTTTCCCGGAAGGAGCGGAATTACTCAAAAATCAAATCAGCATTGCCCCTGGATATAAGATTCAAAATGTTTTTGTTATGGCTGGCGTACCGAGAATTATGCAGACCATGTTTCAGGAAGCTAAAAAATACCTGAACGGCGGCGATAAAGTTTTGTCGCGCGGTATGGCTATGGACTTGGGAGAGGGTACGATTGCAGACTCGCTGTCAGCGTTGCAGCAGAAATATCCAGATATTGATATCGGCAGCTATCCGCAAATGAGACAAGACAAAGGGTTTACGGTTTCTTTGGTTTTAAGAGGCCGTAATGCGGAGCGCTTAAATCTGGCGCACGCAGAAACCATGCAGGTGATGAGGAACCTTGGAGGAAATCCGATTGAAGAAGACCCGGAAACTTCTCAGGCTTCCGCGGAGCCAGAGGGGAAATGATACCCGAATCAACAATCCTTGGTGCTTTTTTGGGTATTGGGTGCATTTGTGTCTACCGCGGGATAATCAAACTAGGCAATAAGAAACTTGAGAGTTTCGAAAGGCGCAGGGGTTTTTGGCCGCTTAATGCCGGTCTCATACTAATAGCAATTTCTATGATCCTATTAATGCAACTGGGGAGCACCTAAAAGTTGTTGTTATCCAATGTTGCTGACACATGGAAACAAAAAAACTTCGCTATCTATATGAGTGGTGCGGGCGTTGCCCTTATCGGAATGTGGGCGCAAAGAATAGCCGTTGCTTGGCTTGCATGGGAACTAACTAAGTCTGCAACATGGTTGGGGTTGATCGCATTTGCAGACTTGTTTCCTACTGTGGTGCTAACGCCTATCGCAGGTGTTATTGCTGACCGGGTCGACCGGCGTAAATTATCGCTTATAAGCCAATCAGCTGCATTTTTACAAGCAGTCGTGCTGACGGTTCTTGTTTTTACCGACAGGATTGAAATTTATTCTCTATTTATTTTGACATTACTCCTTGGTGTTGCAATGGCTTTTGCCACTGCTGCCCGTCTAGCAATGGTACCAAATTTAATGGAGGCACACCATGTTCCATCTGCATTGGCAAGTGATGCGGCAATTTATAATAGCGCAAGGGTTGTAGGACCGATGATTGCTGCGGCATTAATTTCATGGATTGGTATAGGTGGTGCTTTTCTTGTCAATTGTGTGACATTTGTAATCTTTCTTTTTTGTTTGATAAAAATTAGATTAATTCGGGATGAGTCCCGGCAACGCGCCGGCGGAATGTTATCACAGACTCTGGACGGTGTTCGATATGCATTACGCCATCCTGGTATAGGGCCTATATTAATAGCGCTGATGGCACTTGCTATCGGGATAAAACCATTTTTGGATCTCTTGCCTGGTTTGGCAGATACCGTTTTTAATGCTGGTGTAAATGGTTTTGCTCAGCTTGCCGCAGCCGGGGGTGGTGGTGCAGTTTTTAGTGCTGTCTGGTTAGCCTTGAGGGGACGAGTCGAGGGATTAACCCTAATAACATTATCTGCTCTAATGGTGGGACCAATTGGTATTGTTCTGATGTGTATCTCGGATATTTTTTGGTTGGGACTCATCGGTTCTTTTATTGCTGGAAGCGCAATTACTCTAACCGGTACCGGCGTGCAAACCTTGATGCAAAATTGCGTTGATGGAGGCGTAAGGGGTCGAGTTTTGAGTTTATATGGGGTTTTACATCGTGGAACTCCCGCTTTGGGAGCTCTTGTTATGGGGATCATGGGTGATATTGTTGGCCTTCAGGTTACCTTGGTTGGTGGTGCATTGGTTATGTGTGTTCCAGTAATGTTATGGATTGTTCCTCGTTGGAAATCCCTACGCCCAGCTCTAGAAGAAGGGCCAAGTGTGAAGTAAAGATGTTTCCAGTTATTATTCTAAATCTATAAATTTGAAAATGGCACATTTCTCAAAACTCGATGCAATCGCTGCTGCGTTAAGGCAGCGCAACTTTGCGTGGTATTTCGCTGGTAGTGGAATAGGACTAATTGGGATCTGGGCGCAGAGATTGACGGTCAGCTGGCTGGCGTGGGAATTTACAAAGTCCGGGTTTTGGCTTGGTGTTGTGGTTACCGCAGATCTCTTGCCGACGGTAATTTTAACACCCATAGCAGGTGTAGTTGCAGATCGAGTTAATCGCCACCGTATGATGTTTATAACCCAGTTTCTGGGCATGTTGCAGGCCTTTGTTTTAGCAATGCTTGCATTTACCGGTTTTTTAAATATTTGGTGGTTGATTTTTCTTACCTTGTTTATCGGTATTGTTTGGGCTTTCAATACCGCAGCCCGGCTTTCAATGGTCCCTAATTTGATGGCACATGAGCATGTACCCTCGGCTGTTGCAATGGATTCGGCAATATACAACTTGGCAAGATTTATTGGGCCTATGTTGGCTGGATATTTAATTGCCTCGGTTGGTGTAGGGATTACTTTTTTAATAAATGCCCTCACATTTACTTTTTTCCTGGCCTGTCTAAGTAAAGCGAGAATGGTAAGGGATGAGCGCGGTGCCCGAAGTACTGCAAATATTTTGGTCCAATCTACCGAAGGTATACGTTACGCCGTTAAACATCCTGGTATCAGGCCAGTTCTGGTTTTGATTATTGCGTTGGCCATCGGATTAAAACCGGTATTAGAACTTTTGGCTGGGGTGGCCGATACGGTGTATGAAATTGGGCCCGCTGGATTGGGGAACCTGATGGCGGCAGCGGCTATTGGAGCGACATTAGCAGCTACCTGGTTAGCACAAAGAGGAACGGTACGTGGAATGACAAATATTGTTGTTAGGGCACTTTTGATGGGTACCATTAGCGTATTTGCATTTACTGCGACAAAATCCATTTTATTTGGTCTGATTTTTGCAATTTTCATTGGTGCGGCAATTGTTATAGGGGGAACGGGGACCCAAACCTTGATGCAAAATGCAGTGGATGGTGCGATGCGAGGTAGGGTTATGAGCCTTTATGGTATGGTGTATCGCGGAGGGCCAGCGTTTGGTGCTCTTTTGATGGGCTCTCTTGCGGAGCTAGTCGGCTTTCAGGCGGCATTAGCCTGTGGCGGTGTTTTATGTGCAGGTGTTTTTATATGGATTACCAGTCAGAGAAACAAGATGGAGAATTCATTAGAATTGGGTCCCGCAGAAAAAAAACGTAATTAAAAAATTGTTTTAAAAATCTGATTAATTGACCTAGTACAGCTGGGTAAATACTTTGAACAAATATGGCCGTAGAAACTGAAAACATCAAAGCAGGGGATGACGAGAAACCGGGGATCATTAGTGTTCTCAGCCAATGGAACTATGGAATTTATACCGCCGGCAGCACAATTTCCTTGTTTGGGATGTGGGCTCACCGTTTGGCTGCTGCATGGCTTGCTTGGGAGCTAACGCATTCTAGCTTCTGGGTTGGTATGGTAGTGTTTGCTGATCTTATGCCTACTTTATTCTTGACCCCGTTTGCTGGAGTGATGGCAGATAGGTTCGACCGACGGGTTTTGAGTATGATCAGCCAGCTGATGGGTATGTTTCAGGCAGCCGTATTGGGGTGGATGTATCTATCCGGAAAGTTTGCGGAAAGTTCTGATATCTGGTGGTTAATCGGATGGACCGCTTTCTTGGGGGTTGCCTGGGCATTAAATACTGCAGCTCGGCTCTCTATGGTTCCGAATCTTGTCGAACATCATTATATTCCCCCAGCGGTGGCTCTTAATTCAGCGATATTCAATTTAGGTCGCGTGGTTGGGCCAATTTCCGGGGCATTTTTGATTGAATATTGGAATGTTGGTATTGCTTTTCTTTTTAATGCAGTCACCTTTATATTCTTTATCATTTCATTACTAATTATTAGACAAGTTAGAAGTGAAGAGAAACCCAATAGAGGCTCTAGTGTGTGGACACAATCGCTAGAGGGTTTCCAATATGCCATCCGACATCCAGGAATTGGACCAGCAATGGTCTTGCTGATAGCGATGGCGATGGGTGGAAAAGCTCTTTTGGAGGTTTTACCGGAGTTTGCAGATGAAGTGTTTAATAGAGGGGCGAGTGGTTTAGGTGAACTCACGGCTGTCTCCGGTGTCGGAGGATTAATTGCTGCAATATGGCTAGCTCGAAGGGGACATGTTCAAGGTTTAACTCGGATCACTATTTTGGCGCTGCTAGTCACTGGCATAGGTATATTTGGTTTTGTAGTTACAAGTTGGTATCCCCTAGCCCTATTGTGTATATTTGTACTTGGAATTTCGGGCATTTACGGTGGTACAGCAACACAAACTCTAATGCAGCATTCAGTAGATGGAGCAATGCGTGGCCGTGTTATGAGCTTATATGGAGTTATTCATAGAGGGGCTCCGGCCCTTGGTGCACTTGGCATGGGTGCCGCTGCTGAAGTGATTGGTATCCGTTGGGGGGTAGCATTGGGGGGAGCTTTATCAATAGCAATTTGGTTTTGGATGCTCAGTCGTTCCAAATCGGCGGCTATTGCTTTGGAAAAACAGACTAAAAAACCTATTGATATTAATTAAATTAGTTCTTTCACTTTCCTTGATTCGTATTTCTGCGCTAGGTTCTGCCGCAGTACAACTACAGTGCCCGCTTGGCGGAATTGGTAGACGCAACGGACTTAAAATCCGTTGTTCGAAAGGACGTCCCGGTTCGAGTCCGGGAGCGGGCACCAAAGCCTCTAAAAACTTCAGTTAATCCGGAGGTAACCTAGCTTTCCGACACCAATTCCGTAGTAGGTTTTGTAGTAAACCTCA
>PBFH01000012.1 GCA_002719885.1 Rhodospirillaceae bacterium | reverse complement strand
CGTGAAATTTCTGCTAAGAATGGTTTAATTTTGGTGGACACAAAATACGAATTTGGTCTCGATAACGACGGGAATATAACACTAGCTGATGAGGTGCATACTCCGGACTCAAGTCGTTATTGGCTGGCTTCAAGTTATGAAGACCGCCTTGCAAGCGGCAAAGAACCGGAAAGCTTGGATAAGGAATTTTTGAGATTATGGATTGCTGGGCAATGTGACCCCTACAAGGATCCCATTCCGGAAATTCCCGAAAAGACAATCTTGGAGTTTAGTAAAAAATATATTGCACTATATGAGCAGGTAACGGGGCTCGAATTTGAACATCCAGCAGATGACAAGCCTGTGGTAGAAAGAGTGCGTGAAAACCTAGGGGTCGCGTTGCCCGACTATTTCGTATAAATAGTTTACTAGGATCGGCGTGCTACGATGTGGTAAATGTGCCAGTGTTTCTGAATACCACGAGGCGTTGTACTGTCCTCTTCTTCCTCTCGAAAATATTCGAGTTGTAGAGGAGATAGTAGGGCGTCAATGTCGCTTCTTGAAAAAAAAGTAATAGTTGGGTCACCGACCCAACTATCTCGTTCTCCGTAAAGCTGACAGCTGACTAATCCTCTCGGCATAAGAGCATCCAATATCTTTTTCCACAAGGCAGGAAAGTCAATTGGAGAAACCAATGGCAAAGCAAAACTAGAGTTAATTAATTGAGATTTAGGCAGTAAAACACCTTCAAAGCGACATATTTTAGTTTCCAGAAGGGTTTTTTTCTCTTCATTAATACGAGCGTTAATGCCCTCTATTGCCGATGGTTCGGCGTCAATTGCAAGAACTCTCCAGCCGCGCCTTAACATTTCAACGGTGTCACGCCCATTACCACAACCGAGATCTATTGCTAGGGGAGTGTTTTTACCTTTTAAATTGTATTTTTCAAATTCATTTAGTGCAAATAATAAGGTCTCACGTGGTGGACGTTTTCCAGTTTTTTCATAATATTTTGGCCATGATCCAGTCCCTTTTTTAGAAAACATTTATTTCCCTTTTAGCGAGCTAAATGAAACCATTTAATGCTTAAGATTCTATTTTATGTTAACATTTAAATTGTCTAAATTAAAATGTCTGTTCAAGCATCGAAACAAGTGCCATTTCAGTTGATCCATGCCAAAATAAAATATTTGGGATACCTTGGATAAGGTTAATTTGTCTAATGGGTTTTTTTAATAATTTTTTAGAATGATTTATGTTGGAAGTAAGTTACGCAGAATTTTTGGCAATTAGTCAGGTTATTTTTATTGACCTTGTACTCGCTGGTGATAATGCAATAGTGGTTGGAATGGCGGCAGCCGGCGTAGCACCTGAATACAGGAAAAAAGTAATTGCTTATGGTATCGCATTGGCGGTGGTTATGAGGATTATCTTTGCCGCCGTGACAATGCAATTGCTTAACGTCGTAGGTCTAATGCTAGTTGGAGGTTTGCTTCTTCTTTGGGTCTGTTGGAAAATGTATCAAGACGTTAATGTCAATAAAGATACTGATAAGAACACGATATTAAAAGGTAACGAAACCCGAGGAAAACGGCAAACCTACGCACATAAAACTGTTGGCGCAGCAGTTTTTCAAGTCGCTGTGGCGGATATTTCTATGTCTCTAGATAACGTGCTCGCCGTTGCAGGTGCCGCCAATAACCACATGTCTGCCTTAGTGATAGGTCTCACCTTGTCAGTAGTCTTGATGGGATTGGGAGCAACTTTAATAGCGAAGCTTCTGCAAAAACATCGTTGGATAGGTTATTTGGGTTTGGTCCTTATACTCTACGTCGCTATTGCAATGATGTGGCGAGGCGGTGTTGAACTAACTGACTACTTCTTGTTAGCGTCCTAATATAAGTCACAACTCTCTATAGGGAGATTTTTTTATAAGGAGGGCAATCGAGGCCGCATGGCGAAACAGTAAAAATTTCGTAACCATCCTTCGTAACTCCCAGGGAATGTTCAAATTGTGCGGACAAGGATCGATCCTTAGTGACTGCAGTCCAGCCGTCCGATAGGATTTTTGTTTCGTATCGACCGGCGTTAACCATCGGTTCAACGGTGAAAAACATACCCTCACGTAATTCTGGCCCTTCACCAGGTTCTCCGTAATGTAAAATGCTTGGCGGTGCGTGAAAGATTCTGCCCAAACCATGACCACAAAAATCTCTTACCACAGAAAATCTCTGTTTTTCTACAAAGGTTTGAATGGCGTAGCCGATATCCCCGACCGTAGCGCCTGGGCGCACAACTTCTATACCTCGCATTAGGGCTTCATATGTTATTTCGATTAACTTTTTAGCTTTTACACCTATATTGCCCACTGGGAACATCCGACTGGTGTCGCCGTGCCAACCATCTAAGGTAACGGTAATGTCAATATTTACTATATCACCTTCTCGGAGGACCTTTTCTCCCGGAATACCATGGCAAACTACATGGTTAATGGAAGTGCAAATTGATTTAGGGAAACCTCGATAATTTAGCGGCGATGGAATGGCATTATGCTCAATGATAAAATCATGGCATAGCTTATCCAGCGAATCTGTTGTTACGCCCGGGGTGACATGAGGGGTAATAAAATCAAGAACCATCGCTGCAAGCTTTCCGGCCTGACGCATGGCATCAAAATCTTCCTCGGTATGTATAGTGATCAAAGAAGTATCCAATTTGCAGTTTGTCCTTTTATGGTGTTTTTAATAGGTTTGGTATTTGTTTAAGGCATATCTCTGTCAATAACATTGCTCAATGCCACGATTAATAAGATTGGGCAAGGTGGCATATAAAAAACTATCTAAAATCTCATGTTTTTGGATCATGAACTTGAATATCGGTCTTCCAATTCATCGAGATAATCTAACCCGACAAGGTTATTCAGTTCTTTAAAGGATACCAGCAAATCTGGCCTTTCAACGGGTTGATCACCTTTAATCATATCGTCGAGAGCATCCATAGCGTTCATCATACCACGAACTGCGCCTGTAGACATCAAGCGAGGATAACTGACCATCGCCACGCCAATTTCTTGAAGGCGGTTTGGATGAATGAGTGGCGTCGTTCCTCGGAATAACAGTCCCAAACCCATGTTGACTGTCAGCGGTTTAGCTACATTCTCACAAGCCTTTTTAATATCCTCCTCCGAAAGCAAGGCGTCCGCGAATAAAATATCGGCTCCAGCTTCGGCATACATGTTCATTCGATCGATGGCTGCATTTATGCCGATAGGGCCGGCAGCATCAGTACGAGCTTTAATAACAAAATTATGGTCGCGCCGGGCATCCACTGCAGATTTAACCTTATCAACCATTTCATCAGCGGGGATTACTGCTTTTCCCTCGAGGTGTCCGCAACGTTTCGGCCATAATTGATCTTCAATCATTACCGCGGCCATCCCGGCTGCTTCAAAACCTCTCACAGCGAAATGCACGTTTACAGCATTTCCATAGCCCGTATCTGCGTCTGCTTGAAGCAGTAGATCTTCTGAAAAATCCGCCAATGCACGACAGACCCGCACATTTTCCTCGTAACCCATGATGCCCTTATCTGCCCAGCCCAAATGGCATTCTGAGACGCTAGCGCCAGATATTACAGCAGTTTGATACCCGTATTTTGCAGCTAGCCGTGTACTAAAGCCGTCATATACACCCGGGCATATTAAGATTTCTTGTCCTTCTATCAGTTTTCTAAGGGCTAGTCCTCTGGTTTGCATATCAACTTCCTTTTTGGTTGAGTACTTTGCTATATGCAAATAGCACGTATTTAAAAACTATACAGGGGTGCAACTTTGTTCTTGTCGAGTTATATAGGACCTTAAATAGCATAAATTACATACCAGGAATTCCAATGGCTGAATCAAAAATTGTTAAAGCTTGCCTGATTCTGATTGGCAATGAACTTCTGTCGGGTCGAACTCAAGATAAAAATCTTGCCTTTATTGCTAAAGGTCTCAATGAGGAGGGTATTCAGTTGGGGGCCGCATATGTAATTCCAGATATACCTGACATCATAATTGACTTGATAAACAAAACACGTGCCGAATTTGATTATGTGTTTACGACAGGTGGTATTGGTCCGACCCACGACGATATAACCTCAGAATGCGTTGCTGCAGCTTTTGGTGTCGGAATGTTTCAGGACGCGGAAACAGCGGCTCTGATGAAAGCTCGCGTCGAGGAGCGTGGTGAAAAAATGAACGAGGCAAGATTGAGAATGGCTACTTTCCCGGAAGGAGCGGAATTACTCAAAAATCAAATCAGCATTGCCCCTGGATATAAGATTCAAAATGTTTTTGTTATGGCTGGCGTACCGAGAATTATGCAGACCATGTTTCAGGAAGCTAAAAAATACCTGAACGGCGGCGATAAAGTTTTGTCGCGCGGTATGGCTATGGACTTGGGAGAGGGTACGATTGCAGACTCGCTGTCAGCGTTGCAGCAGAAATATCCAGATATTGATATCGGCAGCTATCCGCAAATGAGACAAGACAAAGGTTTTACGGTTTCTTTGGTTTTAAGAGGCCGTAATGCGGAGCGCTTAAATCTGGCGCACGCAGAAACCATGCAGGTGATGAGGAACCTTGGAGGAAATCCGATTGAAGAAGACCCGGAAACTTCTCAGGCTTCCGCGGAGCCAGAGGGGAAATGATACCCGAATCAACAATCCTTGGTGCTTTTTTGGGTATTGGGTGCATTTGTGTCTACCGCGGGATAATCAAACTAGGCAATAAGAAACTTGAGAGTTTCGAAAGGCGCAGGGGTTTTTGGCCGCTTAATGCCGGTCTCATACTAATAGCAATTTCTATGATCCTATTAATGCAACTGGGGAGCACCTAAAAGTTGTTGTTATCCAATGTTGCTGACACATGGAAACAAAAAAACTTCGCTATCTATATGAGTGGTGCGGGCGTTGCCCTTATCGGAATGTGGGCGCAAAGAATAGCCGTTGCTTGGCTTGCATGGGAACTAACTAAGTCTTCAACATGGTTGGGGTTGATCGCATTTGCAGACTTGTTTCCTACTGTGGTGCTAACGCCTATCGCAGGTGTTATTGCTGACCGGGTCGACCGGCGTAAATTATCGCTTATAAGCCAATCAGCTGCATTTTTACAAGCAGTCGTGCTGACGGTTCTTGTTTTTACCGACAGGATTGAAATTTATTCTCTATTTATTTTGACATTACTCCTTGGTGTTGCAATGGCTTTTGCCACTGCTGCCCGTCTAGCAATGGTACCAAATTTAATGGAGGCACACCATGTTCCATCTGCATTGGCAAGTGATGCGGCAATTTATAATAGCGCAAGGGTTGTAGGACCGATGATTGCTGCGGCATTAATTTCATGGATTGGTATAGGTGGTGCTTTTCTTGTCAATTGTGTGACATTTGTAATCTTTCTTTTTTGTTTGATAAAAATTAGATTAATTCGGGATGAGTCCCGGCAACGCGCCGGCGGAATGTTATCACAGACTCTGGACGGTGTTCGATATGCATTACGCCATCCTGGTATAGGGCCTATATTAATAGTGCTGATGGCACTTGCTATCGGGATAAAACCATTTTTGGATCTCTTGCCTGGTTTGGCAGATACCGTTTTTAATGCTGGTGTAAATGGTTTTGCTCAGCTTGCCGCAGCCGGGGGTGGTGGTGCAGTTTTTAGTGCTGTCTGGTTAGCCTTGAGGGGACGAGTCGAGGGATTAACCCTAATAACATTATCTGCTCTAATGGTGGGACCAATTGGTATTGTTCTGATGTGTATCTCGGATATTTTTTGGTTGGGACTCATCGGTTCTTTTATTGCTGGAAGCGCAATTACTCTAACCGGTACCGGCGTGCAAACCTTGATGCAAAATTGCGTTGATGGAGGCGTAAGGGGTCGAGTTTTGAGTTTATATGGGGTTTTACATCGTGGAACTCCCGCTTTGGGAGCTCTTGTTATGGGGATCATGGGTGATATTGTTGGCCTTCAGGTTACCTTGGTTGGTGGTGCATTGGTTATGTGTGTTCCAGTAATGTTATGGATTGTTCCTCGTTGGAAATCCCTACGCCCAGCTCTAGAAGAAGGGCCAAGTGTGAAGTAAAGATGTTTCCAGTTATTATTCTAAATCTATAAATTTGAAAATGGCACATTTCTCAAAACTCGATGCAATCGCTGCTGCGTTAAGGCAGCGCAACTTTGCGTGGTATTTCGCTGGTAGTGGAATAGGACTAATTGGGATCTGGGCGCAGAGATTGACGGTCAGCTGGCTGGCGTGGGAATTTACAAAGTCCGGGTTTTGGCTTGGTGTTGTGGTTACCGCAGATCTCTTGCCGACGGTAATTTTAACACCCATAGCAGGTGTAGTTGCAGATCGAGTTAATCGCCACCGTATGATGTTTATAACCCAGTTTCTGGGCATGTTGCAGGCCTTTGTTTTAGCAATGCTTGCATTTACCGGTTTTTTAAATATTTGGTGGTTGATTTTTCTTACCTTGTTTATCGGTATTGTTTGGGCTTTCAATACCGCAGCCCGGCTTTCAATGGTCCCTAATTTGATGGCACATGAGCATGTACCCTCGGCTGTTGCAATGGATTCGGCAATATACAACTTGGCAAGATTTATTGGGCCTATGTTGGCTGGATATTTAATTGCCTCGGTTGGTGTAGGGATTACTTTTTTAATAAATGCCCTCACATTTACTTTTTTCCTGGCCTGTCTAAGTAAAGCGAGAATGGTAAGGGATGAGCGCGGTGCCCGAAGTACTGCAAATATTTTGGTCCAATCTACCGAAGGTATACGTTACGCCGTTAAACATCCTGGTATCAGGCCAGTTCTGGTTTTGATTATTGCGTTGGCCATCGGATTAAAACCGGTATTAGAACTTTTGGCTGGGGTGGCCGATACGGTGTATGAAATTGGGCCCGCTGGATTGGGGAACCTGATGGCGGCAGCGGCTATTGGAGCGACATTAGCAGCTACCTGGTTAGCACAAAGAGGAACTGTACGTGGAATGACAAATATTGTTGTTAGGGCACTTTTGATGGGTACCATTAGCGTATTTGCATTTACTGCGACAAAATCCATTTTATTTGGTCTGATTTTTGCAATTTTCATTGGTGCGGCAATTGTTATAGGGGGAACGGGGACCCAAACCTTGATGCAAAATGCAGTGGATGGTGCGATGCGAGGTAGGGTTATGAGCCTTTATGGTATGGTGTATCGCGGAGGGCCAGCGTTTGGTGCTCTTTTGATGGGCTCTCTTGCGGAGCTAGTCGGCTTTCAGGCGGCATTAGCCTGTGGCGGTGTTTTATGTGCAGGTGTTTTTATATGGATTACCAGTCAGAGAAACAAGATGGAGAATTCATTAGAATTGGGTCCCGCAGAAAAAAAACGTAATTAAAAAATTGTTTTAAAAATCTGATTAATTGACCTAGTACAGCTGGGTAAATACTTTGAACAAATATGGCCGTAGAAACTGAAAACATCAAAGCAGGGGATGACGAGAAACCGGGGATCATTAGTGTTCTCAGCCAATGGAACTATGGAATTTATACCGCCGGCAGCACAATTTCCTTGTTTGGGATGTGGGCTCACCGTTTGGCTGCTGCATGGCTTGCTTGGGAGCTAACGCATTCTAGCTTCTGGGTTGGTATGGTAGTGTTTGCTGATCTTATGCCTACTTTATTCTTGACCCCGTTTGCTGGAGTGATGGCAGATAGGTTCGACCGACGGGTTTTGAGTATGATCAGCCAGCTGATGGGTATGTTTCAGGCAGCCGTATTGGGGTGGATGTATCTATCCGGAAAGTTTGCGGAAAGTTCTGATATCTGGTGGTTAATCGGATGGACCGCTTTCTTGGGGGTTGCCTGGGCATTAAATACTGCAGCTCGGCTCTCTATGGTTCCGAATCTTGTCGAACATCATTATATTCCCCCAGCGGTGGCTCTTAATTCAGCGATATTCAATTTAGGTCGCGTGGTTGGGCCAATTTCCGGGGCATTTTTGATTGAATATTGGAATGTTGGTATTGCTTTTCTTTTTAATGCAGTCACCTTTATATTCTTTATCATTTCATTACTAATTATTAGACAAGTTAGAAGTGAAGAGAAACCCAATAGAGGCTCTAGTGTGTGGACACAATCGCTAGAGGGTTTCCAATATGCCATCCGACATCCAGGAATTGGCCCAGCAATGGTCTTGCTGATAGCGATGGCGATGGGTGGAAAAGCTCTTTTGGAGGTTTTACCGGAGTTTGCAGATGAAGTGTTTAATAGAGGGGCGAGTGGTTTAGGTGAACTCACGGCTGTCTCCGGTGTCGGAGGATTAATTGCTGCAATATGGCTAGCTCGAAGGGGACATGTTCAAGGTTTAACTCGGATCACTATTTTGGCGCTGCTAGTCACTGGCATAGGTATATTTGGTTTTGTAGTTACAAGTTGGTATCCCCTAGCCCTATTGTGTATATTTGTACTTGGAATTTCGGGCATTTACGGTGGTACAGCAACACAAACTCTAATGCAGCATTCAGTAGATGGAGCAATGCGTGGCCGTGTTATGAGCTTATATGGAGTTATTCATAGAGGGGCTCCGGCCCTTGGTGCACTTGGCATGGGTGCCGCTGCTGAAGTGATTGGTATCCGTTGGGGGGTAGCATTGGGGGGAGCTTTATCAATAGCAATTTGGTTTTGGATGCTCAGTCGTTCCAAATCGGCGGCTATTGCTTTGGAAAAACAGACTAAAAAACCTATTGATATTAATTAAATTAGTTCTTTCACTTTCCTTGATTCGTANTTNTGCGCTAGGTTCTGCCGCANTANATANTACAGTGCCCGCTTGGCGGAATTGGTAGACGCAACGGACTTAAAATCCGTTGTTCGAAAGGACGTCCCGGTTCGAGTCCGGGAGCGGGCACCAATTTTAAATAAAATTATTATAGGGTGAGAAGTTACATAAATGAAAACAGCTAAAGAATATCTTGAAGAAGCACATGCGGTAGTGAGAAAAATTGACTTTGAAGAAGCCATAGAAAAACATAAAACAAAATCAGCGATTTTCATCGATGTACGCGACAGCTCTGATATTGAAAAAACAGGCACGATTACTGATGCTTTAACAATCCAAAGAGGATTAATTGAGTTTGTAGCTGATGAAGCAACAGGTCTTTATAACGAAGCTCTTAAAAAGGATTCAGAATTAATTTTAGTTTGCGGAGCCGGAGGACAAGCGGCATTAACTGGTAAAACCCTTATTGATATGGGTTACAAAAATGTTTCAAACGTCGGTGCTATAGGAGATTGGAAAAAAAATGGAGGACCGATGACAAAATAGTAAAATGTTGTAGTGGCTTAATTAAGAAAACAGATATGAAATGTTATAGATAAAGTTAGTTTNAAATAAGAAAATTATTTACTCGTCCTGTATTACTTATTCTAACGTCATAAGTAAATTAAGACTTATGACATTAGAGTGGGTAACAATCTTTTAAATCAAAATCAAATCCGATTTATTGTGCTTAGAACTTATAAACTAGCAACTTATATTTTTCCACGTGCTAGATAAATTAGGTAATAAAAAATATCAGCGAACACTGTATGATTNTTCAACCCTCTGGTGCGCTCTCTGATTCTATTTGGCAACGGCGTAATAATCTCACCTCATCTTTTGGAAAATCGGTTCTTGCGTGAGATGAGCAGTAGTTATCCCAAAGTAAAAGGTCACCGGGCTTCCAGGAATGTTCATAGACATGCTCTGGATTTTCAGCAATATCGAACATCATATTCAGAATTTCTTCGCTTTCTTCGGCAGGTAATCCCAAAATTTCTGAGGTCATCAAGCGGTTAACATACAGTGCCCTTTGACCTGAAAGTGGGTGCTTAATGACGACTGGGTGTGAATGACGCTCCAATAAATCACCAGCACCTTCAGCAGTATTACGTTCTTTAATTCGGTCATAATCATAAAGGTGAAGGGCTTTACGGCCTTCAATTCTTTTCTTAATGTTTCTTGGCAAAGATTTATAGGCTTTGTAGAGATTGGTGAATTTGGTATTACCTCCTTTGGAGGGTACTTCGATTGCATACAATAACGTTCCAATATGTGGTTTGGGTTTGTAAATTGTGTCGTGATGGAACATCATTTCACCATCTGGTAAGGTACCAATCGGTTTACCGTTTTCACGAATATTCGTGACTAGCATAAATGCATCATCAAGTTTGCTGTAGTCCTCTGGACGTGCTTCCTTGGGTTTTGGTCGCTCACCAACCTTTCCAAAGCATGCCGCAAATCGCAGTTGTTCCTCCTGAGTCATGTCTGGCTTATTGAAAAGCAGTAAAATATTATCTCTCCAGGCGTTACAAAGCCCTTGGACAGTTTCTTGTTTCAANTCTTGAGTAATATCTAGATCTAAAATTTCTGCACCAAGAGTTGGACCCAAGGGCCGAATTTCAAATTCTTTGGTCATTATAGGGCTCCTCCGAATATACTAAGCATAAATGCAATAGTAGGGCTTGTGAACTGTTAGGTGTAACTCTAAAAAATAGGCAACTGGTTTTTATAGGAAAGGAATAGGAAATCATGGCGCTGTATTATCAGAGGCTGGTTGAAGAAGGTATGGAGTACTGGTGGTGTGCATGTGGGAAAAGCATGACACAACCATTTTGCGATGGTTCTCATAAGGGAACAGGTGTGTCGCCTGTCCAATATGTAGCGAAACGTGACAGGCCGGTTACATTTTGTGGATGCAAAAGAACCCAGAACCCACCATTATGTGATGGAACACATGAGACATAAAATATAATGGCTAATATTCTAATAACGGGTGCGGCAAGTGGTATTGGAGGGGCCGTAGCAAGTCGTATCGCAAAGCCCGGTAATTCTTGTATGCTGCATTCTCGAAAAAATGAATCCGGTCTTGAAAAACGTGTTTCAGAGTTAAGAGAACAAGGCTGTAAAGCCTATGCTGTTTTGGGTGATTTGACTGACCAAGGATTCGCTGAAAACCTTATTGCAAAAACAATATCGAAAATTGGTGGTATAGATCAAATTGTCAGTAATGCAGGCTTTGCTGAAAGGGGCGTATTTGGTGAAGTTGAAGCGAAATCAGTTTTTACAGCAGAAAAAGGCATGCCTGAGGCTTTTTTTCACATTGTGACAAACGCATTACCATATCTCAAAAAATCAACCTGTGGTCGAATAGTTGTTGTCAGCTCATTTGTTGCCCATGTGTTTGAGGTTGATGGTCTCTTTCCAGCAACAGCCGCCGCCAAAGCCTCCCTTGAAGCATTGGCAAAATCACTCGCTGCTCAGCTTGCATCAGATGGTATCACTGTAAATTGTGTGGCTCCTGGCTATACAAAAAAAGACGAATCTGGACACTCTGCATTGTCTAGCGCCGCTTGGGAAATGGCCGCAAGAAAGATCCCTATGGGACGGATTGGAACCCCAGGTGATACAGCTGCCCTGATATCATTTTTATTGTCAGAGGATGCAGGTTTTATTACCGGGCAAACTATCCATGTCGATGGTGGCCTTACACTTAGGTAAATTTGAACATTACTCAGCCGCGGACAAAGCAGGTGAAACCTGATATCCATATTTTTTATCAAGTTGGAGTTCGCGGCAGATAGTTAAACCTTTTTCCAGATGTACAGGGGAAATGGGTTTAAGTGGTTTACGCAAAGGGCCGGCGGGTAACCCAACAGCGCCCATCAGGCATTTGACTGCAACTGGATTGATTGCAGAGTATGTAAAATGCAGCATTGGGAGGTTGTTAAGCCAAGCATTTCGACAAGCAAGCGTGTCCTCCCAACCGGCCCAGGGCGTTGAAATCGTTGCCATTTCCTGCGGAATTAAATTACCTGACATATTAGCGGTGCCGTTACCGCCTAGAGACATTAGCGGGATAACAAGCCCGAGCGTTGGACTATCGCAACACATTAGCGACATGTCTGGATTGCCAGCAATGGTCTGCGCAATTTGACCAACTCGGGCTGTCGATTCCTTATTGATGAGAATATTGGGGTGTTCAGCCAGACGCAAAATAGAGGTATGTGAAAGATCTGTTTTTACTCTTGGTGGATTGTTATAAATACCGATCGGGATTTCACTTGCATCTGCAACTTCAAGAAAATAATCGGTAATATCGTCTTCTGGTGCACATATATAGGGTGGTGCAGCAATTATAGCACCATCGGCATTTTCCTTGCTGGCATATTGGACATATTTGATTGTTTGCTCGGTACTGGGCCCTGAGCAACCATACCAAAATTCCATTTTACCTGTTTTCATTTTAACAGTCTCAGAAATTATGAGGCGACGTTCTTCTGGTGTTAGCATTGATACTTCACCTGTTGACCCCATAATTAAAACTGCAGAAGTGCC
Organism: Rhodospirillaceae bacterium; assembly: GCA_002719885.1. Lineage (GTDB taxonomy): Bacteria > Pseudomonadota > Alphaproteobacteria > MPNO01 > UBA2964 > UBA2964. Next base: position 43,243 of record PBFH01000012.1, on the reverse strand, counting down.
GTTTTCTTCTTGAAACTTCAGGAGTGAACGAAATCCCTCAAAATCTATTGTCCCATTTCTATTCATTGGCGTTATGAGAGCAACAAAAGAACCCTGAATACAGCGTTTAGTCATGACATCTCTCCTGAAGACAAAATAATTTCAATCTATTTTAACGCAAAAATCATTTGTTTATACTAAACATTTAACTTGGTACGACTTTGAATTGCATTCCAAATTCGTTCGGGTGTGGCAGGNAGAGGNATATCAGAAACCCTATAATCCTTTAAAGCGTCGAGTATCGCATGGATGGTTGCCGACGGCATTCCACAATTTCCTGCTTCACTTCCTCCCTTTACCCCCAAAGGATTATTAGTTGATGGTTGCAGCCAAACATCCGAAATTATATCTGGCATCATATCAGCACGAGGCAAACCGTAATCCATAAAGGAACCAGTGAGAAGTTGTCCACTGTTAGGGTCATAAAGTATCTGCTCTATCAAAGCCTCACCGAGCCCTTGAGCNATTGAGCCATGAAGCTGCCCTTCTAAGGTTAATGGGTTAACAACAACACCTACATCATCGATAGCATAAAGACGGTCAACCTCAACCGTTCCGGTTTCAGGATCAACTACTACTTCGCAGATCATACAACCATTTGGAAAACTGTAGGTGCCCTCTTGGTGCCCTATTCCGTCTATCCCAATACCAAATTCGTTTGGCAGCCCGGCCCCCTTATATGANGCTTTTACGGCATCCTCGAAGCTAACTGAACGGTCAGTGCCATTTATGAAAAACTCTCCATCTTGAAAGACTATATCTTCCTCTGAGACTTCAAGGAGCCACGCACTTATCTTTTTCCCTTTAAGTACTACCTGATCAGCAGCATTTTTGAGTGCGGACCCTCCAGTTGCCATGCTTCGCTGCGCAAAGGTTCCGCGACCAAACAAAAATTTGTCAGTATCTCCTTGGAAAATTCGAATTTTGTGAACCGGAACACAAAGCCAACCAGAAATCATTTGGGTAAACATTGTTTCGTGGCCTTGGCCTGTNGAGAGTGTGCCTACGTAAGCCGCCACACTTCCATCCTGGTCGATACGGATTTCCATTCTCTCTGAAAAAGTGCCAGCACGCTGGCAATGCAGAGATAGTCCAATTCCACGTATTTTTCCCTCATTTTTTGATCTTAACTTTCGATCCTTTAATTGATTCCAATCCACTAAATTTATGGCTTTTTGAAGGACCCCATCAAAATCGCCGGTATCGTAGAGATAACCGCCAGGGGTCTGATAGGGCATCTTTTCCGAGCTAATTAAATTTTTCCGTCGAAGTTCAATCGGATCTAATCCCATTTTGCTTGCTGCGTGGTTCATTAATCGTTCGAGTGTATAAGTTGCCTCTGGTTTTCCTGAACCACGATAAGGTCCAAGAAGTGTNGTATTGGTATAAGTTGCTGTTACTTCGGTATAAATGAAGGGAATATGGTATGGCCCTGGAAAACTCACAGAGGCATTTCTCGGTGGTATGGCTGCCCATATTCCTAGATAAGCGCCTACGTCTACAACAACTGAAGTTTTAAAAGCTAAAATTTTTCCATTTTGGTCAAATGCTAATGATGCCGTTGATAGTGGGCTTCTTCCGTGCATATCGGTTAAAACCGCCTCGGTTCTGGTGGCTAACCATTTTACTGGTTTATTGAGTTTACGAGCTGCCCAAACCACCAAAACATCCTCTGGGTAGACCTGTCCCTTCATTCCAAAGGCTCCCCCAACATCNAATGCTATTACACGAATGTCATTTTGGGATATATTAAGGGTGTGCGCTACAACTTGCCTAACCTCATGAGGTTCTTGTGTGCTACTGCATAAGGTCATACGATCATCCATTTGATTGCAATAAGCAAGGGTACAACGTGGTTCCAAAGTATTAGCTGTTGCACGGGGATACTGAATTTTTAATTCGCTTACATGTGCTGCTGTTCCAAATTTTTTGTCTATCTCTGAGGCATCTCCAGTTTTAATTTGAAAGCTTACATTTCCATCGGCTTCTTCCCACACCTTTGGACTATTGATTTTGTGAGCATCAATCAAGGTCACCGCTGGCAAAACGTCATATTTTACTTCCAATAATTCAGCGGCATCCGCCGCCTGCTCTCTTGTTTCTCCAATTATCAAAGCTACCCCCTCTCCAACAAATCGAACTTTCTCATTTGCTAATAAGGGCTGTGACGGGCAGAAAGAATTGCTTCCAGGAGGTAATTGTGGAAATGAATGGCATGTTAAATGACCTAGCTTATCTTTCAGGACATCTTCCCCAGTAAAGATTGAAATTATGCCGGGGGCAACGGCTGCAGTAGCGGTGTCAATGCTCACAATTTTTGCGTGAGCGTGTGGCGAACGTAAAATGTAAGCGTGGCAAAGTTCAGGTAATGANATGTCATCGACGTAACGTGCATTACCTCTGAGCATGCGCTCGTCTTCAATTCTAGGTATAGATTTTCCTAACTCTGTTTGGTTGCAGTTGTCCATAATTAATGTTTCTAAATTTTAATGAGTGNCGTTTCAGAGTTTTAGTGGTGTTTCGGCATTTTTGAAGCACAAGAAATCTAGGTCATTACGCTCTAATTTATGAGTACAAATATCGATTAGCATATAACTTAACTAGTTTTTTAAACTAGGGTCGATTTTTTCACCGAAGTCGGTAGAAATTCCTGCGGCAATATAGCCCCCGTCAACATAAAGGATATGCCCATTGACATATGATGCTTGTTCTCCTGCGAGAAACAAGGCAGCGTCGGCCATTTCTTCGACAGTGCCATACCGGCCAGTTGGTATTAGTTCTTTGTACCCCTCTCTTGTAACATCATTATGCGTTAAACGTGTCAGTGGTGTATCTACGGGACCAGGTGCAACCGCATTGACTGTAATTCCATGTGGGGCGAGTTCCAGCGCCGCTTGGCGGGTAAGCCCAATAACCGCAGATTTTGATGTACCGTAGGCAGTTCGGCCGGATCCGGCGCGTGTTCCAGCAATCGACGCTATATTAATGATACGGCCATAATTTTGTTTTAACATCTCTCTTGCAGCTGCCTGACAGCATAAAAATGTGCCCATTAAATTGACCTGCATTACCCGATTAAATTCTTTTTCAGTGGCCTCTAAAAAGCTATGGCGTTGCCCAGTCCCGGCAACGTTTGCAATAACATCGAGTCGACCATATTGTGAGACACAATGTTGGATCATTTTTAGGACTTTTTTGGAATTTGTTACATCAACTGCCATACTGGAGGCATTTCCTCCTTTTTTATTAATTACCTCTGAGGTTTCGGCAACGCCTTTCTCATTAAGATCTGCTGCTAGTACGGTGCACCCCTCGGCGGCGAAGGCTTTCGCCACTTCTTCGCCAATGCCACCAGCCGCGCCGGTAACAATTGCAATTTTGTTCGTAAGTCTCATTCATTCACCTTTTTTATCCTATCCTCAATTGCGTGAATTTCAGGATGTCTTAGCATTATCCATGCAAGCAATAGCATGATAACTGAAGAAATAATTCCAATTATATAAAAACCAAACTCTAACCCAACCATACCAGCTAATGCGCCTAATAAAAATGGTCCTATCATTGAAGTTACCCGATTCATTGTACCACGAAGACCAATGGCCTTACCTTTCTCATTAGGTCCCACGGTTCGTAATATTAATGTGATAACAAGTGGCTGGTGGATCCCGTTAGACACCGACCTCAAACCGGATATAAAGCAAAATCCAAGGTATGCGGCGATCATTGGGGAAACTTCCAGGAAAGTTCCAAGTAAGCCGGTGATACCAGATACTATAACTGTTTTGCTAATAAGGGGGGTTATTGAAATAAAAATCAAGGCAGAAAAAATTGATATCCATAATAACCAAAAAGCGGAAAACCGCCTGCGTAATGGAGTTGCAGCCAGAGAGCCGATAGCAGCGGCTACCGAAGAGAAGGAAATCAAAATACCGATCAGGGTAGCAGGAATACCTACATATTTTTCAAGCCAAACGATATAAAATGTACTTTGTATATTATTGCCAATGTGAACCATCATCCCGAGCAGTATCACGATGGCAATCGTCGGAGATGCTAATAATTTAAATGACGCATAGTAATCGGATGTTCGGGGCAACAAGGAACGGAGGGTAATTGGAGATCTTGGTGTTTCTAGACTTTCAACTAGACTGATTGGGCGCGCTGATGATTTGGGGAGCATTAAGACAGAAATTAAAAATCCGACACCACTTAGGCTTACCAAACCAAAAGCGGCTACAGGGCCCGCATAATCCCAAACAGCTCCTACGGCTGGCGGGCCTATCACGTGACCAGATCTAATGATTGCCCCTAGTCTCGCGGCATATTTTGTGCGTCCATACATCACTTGTCCAACGAGAGTTTGGGCGCCCATCCAACCGATTGAATCGCAAACGCCAGATAAGAGCTGAATAATAATTAGTGCTGAAATATATGGCAGGAATGGATACATCAAGGGCGTAGTTAGGATCAGTAGTCCGATAAAAACTAAGACATGTTGGGTTCCCAGCCTATCCATGAGTGTACCGGCATGAATTGATAAAAAAAGTGATAGAAGTGGGCGGCAACCTAGGACAAACCCGAGAACAAACCCTTCGGGAATTCCCATATTTACGCGAGCCCAAATTGGTACAATTACCAGTAACATGAAATGGGTGGTCGTGCTAAAAGTTCCAATTCCGTATACTGCAAACTGGGTTTTTAGAGAGACCTCATCAGAGGAGGTTGCTCTGGTTGGTTTACTTATTGCCATGATTGAGTGATAGAATAACAGACTTCGGAGCTCTACGAAAATAGATGAGAGCTATTGAAATATAATTTTTCGACTTTTTAGAGTTTTTCTAAATGAATGATATTTTAAAAAATAGAATTTCAACGTTTGATCCTAGCACTTTGGTTCGTTCCGACAAAGTTCATCGGTCGGTATATTGTGATCCGGCGATTTTTGATTTGGAAATGGAACGAATATTCGGTCGTGCATGGCTTTATATAGGGCATGAGAGCGAGGTGGAAAAAGAGGGTGACTATGTTACTCGGCTATTGGGACGGCGTCCGGTTATTCTCAGTCGTCATTCTGACGGAAAGGTTTACGTTATTTATAACAGTTGTGGTCATCGAGGGGCTAAAATTTGCGTAGAGTCGCGCGGAAATGCAAGACCGTTTCGATGTCCATACCACGGTTGGACCTTCAAATCCAACGGTGACCTTGATGGGGTTTCTATGCCCCGAGGTTACGATAAAAATATCGATTTTAAAGATCCTGCCTTGGGTATGCGCAGGCTTCCAAAGGTAGAAAACTACCGGGGGTTTGTGTTTGCATGCCTCGATGAGGCTGCTTTATCTCTCAAAGAGTGGCTTGGTCCAGCAATTCACAGCATTGATGACATCGTTGACCGTTCTCCCGAAGGTAAAGTTTTACTATCAGCAGGGGTACACCGATATATATTTCGCGGTAACTGGAAGTTTCAATTAGAAAATACTGTTGATATGTACCACGTACCCTTCAGTCATGAATCAACAATTAGTTCGCAAGGCCGTCAGTTTTCGAGAAGACAAGGGGATGCGGCCGGCTCAAGTATTAGTGAAAAAGGAGATGCGGCCAAGCGCTGGGAGCAGAGAGAATCTTGGGGTTCGGCACGGAATGGTCACAGTTACACGGGCCATCAGCCAGTTGCTGATAATAAAAGAGTTGACGAGATTCATAAACGTTATGTTGAGAGCCTAAAAAAAAAGCATTCCTCGAAAAGATTAGAGGAAGTGTTGCAACCACGTCGTCATAATACAGCCTTTTATCCCAATATGTCTCTGCAGGCACTAAATCAACATGTCAGAGTAATATGTCCAATATCTGTTGATAGGACTGAGGTGTTGGTCTGGCCAGTTCTTTTTGATGGAGCCCCAAAAGAAATGAATATGGATATCATTCGAGGGCTTAATGTTACTCATTCTGCAGCTTCATTGATTCAGACGGACGATTTAGAGAATTTTCATCGTTGCCAGTTAGGTATGAAGGCCGAAAATTCAGAATGGGTATGGTTTGCGCGCGGCGTGGGTACGGATCAAATAAATAACCAGGGCCATTTTATAAACACAGGGACGGCTGAGTTGCCTCAGCGCGCTCAATTTATAGCTTGGGCAAATCTAATGGCACCGTAAAAGTTTTCTTTATCAGGATACGTCGGGATGTTAGGGTCCGCCAGCTTTAATTATAAAAGGATTTTTAAATGCGTGCGGTATTAGTTGAGAATTTTGGTGCGGTCGAGAATCACAAACTTTGTAATGTCCAAAACCCCTCACCGGATTTGGATGAGGTTTTGATTGATATCCATGCTATTGGAATTAATTTTCCTGACACCCTTATGATGCAAGGTCTATACCAAACTAAACCGGAACGTCCTTTTACGCCGGGTCGGGACGTGGCTGGTGTGATATCGGCTGTGGGTAAGAAAGTTGTAGGTTTTAAAACTGGAGACAGAGTAATGGCGATTGTCCCTTGGGGTGCCTACGCTGAACAGTGTGTCGCATCCCCTGGCCGGTGCTTTCTTCTACCTGATGATGTGGACTTTGTGACGGCTGCGGGAATGGCCACAGTATATTTGACGAGCTGGGTTGCGTTAATGGAACGCGGTGGTTACCGGGCCGGGGAAAAGGTATTGATTCTTGGTGCTAGCGGAGGTGTTGGGCTTGCTGCAGTGCAAATAGCAAAGGCACATGGTGCCTTTGTTGTAGGAGGGAGTTCATCAGAAGGTCGTGGTAAAATTGTCAAAGAAAATGGTGCCGATGCCGTCGTAAATCTTTCAGTTGATGACATTAGTGAAAATTTACGTCAGCAGGTATTTCAAGTGGCCGGAAAACAGGGTGTGGATATTGTTTTGGACCCACTTGGTGGTGATATTTTTACGGCAGCCCTCCGGACTTTGGCATTCTCAGGCCGCATAGTTTGTATTGGCTTTATTGCCGGAATTCCAACGGCTCGGGCTAATTACTTTAATGTCAAGAATTTAACACTAGTTGGAATGGCTTTAGACCTACATTTTCGTTACAAGCCTAAGGTTATCAAAGAGGCTGCTGAAGATATTTTAAAATTACTTAGTGAAGATAAAATTAAACCCCGAATTGAAGGGGTCTACGACCTAGAAGAAGCTCAAAAAGCGTTGTCGCAATTTAAAACAACTAAGAGCCCTGGAAAACTCGTATTAACTACAGGTCGGAGTTAGTCGTATGTCAAGCCGTACAGAACGAATTCTAAAAGTGGCGCATGAACGTGGTCAAAGAACCCTTTCAGAGTTCGATAGTAAGAGGGTGCTCGCGGCATATGGATTACCAATTAGCCGCGAAATATTGGTATCTTCACAATCTGAAGTAAAGAATGCAGCAAAAAAAATAAAGTACCCCGTGGTTTTAAAAGCCTGTTCTGCTGATGAGGCTCACAAAACAGAAAAAGGTTTGATTGCTGTTAACTTAGCTTCGCAGGCTGCTCTTGTTCAAGCATTCAAAATACTTAAAAAACGGGCCGGGAAAAGTTATATGGGAGATTATCTGGTCCAAGAAATGGTCTCCGGTTCTCGGGAAGTTATGATTGGTATGCACCGTGATCCATTATTCGGTCCGGCTGTGATGTTCGGTCTCGGTGGCATTTTTACCGAAATTTTACAGGATGTAACTTTTCGCATTGCTCCACTCCGAAAAAAGGATGCGAGGGATATGTTAAGGTCCATAAGGGGCACCAAAATTTTGGAAAAGGTACGCGGTATGCCGGCGGTCGACCGGGATATTTTATGTCACGCATTAATGGCCGTGGGTCAGATTGCCTTGGACCACCCTGATATCGAGGAAATAGATATCAATCCACTGATTATTAGAGGAACAAGACCCATAGCCGTCGATGCATTAATTGTTCTTTCTAATAAGGAATCAAAAAGAAAAGACCCTTAATATGGCTGATGTCTTAAAATATTTTTTTGCCCCAAAGAGCGTATGTGTAATCGGGGCATCCGCAACAGCTGGCAAGCCTGGTAATGTAGTTATAAAGAATATATGGGACTTAGGGTTTGACGGAAAGGTATACCTTGTTAATCCCCGTGGCGGCCAAATAGAAGGATACAAGGTTTATAAATCCGTTGAAGAACTCCCTGAAAATATAGACCAAGCCGTTGTAACTCTTCCTGCTTCTCTTGCCCCGGAAACTGTCCGAGCGCTTGGTAAAAAGGGTGTCAAAGCCATTGTCTTGGCTGCAAGCGGGTTTTCCGAGGTGGATCAGGTAGGGGAGGACCTTCAGTACGAATTGATTGAAGCAGTCAAAGTATCTGGCGCGCGCGTTCTTGGCCCCAACACGACCGGTCACGTGTCGGTACCGTCTAAATATACTTCCAGTTTTTTTCCTTTAGGGAAAATTCCGCGTGGTTCGGTATCTTATATAACTCAAACTGGCAATTTTTGTGGTATATCTCTACGGCATATCATGTCTGCAGAAAATTATGGAATTGCACGTTCTTGCGGGCTTGGTAATAAAGTAGATATTGATGAGTGTGATTTACTGGAGTTTTTGGGACGGGATAAAGAAACCAAGTCTATATTTCTTTATCTTGAAAGTATAAAAAATCCAAAACGATTTTTACGCGTTGCTAGAAGAGTCTCGAGTCAAAAGCCTGTTTTTTTATTAAAAGGCGGTGCTTCAGACGCAGGGGCAGCAGCAGCGGTGGCTCACACAGGATCTCTCGCAGCGGATGGGCGCGTTGTGGATGGAGCAATAGATCAATCCGGTGTTACACGGCTTAATAAGTACTCCCATTTATTTCAGCTTGCGAAGGCACTTGATAAACAAAGTTTACCTCGGGGAAATCGAGTATCCTTTTTATCACCTTCAGGAGCATTTACGGTTTGTCTAACTGATATTTGTCGATCTCTTGATGTTGAGGTTCCTAGATTAGAAGAAAGGACAACAAAAAGATTGCAAAAATACGCTCCTCCATTTATCCGTATGCGCAATCCAGTGGATATCTTTGGAAGTGTTGGCTTGGTTGGTTATGAGAAAGCCTATGGTGACGCGTTGGACGCTGTTCTTTCCGACCGAAACATTGATGCAGCCGTTGTTATAATGATGCTCACTTCAGAAACCGGAATACCTAAAATGGATTTTTTGGTAGATGTTTCAGAGAAATATCCTTCCAAACCGGTTTATGTTACTTTTATGGGCCAACACGAGCATAATGTAGCCGCTAAGGAATATCTCGAACCAAGGGGAATACCTTGTTATATGCAGGTTGAAGAGCCGTTTGAAGTTTTATCGATATTGGCTAAATGTCGCATGCATATGCGGGGTCTTTAAAAAAGTACAATCTCAAAACCCTTTTATGTTGAAAGTTTGAGAATCAAGTAAATCGCGGTTTGATGATCTTCCCTCCGCTCTTCATCAGCTATAATAGCCGGGTGGTGAGCACGTTTCTGATCAGTGCAGCGTGTTGATTTGATCGCTAGGTCCTTGTAGTTATATTGATATATCTAGATAATTAGACCTTGGAGCGGTGCAACGGAGGAAAAAATTTTGGTGCACGTTCAAACGATCTCGTCACACTTATAAGTAATCACTCGGGGTTATTCTCACAGTAGTCCAGAACAGCTTTAACCATTCCCACATAGCCAGTGCAACGGCAAAGATGACCTGACAGCATATCACGAATTTCTTCCTCCGACGGCCTTGGGTTTTCTTTGAGGTATGCGGTTAGAGACATCAAAATTCCTGGTGTGCAATATCCACACTGCAATCCATGATGTTTCTTGAATGCCTGCTGCAAGGCGGAGAGATCACCGTCGCTGCTTGCCAAATTTTCTGAAGTTTCTATGGTTGTACCATCTGCTTGTACTGCAAGCGTTAAACAAGCTCGAGAAACGGTTCCATCAACCAATATCGTGCAAGCACCACAAACGCCGTGTTCACATCCGACATGGCAACTGGTTATACCAATTTCGTGTGTGAGAAAATCGCTTAGCAACATTCTTGGTTCTGCATGCCCTGTTACCTCTTCGCCATTGAGTGTCAAAGTAATAGGGTGACGTGTATCTTTATTTAACTGCGGCATGATTTGGCCTCTTCAATTACCCGGCGACCGAGGCGCCGAACCAACTCACGGCGATAGCGCGCTGTCGCATGAATGTCGTCATAGCCCCCCAAGTCCCAAGCGAATTCGTTAAGAGCATCTTCAAGGTTTTCTCCTTCCAATATATCCCATTGACGAACTGTAGGGCGGTCCGCGACTCCTCCTATACCTAATTTTATATGGTCAGCATTGGCTATGGCCGCAAGGGCTACTATGGCAAAATCACCACGACGCTGTGCCATTTCAGTGAAAGCATACCCCTCTCCCTGTTTTGCTATTGGATATCGAGCAGCTATCACCATTTCTTCAGATTGTTTTGCGGTTGATAGCATACCGGTTTGAAATTCCTCGGCTTTAAGGGTTCGTTTCCCGTTCGACGATTGTAAATCAACTTCCCCACCCAAAACTGCTAAGCACAGAGGTAACTCGGAACTTGGGTCAGCATGAACCAAGGATCCGCAAACAGTTCCTTTGGAACGCGTCTGATAATGTCCAATATAGGGGCATGCAGCAGCAACTAATGGTAGAAATTTTTCTAAACCGTCCCATTTCATTAAATCTCCTTGTCGTGTTGCGGCCCCTATTTCAATATAATTACCAGTTTCCTTGATATACGAAAGTGCTTCTACTTTAGAAATATCTATTAATATTTTAGGTTCAGCTAGGCGGAAGTTGAGCATAGGCATAAGAGAAAGACCCCCGGCTATTATGCGAGCGTCCTCTCCACTCTGTGCAAGAGCAGCAACAGCTTCCTCTGCAGAAAAAACCTTCAAATAATCAAAAGATTTAGGCTTCATTTTAACAATCCCAATTTATGAAAAATTCTTATCCACCATGGTTTATCTTTAGCAACGGGTTCACCTCCGACTTGAGACGCAAGTCTACGAAAAAATTGATTTACTAGAGCCTTTGCTGCTCCCTCGATTAGTCGACCTCCCACCGATGCAACGGTTCCTGAAAGCTCGATAGAATAGTCATATGTAATATCGGTCCCGTTTTCTGAAGGGCTCAGGTAAACATGCCCACTTCCTCGAGACGCTCCAAGAGGCCCTATTAAGCCTCCTGATAATGTTGCCTTCTGATTTGCCACCAAATCTGAAAGTACAACATTAGCTTTAAACCGACCTCTCACAGGGCCAACGCCTAGAGAAACCTCAGCTTTATAGTTATTTTCACTAATAAGGTCGAGTTGGTGGCAACCGGGGATGACTGAAGCCAAGGCTTTTGGATTAAGCAATGTTATCCAAATATCTTCCGGTGAGGCTAGTACTGTTGTTTTCCCGTTGCCATTCATAACATTTGTATCAAGCTTATCTTGCGAAGTTGGAGTATCTGGATTGCCTGCAGGTGTACGTTCATCACCGTGGATCATAGCGCCAATTCGCGTTGGGGTCATAGGCAACGTTATATCTTCCACGCCAATTGCATCTGCAACTGCATTAGCCAGACAAACGGGAGTGGACATGCAGTTACCTTCCCCGATTCCTTTTGCACCTAGTGGTGTAACCATTGACGGAGATTCCATATGGATTATTTGAGGTTCCGGAACTTCCCAGCTGGTTGGTGCAAGATAATCGGCAAAAGTTCCGGTAAGAAAACTGCCGTCATCACCATACACGAATTCCTCATAGAGTGCACAACCAATAGCCCAAGCGAAGGCTCCATGTACCTGGCCATCTGCAATAAGCGGGTTAAGCAACGTTCCTGAATCATGCAAAGTGACGTACCGGTCAATTTTTACTTCACCGGTGTTTTCATCAACTTCAACCCCGCAGAAATCAAATACAAAACCGTAGGTTAAAGAAGTATTAATTTGATCTTTGTCATTAGGAGACTCTAGCTCCGGGGGTGACCAGGAGCCGGTTTCACGGACACAAGGTTCCATTTCATCCGGTAAGTTTCCGGGCGTCCAGTGTGCAGAGCCAGCGGCACGGTAAAAATTAATACCATTTTCCGGATTTGTAACATCCCTGATTTTGCCTTCAACAAATTCGAGTTGCTCAGAAGGGACATTAAGAGTTTGGCTCGCGATCCGCGCTAATTTAGCTTTCACTTTTTCCGCCGCCTTTTGGCAAGCAACAGCTGTTGCTGATGAAAATCGTGAAGAGTAATTACCGGTCGCTATTGACCAAGCATCCTTTGCCGTATCGAAGTCTAGGTTCACCTTAATGTGTTCAGGTGTCAGTCCTAATACGTCAGCAACAATTTGCGATAAAATGGTCATATGACCCTGACCTTGGGGAATTGAATCAGCTGTAACGCTAACTGTACCGAGTGGGTCAACATTTACAGTTGCATTAGCAACTGCTCCACCCTTCGGATTTCTTTGTCTTTCATCACGAGGAAGTATATTTGACAGATAGCCCATATTGGATTGAGCGGGCTCAACAATCGCCGCATAACCTATACCATATTTTTTTCCGTCTGCCCGCCGTTCGTCTCTGCGTTTTTTTAGGTCATCTAAAGCACCGTCTTTGACGGCTTTTTCAATAGCAGCGGGGTAATCCCCCGAGTCCAGCAGTGCTCCAGCGGCAGCGCGATATGGAAACACGCCCGCTGGAACAAGGTTTTTACGAATGACATCCAATGGATCCATATCCAATTCATGAGCAACTTTTTGCATCATTCGTTCAATACCATAATACATTTGAGGTCCGCCAAATCCCCGTACCATTGCTGATGGGCACTTGTTTGTCATGACGACGCGATTGGTAACAGCAAGATTCTTTATATCATAAGCTCCAGTCAAAATCCCGTGCATGCGATAAAGTGGCCCCGGCATAGGCGCACGTAAAAAAGCGCCGTAGTCATCTTGTTGGTCAAAGCGGAAAGCTGTAACCGTTCCATCGTTTTTTACAGCTGCTTCCATTTTTATAAGCCTATTGGGTGCAGCGGCAGCTGCGGATAAATGTTCGAGTTTATCTTCAACCCATTTTACAGGTTTCCCAACTTTTTTTGAGGCAAGACAAATAAGTACAACATAAGGAAAAATTTGTACCTTTATCCCAAAACCACCACCGGACCACTGTGGGGTACGCATACGTAATTGAGAGTTTTTAACACGAAGTGCCATTGACATTACAGGGTGCGAGGTAAAGGGCCCCTGATAATTTGATGATACGTCATACAAATCCTCCCCGGGATGAAAATCTGCTGTAACAACAAATCCTTCTAGAGGTGTTTGAGAATTTCGTGGATAGCGAACCTTCATTTTAACGATTTTATCAGCCTTCTCAAACGCGCCCTCTGGATCACCGTATGAAAAGTCTCTCGTAGATACTACATTGCTACCCACGGCTTCATGAACTATCGGGGCATCCTCTAAAATTGCTTTTTCTTGATCAATAACGGGAGCTATGGCGTCATAAACAATGTCGATTTCTGCCAAAGCATCTTCTGCTATGTACCTGTCTCGGGCGACTACTAAGGCAACAGGTTCTCCTACATAACGTACTTTTTCGACGGCAAGAGCCCATTGATTTATGGGTTGTCGCAAGACGATAAGAAAGGCTTCTGACATTTCCTTCACGTCGTCGCCAGTCATCACCGCAGAGACACCAGGAATTTTTTCGGCACGGCTTACGTCAATTGATTTAATTTTAGCATGAGCATGTGGAGACCTTAAAATGGCTGCATGTTGCGTCCCAGCTCGGGTAGGGAGATGGTCCGAATACTGAGCCTTACCCATAAGCAGGATTTCATCCTCAACCCTCTGGACAGGCTGCCCTAGGTATTTTGGGCCCTTCGTCATGTTCGACATCGAGAAATTTTCCGATTATTAAAAAACAAGTCAAGGTAAAAAAACCTTATCATTACTATAAGATAGGTGTTGCCAGTAATTTACGCCATAATCAACTAAAATAACGGGTCAAATTGCCGCAAAATAATAAACCGGGTCAAACTTTAGTTCTTGATGATTTCGTTTAAAAACCCAATAAATATGCGGGGACCAAAACCGGAGTTCCAAATGCGAGACAATACAATCGAAATCGATAGGTCTTCAGAACCTCAAAAGTTAAACTTTGCACCAAACTTTAACGCGGCAGCAGCCTTTATTGATCGCCATATTTTGGAAGGAAGAAGAAATAAAGTTGCTATAACAACTCTGGACGACGAATGGACATACGGTGATCTTTATAAGTCGGTAAACCGCTATGGTAATTACCTATTAAAATTGGGAGTTGGCCGCGGCCAACGTTTGATGATGGTGATGCCTGATAACCCTCATTTTATTGCGATATTCTTCGGTGCAATAAAGGCAGGGCTTATTCCGGTTCCTGTCAATACTATGCTTAGACCTGAGGACTATAAATATTTATTAACTGATTCTAAATGTTCGGGTTTGGTTTATAGTAAAAAGTTTTATGAGACCGTCGAGCCGGCAATAGAGCAGGTTTCCAAAAAACCAAAAAATATCCTTGTTGCTGAAGATTTGCAAACACAAGTCAACCGCGAGCCCGCTGAACTCGCAGTCGCTGAGACTAGACACCTAGATGATTGTTTTTGGCTATATTCTTCTGGCTCGACAGGCAACCCAAAAGGTGTTGTGCATCCTCATAGATCAATGATCTGTACATCTGAGCGCTTCGCTAAAAATACGCTAGGTTTGAATGAGGAGGACACTGTTTTTTCTGTCAGTAAATTATTTCATTCCTACGGTTTTGGTAATGCCATGACCTTTCCACTTTGGGTTGGGGCCAGTATTGCTTTGTCGGATGGGAAAGTAACGCCTGAAATGAGCTTTCAAATGATAGAAAAATTTCGGCCAACCGTATTTTTTGGTGTCCCGACATTATATGCACAGCAGCTCAGGGCTATGGAAACCCAAACGCCTGACTTGTCATCAATTCGGCTTTGTGTCTCTGCCGGGGAGGCTCTTCCTGGTGATGTTTTTCGACGTTGGAAAGAAAAAACGGGCACACTTATCATTGATGGTTTAGGTTCTACCGAGAACCTCCATATCTTTATCTCTAACAGTCCCAGCGACTATAAACCTGGAACTTCTGGAAAACCGGTGCTTGGATATCAAGTGAAATTGGTTGATGATAGGAAAACAGAAGTAAAGGAGCCTAACGTCATAGGTACTGTTTGGGTTAAAGGCGAGTCTGCTGCGCGATTGTACTGGAATAACCCCAAGAAGACCGAGGATACGATGATTGATAAGTGGCTGAATACCGGTGACATGTACTATCGGGATGAGGATGGTTACTACCATAATGCAGGTCGTGGAGACGATATGATGAAAGTGGGGGGGCTGTGGTGTTCGCCATTTGAAATAGAGGACCGATTGATTGAACATCCCAAGGTTTTAGAGGCAGCTGTCGTAGGCCATTGGGATGATGAGGGTCTATTGAAACCGGCAGCATTTGTTGTTCTGAATAACCTTAATGACTCCGATGAAGTAATAGAGAAAGTTTTAGTTGATCATTGCAGGGAGAGGTTAGCTCATTATAAGTATCCTAGGTGGTTTTATTTTGTAAATGATTTGCCAAAAACAGCTACAGGGAAAATACAACGCTTTAAACTTCGTGAATTGGAAAATCGCGGGAGGAAAAATGAGTGAAATTGCTAAAGGAAAGTGCCTTTGCGGAAGGGTTAAATACAACGTTAAAATAAATGAGGAGCCGGTTTACGCTGGACTTTGTCATTGTAAAGATTGTCAGCGGTATACTGGGACGGCGTTCGCTTCAAGCCTTATGGTTTTAAAAACAGATATCGAGATCTCAGGGGATCTTAAGTTTTATGGAAAGGTTACCGACCGTGGAACCATTATGAAACGTGGCTTTTGTCCTAATTGTGGTTCTAATGTGCTTTGTAAATCTGAGGGTTGGAAAAAATTCTATGTACTGAGTGCAGGTACCCTTGACGAACCAGAAGTGTATAAACCCAGTGTCAATATCTATACTCGTAACGCGCAGCCTCATGCTTTGGCAGCAGGAGACCTCCGTCAATTTGAAGGCCCAATGGAAAGACAAAAATAAAAGTCTCGGAAAAAAAATAGGAATAATTTTAAAATAGAAGAGGTTCGGATGGCTGATATACACCTGACTTTGGGAATTAATGAATATGATCATGTTCGTGACCTTTTTACTCGAGAGGTAAAACCCAAGGGGATCGAAGTAACCAGTTTGGTTATGGAAGTTGAGGAGACTTTTAAAAGATTTCTGGCACATCAGGAATGGGACATTTCTGAAATTTCCTTTGCTATGTCATGTCAAGCGATCTCCCGGGGGAAAGCACCTTTCGTATTAATTCCAGTTTTTCCTTCCCGACTATTCAGGCTCTCTGGTTTCTATATAAGGTCGGATGGTTCTGTAAAAAATGTCGAAGACCTGAGAGGAAAAAAAGTTGGTTTGCCCCAGTGGGCTCAAACAGCTACAACTTACGCAAGAGGCTGGTTAACAGAGACGATAGGTATTCCACTAAATCAAATTGATTGGTATCAGCTTGGTCCCAATTCGCCGGGTCGACTTGATAATACTGAAGAGAAACCACCGAAGGGTGTGAGTCTAACTAATTTGCCAGACGGTTCACTCGCCGATATGCTTGTTGAAGGAGAAATTGACGCTTTAATCACGGCAGATCCGCCCCGGCGAATGCTTTCGGGTGACCCATCTATCACAAGGCTTTATAGTGATTTTGAATCAGTCGAGCACGATTATTTTTCTCAAACCGGAATTTTTCCAATCATGCACACTGTTGCGCTCAGGCGTTCGACCTATGAAGAAAACCCCTGGATTGCTCGAAATTTATTTAACGCATTTGAGGAAGCTAAAAATAATTCTGTGCGCAGAATGCGTGATATGAATGTATCTCAAATTGGACTACCATGGATCCAGCGACATGTAGAACGTATAGAGACCGAGTTTTTTCCTGATGGCGATTATTGGCCTTACGGGGTCGAAAGAAACCGAACTACCATTGATGCCTTTTTGCGCTTTTGCTTTGATCAAGGAGTTACAACCCGTCACTTAAAAGCTGAAGAGATATTTGTTAAGGAGGCGTTGGAACCATTCCACCAACTCAGAGTGTAATTATACTCAGTTTACTAATATTCTCAGGGAGCAATCATATCTTTTGCTAAAGTTGATATTATTAATCTAAAATCGAACGGATTTTTTGATTGTTGAATAGTTTAGGGGAGAATTCGTTGTTCAAGTGCCATGCTTTCATAGTCTTCATAGCCTTGTCCTTTCTTCAAGGTACAACTCATGCCCGGAGTGATTCGAGTAACTCTTTGTCATCCGATCAACGGAAGGCCATTGAGAGTGTTATTAAGGACTATTTATTGAAAAATCCAATAATTATCCGTCAGGCAATTAAAAAATTGAAAGAAGAAGAGGAGGCTTCAGAGAAGGCACGAGTGTCTATAGCATTAAAGACCTATAAAAAAGAACTTATAGGCGATAAAACCTCGCCTGTGGGTGGTAACCCCAAAGGGGATATTACAGTCGTTGAGTTTTTTGATTACAATTGTGGTTACTGTAAACGGGCGGCGAATACTCTCAAAGCTTTAATCAAAAGTGATCCCAATATTCGGGTGGTCTATAAAGAATTTGCTATCCTTGGACAGAAATCAATCACCGCAGCAAAGGCAGCTCTGGCCGCACATCAACAAGGGAAGTATGTAAAGTTTCATGAAGGGCTAATGTCAGGACGGATAGATTTGGATAGTATTGCCTCTTTGGCAAATTCATTGGGAATCGATTATTCTAGACTTCGTAAGGATATGGCGAGCTCTATGATACAAAATACACTGCAGAAAAATTATAAACTTGCTAATGCACTCGCCATATCTGGTACGCCGGTTTTTGTAATTGGCGAGAGAATTATACCCGGCGCCGTTAATGAGGAGACCTTGAAGCAGGTAGTGATGGATGAAAGAGCTAGAAGAAAGTAATATTTTTATTACAAAATTTACTAGCTAGGGCAATTCAGCTGAGCATTCAATAACGACGTAAAAATTTTTTTAAAGAATGATGCTTAGGTTTCGAAGATTTTGGTCGCAGTCGATCAAGTTAACCTGTTTTGCCGCAATTCTCAATCTATCATTTTCACACCTAATTTTATAGCCATACCAACCGGTATATGTTCGTTTGTCTCCAGCCTGAAATTCCGTAATGAGAAAATTGGCGTAAACCATTAAAAAATGTGCAACTGTTGTTGAGAATGCGGTTACGTTAGTGATTAATCTAGTCGTCCGAGATCTCGGTTGTTGAGACCAGGCAAAATCATTTTTTAGCCTGTAGATACGGTCTTCGAGGCGCCGCCGATCATCAAAACAAACTGCAATTTCTGTACGAGGGTCACCGGCTGGTGCAGTGGCAGGTACCCAATATACACATTCCGGGATATAGAGTGTTAACCAGTCATCGAGTCGGTTTTGATCTAGTAACCTGGACTCCTGCTCGAGAAGGATTTGGCAGGAGGTCCGCAATGTGAGATCTATTATTTCTTGGTCTTCATTTTGCCAATCCTTAAAACTGTCAATTAGTGATTGATAAAAATCATCTCCTACGTAATGTGAAGTGCGAGATGGATCATGTTGTATCAAAAGCTGCCTCCTTTACATCACGTTCTATGACCAAATCGGGATTACTTTTCATCAGGTTCTTATATATCTGCATTGTCTCGCGAAGAAAGATTTCGTCAGTGGGAGGACCTATCAAGTAGCCATCCTCGTCCCGCTTTATCCGATCTGGAACACCGAGCCCGCGATGCATGTAGACCCATTCATCCTCGACACCAGCGAGACCAGCCTGGATTTGCTCGAAATTCATTAAATCGTCCACCTCTCCAAAGTTGGGAAAACTTTCCTGCGTACGCATACGAAGTGCGTTTACGGCATCTACACATCCATGAAGCTCATCATTTTCATCAATGATAGCAGTTCCCCACCAAGTGGTGTCTGTTTCTGTTAGAGAAATGGGCTGTGAAACTTGTACGTGGTTGCCCAGAATATGCAGATTAGGGAAGATGTTGATATTTACGGGTTCTGAGGAAGCAAGATCAAGTACAGAATTAGCATGATCACCGAGTTTTTCCCTGATTAATTCTTCATAATGTTCCATACCTGGGTGTGGGCCTTCAATCCTCCACAGACCACCCGGGCTGGTATCTACAGCGGGTCGTTTATCCTTGTAATGATGCCCATTTTCGAAGACCTTAACATAAAACGGCGCATTATCGGGATTTGTTTTATAGTAGGCCATACCTTTGTCTTCTTCCTCACCCTGAACAAGCCGATTTTCCATTGCTAATAGGGAACGATGAGAGAAAACAACGTGATAGCCGTCTGCAGAATTGTCATAAAGGAGTTTCCAGTTGCCATTAAATTTCAGTCTGTTTGCATCACAAAAAGATAGTATGCCTCCAGGGTGACGGTCCAACCATTGGTCAAGTGGCTTTTTTACACCGCCTAAGTATTCTTCAAGTGGCGGCATTTTTGGGTTCAAAGTCCCAAAGATAAAGCCGCGGTATGAACTGACACGCGGTATTTGGGCTAGATTATATTTAGGATCCGAAAAATCATTTGCGTAGCCGTCTGGCCATGGAACACCACTAATTTTTCCACTATTGAAGTAACTCCATCCATGGTATGGGCATGCAAAGGATTTTGCTTTTCCCTTGTTAAGTCTACAAACAGTCGCCCCTCGGTGAGTACAACGATTATACAAGGCACGAATATGGCCTAAGGAATCTCTTACTACTATTATTGGGCGGAGACCAAGCTTGGAAGTAACAAAGTTATCGTTGTCCGGAATTTGGCTTTCATGAGCAAGATAGACCCATACACCGCCAAATATTTTATTCATTTCTTGGCGGAAAATCGTTTCATCTGTATAGATCCGTTGGTGGACCCGGTCCTCATAAATTAGTGTATCGTAATCAAGGCCATCTTTCATTTGGATTGCTTTTTCCCCGTTGCTACCTGACTTTTATGATATTTTTACCTCTTAAGGCATTTCAACTAGAAAAAATCGAAATATTCGTTTTGTTCCCATTGAGATATACCATTTTCAGCGTCCTGATCGCCATTTTCCGTAATATAGGAATTGAAACGTTCCAACTCTGCTTTTTTAAGGCCTATATAGTAATCAACGTACGCATCTCCATATGCTTGACGAATTAGTTGGCTATTATCAAGATTATCTACAGCTTTTTCGAGTGATTTAGGAAGTAAAGGCCGAGCTGCCTCATATGGAGAATCATCAGAATCCCAAGGTTGTAAATTACGGTCGATGCCATCCAGACCGCTAATAATTTGTGATGACATAAACAGATAAGGATTTGCTGCGGGTTCACCAATCCGATTTTCAAACCGCGTACTAGTCTTTCCCGGCTGTCCTAAGACTCTAATCATTGTACCACGATGGTCATAGCCCCAGGTTGCGCGGTCGGGAGCAAGAGAATTTTGTGTGAAACGTCGAAAACCATTAACAGTGGGCGTTGCGAGTACAGCCGAAGCAGGTGCATTTTCCAATAATCCGGCCATATAATTTTTCGCGAGAGAAGATAGTGTCTCCTGTCCCTGTTCGGCAGCTAAAAGATTAATTCCGGTGTCACGATCAATTAATGACTGATGGAGATGCCATCCGCTGGCACAATATCCTTCAAATGCTGGTTTACACATAAATGATGCCAAATATCCATGCCGCCTGCAGACTTGACGTGTTGTGGTACGAAAAAGCAGGAAATCATCAGCGGCGCGATTAACTGGGAGGGGATCAAAGGTGCATTCTACTTGACCTGGACCATATTCATTTTCTATTGAACGTAAGGGTAAATCTAACGCTTCATAAGTTTCTGCAAGAATACTTAATATTGGTTGCATGAGGTCGAAGTTAGACTCGAGGTGATACGAATACCCGGGTTCTACAGAAGAGGTTCCGATTGGGTATCCGCGGGTGCCTGGCATACCAGAGTTTTCAGGAGCAAGGTTATAATTCTCAATTCGCCGAAGGTACCATTCGATTTCGAGTCCAATAACAAGGTCCATATTTCTATTTTTTATGCATTCTACTTGCTTGTTTAAAAGTTGGCGGCTTGAGAAATAAAATGGCACGCCACTATCGAAATATTCATCACATAAAATCCAAGCTAGACCTGATGCCCATGGCAATATTCGAAATGTCAGAGGATCGGGGACTATGGTCAGGTTTGGTGACCCCGTCATTTCATCCAAACCCATTCCGCCACCCCGAATGAAGGATCTGAAAACACGGCCTCCGGTTGCGTCTAAAGTAAACGTGGCAACATTTATATTGTAGCCATCTTTTAATGATTTTAGAAAGGCAGAAACCGAAATTTCCTTTACTCGAGAACTCCCATGGCTGTCAGACCAAGCCATCCGTATGAGCCTAATATTATCGGATTTCAATCGATGCTCGATCTCTGAAGCACAGGATTTTTGTTTTTCAGTCCAAATGTTGTGGCGCTCAATAAATCCGCTACTCATAGATACACCTATGACTTATCCTTGAATGGGCTTGCATGGTAACGGTATTCAAACATCCAGAAAACGGACTTGGTCTTTATCGGCCAAATTTAGCCAGAGAATGCATCCATCCGTGCATGCGTCTGGTCATATTATCAATATCCTTATCAGTGAACCATTTTTTTGGGTCGACCTTATCTACAGGATATTGAGGTCGGAGAAAGTCCTCTTCGTATCCATATGGTACCGTCGCATCAATTCCCATGCCACCTTCAAAACGAGTATTCGAGGCGGTCCATTCGCGATCCCCAGCAGTCATTCGTTCTGCTGGCATGAAGGTTTGCCCTCGTCCACCCGGAAGAGGATTCAGAATATCAGTATGGGGATTAACTCGAGTTGTTAGGCACCACATGATGTCGTCCATGTCATATATATCTGTGTCTTCTGACACTGCGATAGCTATACGAGCGCCTTGAGAAGTAGATAAAATACCGGATAAAAAGTTGCGCTGCCACCCTTCATCAATCTTACTTCTTTTTTTTACCTGAATTATAGCACCACCCCAATCAGTCATGCAGTAGGGGATATTTACATCTGTCACAATTCCCGGCTGCATTCGTTGACAGAGCTCGTAGATTGCTGCTTCACGGATGGTGGTGTCGATATTATGTTCATCCATTGTGTGTACACCAAGCGCAAAGATAATTGGTTTTGTATTGGGTGCCCGGGTTGTAACAGCGGTGCAGTGGAAGGTTGGAGCCTTGTAGGCTTTTCCCATATACCCCGACCATTCTGGGTGAAAATGATGGCGTCCTTGCATTCCCGACTCTTCCGACTCTGCTGTCTCAAAACGTCGGTCTCTCGGGTAAACATAACCTTCTAATACTACTTCAGCATCTGCGAGGGCTAGAGCATCTACAGTACGCGCCTGTACCATCCGTATTGGCGAACCCTGAAGCGCACCTGCTATGGCTATTTCATCGCACCCTTCTGGTAAAATAACATAGTCAAAGCCTGCTCCAGCGAGCATTGTGCATGAGGGGGGAACGCCAAAGCAAACTGTTATGGGGACAGGCTCATCTGATTTATAGTATCGGCTCACCACCTGCCACATATGTGATCCGGGAGAAATTTGGAAAGTGCCGATATTACCCCATCTAAAATTCATTCTGTTGTATCCAAGATCGGTACCACCTTCGAAGTGTTTGCCGGTTACACAACGAATTCCAGAACCTACGGTAAGCTCTGGCTCGAATTCCGTGTGGCGGACGGGAACAATAAAGTCGTTCACATTTTCAGGGTTTTCTATTACGACTTCCTGAACGGGTGCGTCTTTTTGTTCAATAACAGAATGGGGAATAGGGTTGCGCATAGCATCAGCAGTCATGCGCGTTCGAGTGACATTGTCCGGCCACCCAAACATTTTATTGATTATAGTTTGGTCGCTAAGGAGATTTGTGACTACTCGATTATTAGGCTTACCTCTTATGTTATTAAATAATATTGGGCAACCACCATCAAATTTTTTTTGCAAAGAAATGATTTCCAGATCGGGATCAACTTCTTTGTCTGTTATAACTAGATCTCCCTCTTCTCGTAAGTAGTCGAGGGTTCCGCGTAAATCGTATAGTTTTTCTGTTGGGCTGCCAGGTGCAGCGTCTTTACGTACCGTGCTCATTACTATTTTTCCAATTTAGATTCAAAGTATGAGGATTGTCTAAGGGACAGTTACCCAAAACGCAAGAAGGGTGGTGGACATAAGTCGTCAGCTCAAGTATCTCAAGAGGGAGAAAGTGAAGGAGAATAAAGTGAAAGCAGACGTAAACGGAACTAAGATCAATTATGAAATTTCTGGCACTGAGGGTAAGCCTTGGATAACTTTTGCACATGCATTGTGCAATAATTTAACTCTGTGGGATGAGCAGGCCGAGGTTTTAAATGATAATTATCGGATTTTGCGATATGATCATCGGGGGCTTGGAATGTCTGCTGCCCCCGCTGGACCTTATACTTTTCCAATGATTATTAGTGACGCTTTGGCTTTACTTGATCACGTAGGGGTTGAAAAGACTCATTGGTGCGGCCTCTCTATAGGGGGCATGATGGGTTATGGACTTGCACAAGATCACGCAGATAGGCTTCTTAGCCTTGTTGCTTGTGATTCCCGGCCGGATGCGCCGCCTGATTATCAAAACTACTTTCAGCATAGGATTGACGTTGCAGAATTAGAGGGCATGGAGGGATTAGTAGAATCAACAATTTCTCGCTGGTTTACCAAGAAATCAGTAGATCAAAATATTCCAGTTTTGGATAAAGTACGGGCTATGATCAGGTCTACGGATAAAATCGGACACGCCGGATGCTGTGAAGCATTGAAGACGCTATCTTTTGGCGCTCGTCTATGTGAAATTACAACTCCCACCTTGATAATTGGTGGAGCAGAGGATAAGGGGGCCCCTCCGGAAGCTTTGGCCGAAGCTGCCCAGAATATTCCTGGTGCAAGGCATGAAATTGTCCCAGCGGCGGGTCATATTTCCAATTTGGAGAATCCGGTAGCCTTTAATTCGGTATTAATTGAGTTTCTAGGAAGCATTAAAACATAAATTTTAAAATCTATTTGAGAGAAAAAATGCCATCTTTTGATATAGTTTCCCGGATTAAAATTCCTGAAGTTGACAATGCGATACAAAGCGCATTACGAGAAATGAACAATCGATTTGATTTCAAGGGGAGCGCTTGTTCGATAGAACGCAACGATCAAACCCTCCAGCTTCTCGCTGACAATGACCTTAAGCTGAGACAAGTTCAGGAACTCCTCCGGGGTCACTTGGCGAAAAGGAAAGTTGAGGTGGGTTTTCTTGATTTTCAGACACCGGAAAAGGCTTTTGGTAATTCTTTAAGGCAAAATGTCGTCATTAAACAGGGCGTTGAACGTGAGCTAGCCCAAAAAATTACTAAGACTATTAAAGCTTCAAAGAAAAAAGTCCAGGTGGCGATCCAGGGAGAAGAACTAAGGGTCACAGGAAAGAAGAGAGATGATTTGCAGGCTGCTATGTCTCTGATAAAGGAACAAAAATTTGTTCAACCGCTACAATATGTAAATTTTCGAGATTAAGTACTGTTAACTACAAATTATTAGCAATACTAATGGTCTTTTTCTGATTGATATAGTTATGACTCGACGGGTGCATCCGGCTCACTGACAGTAAAACGGCGTAGCATCCGTTCTTCCTCAGGAGGAAAATCGGTGCGAGCGTGGTTTGTACAACGATTATCCCAGATCAAGAGATCGCCCACTTTCCATTTGTGAGTATAAACGAATTCCGGCTTTTCGCATTGGTCAAATAGTTCAAGGAGAAGTTCCTCTCCTTCTTCTGCGGGTAGATCAACTATATCCTGTGTCATGAGACGACTAAGATAAAGTGTTTTTTTCTTAGTATCGGGGTGAGACTTGACTAGCGAATGATGTGCTCGCGGGAGTACCGGGTTGGCTGCAATCGTATGGGCACGATCAACGGCCTCGTAGTCATAAACGACACGAGTAATTAAATTTTCAATTCGTTTTTTAGTTTGACTAGGTAAAGCTTCATAGGCTTTGTAAAGATTGGCAAACAAGGTATCCCCGCCATGAGAAGGGATTTTAATTCCATACAGTGTCGTGGCTCGGTAGGGGCTTGGCCGATGGGCTCCATCAGAGTGAAACATCATTTCACCATCAGGTAGAACACCAATCAGCTTACCATTTTCCCTGATGTTGCTCACATACATCATTCCACGTTCACCGGTCCTTCTTTTGTTTTTGTCGCGTCGTTTAACCCTATCCCCGCCATCGCCTCGACCAAAAAAATTTGCAAAACGAAGCTGATCGGCTGCGCTCAGTCGTTGTTCAGGAAAACACAGGACTAGGTGCTTTACAAAAAGTTCAAAAAGCATTTCTTGGGTAGAAACATCTACAGGTTTACTTAGATCGACACCACGCACTGCTACGCCCATGACGTCGGATAAAGGTTCAATTTCGATCGTTAGTGTCATTATTTTTTCTTTCCGCGACGCTATTAATTTCCTAGCGGAGAATCGGGGTCACTGACGGTATAACGCCGCAGTAACCTTTGCTCTTCCGCGGGGAAATCGGTGCGAGCGTGATTGGTAGATCGGTTGTCCCAGATAATTAAATCTCCTGGGCTCCATTTATGGCTATATATGAACTCTGGTTTTTCTGCATGATCAAATAGTTGGGCTAATAAATTTTCACTCTGATCTAGATCCATACCTACAATCTTCTCAGTCATCAAACGACTTACGTATATTGATTTTCGTCCAGTGACTGGGTGCACTTTAATTAACTCATGTTGTGCGCGGGGTAGTATGGGGTCGGCACCTATAGTCTCTCTATTCTGGGCGGTGTAATCATAAACGGTTTGTGTTTTTAAATTTTTGATCTGATCCTTTATATTTGGAGAAAGTGCGTCGTACGCAGCTTGTAAATTAGAAAACATTGTATTGCCGCCTTTAGATGGAATTTTTATTCCGTACAGGGTAGTCGCTCGGTATGGAAATTGTCGGTGGGCACCATCGGAATGGAATTGCATTTCCCCATCTGGTAGTGAACCGATCGGAACACCGTTTTCACGAATATTTGAGACAAACATAACACCTCTTTTGGCGGATTTCTTGAGATCCCCTGTCGACTTGGGTCTTCTCTCACTATCAGCTCTCCCAAATATATTGGCAAAACGAATTTGATCTTCCGCAGAAAGATCCTGATTTGGTAGACATAAGACACAATACTCTGCTAGCAGTTTCTGCAATTTATATTTAATCTTATTGTCCAGCGCGTTACGCAGATCAAGTCCCTTTACCTTTATTCCTAAAATTTCGGAAAGAGGTTCTGTTTTAAATTCATTTTTCATCTATTGAAACCTATTCAAAGCCGGCTGCCCACGTTAACCGATTGTTCCTCATGATTGAAACGATTAGTAGGAATTGCATCAAGATCTGTGCCGGTTACCCGCACGAACCGAGCCCCATCTGGAAAATGAATTGAATGGATTTCGCCAACTTCAAAGATTCCGGCTTTTCCCGGAGTTAGTCGAAAGGTTTCTAATTTTTCGAGATCGGCAAAACCTGCCCTAGTACCATCGTCCTTACGTTTCCATAGCGTCATATCAGTCCATTCCATCGCTTGTCCGTAGACGGCCCAACTATGCCCATGATCGTGAGGTGGCCCCTTTTTTCCGTCCTTATAAACATGAACAAGGACGTTAAAGCCAGTTTCCTTATCGCGGTAAATGGTACGAATTCCAGGTTTTGCATCTAAACCGCATTCCGCTTCTACAAACTCCGGACTGTTAAGTAATTTTTCAAGATTTAGCTGAACCATTTTTCGGCCTTCTCGACCCTTATGATCTTTGAGTACTTTCTGAGTATCCTTGCAAAATTGGTCAAATGCGCTTGCCATTTCTTACTCCGAGTTAGATTCGTTTATATTGAAATTAACTTACTAAGGTCTGTTAGAAAAGAGGATGATTACTACCCCTTCCACAACTAGGGTGTTAAAAGTATCTGAAAGAAGGAGAATTTGATGTTCATTAATGGTTCTTGGTGTGCCGCTGATAACGGCAAAACCTTTCAAGTTAATAACCCGGCAACAGGTGAGTGGNTTGCCGATGTTCCAGATGGAGGNCANCCTGANGCAAGGCGAGCAATTCANGCGGCCCATGACGCTTTTGATGAGTGGGCAGGGATGACAGCTTATCAACGTTCTCGAATTCTTTACAAGGCATACGAATTGATGAGCAAAAGTCGAGAAGCGATCGCAAGAACAATGACTATTGAGCAGGGTAAACCTTTACGTGCAGCTATGAATGAGGTGCAGTACGGAGCTGACTTTCTTCTCTGGTATGCTGAAGAGGCTAAAAGAATATATGGAGAGACAATTCCAGCTCCACGAGGAGACCAGCGTTTTATCGTATTGCATCAGCCTGTAGGGGTGGTTGCGGCGGTTACTCCCTGGAATTACCCTGCGTCCATGGTNACGCGGAAGCTAGCCCCGGCGTTAGCNGCNGGATGCACAATTGTTCTAAAACCTGCNGAGGCAACACCTTTGTGCGCGATTGAGNTATTCAAAATTATGGAGGAGGCTGGCATACCCCCGGGTGTTATTAACCTCGTAACTGGATTAGACCCGAAACCTATTGGAGATGAATTTATTTCTAATCCGCTTGTTAGAAAAATCACATTTACAGGCTCAACTGAGACCGGAAAATTGCTTGCACGCGGTGCAGCCGAACAAATGAAACGAGTATCTTTAGAACTTGGAGGGCATGCTCCATTTCTTGTTCTTAAAGATGCTGACCCGGTATTTGCTGCCAAAGGAGCGGTACTGGTAAAATATTTAAACACCGGTCAGGCATGCATTTGTCCCAATAGGCTATTTGTACACAAATCAGGCGTAGAAGCATTTACCAACGAATTTGTCTCTCGCGTTGAAAGAATGAGAGCAGGTAATGGTCTTAATGATGGTATCAATATCGGCCCATTGGTCAATGAAAAAGCGATAGAGAAGGTGGAGCGTCAGGTAGAAGATGCTTTGGCTAAAGGAGCTTCACTGCTTTGTGGAGGGCAGCGATTGCTAGAGGAGAATCTGGATCGAGGAAATTATTATGCACCCACCGTTCTNGGGAATGTTACGCCCGAAATGTTGATATATCGAGAAGAAACCTTTGGTCCCATAGCGCCCATAATAGCATTTGACGATGAAGATGACATTATAGAAATGGCAAACGATACACATTACGGATTGGCGGCATATATTTATACACAGAACTTGTCTNCTGCTATGCGAACCTTTGAGAAGTTACGTTTTGGTATNATTGGNATAAANGATATAAACCCNACTGGTGCCGCAGCACCATTTGGNGGTCAAAAAGAGTCTGGTCTAGGCCGTGAAGGGGGACATGAGGGGATCATGGAATACCTAGAAACCAAGTTAGGCGGGTTTTCTATTTAACGGAGTAAATCGTTTGCCAGTTCACGTGCCGGCAAACGTTACAATGGAAAATTATATCGCTCCTAATACAGACCGTATCCTGAAGGCCGTAAGAGCTCTTAATATTTAGTCCATTAAAAGTACCACACGCCCTATTGATTTACGTGAAGTGACTAACGACATTGCCTCTTTAAAATTACTTAAGGGAAATGTATCACAAACTTTAATATTAATATTTTTGTTCTCTGCCCATTTGTTTATTTTTTTCATTAACGGACGAATACGGTTTTCCATCTCATAACGGATATCCGTTGGACTCCAACCATAATAGGTTCCCATATTTAAGCCGCAAACAGTAATATTTTTTACAAGTAAAATATTGCTTGGTATTTTGGCTGCTTGGCCCGAGGTAAAACCAATAGGGCAAATACGGCCCTCTACCTTTAAACAGCGCAAGGACTCTTCGAAAATTTTTCCTCCGACTGGGTCAACGATCGCGTCTACGCCATTGGAGTTGGTAATTTCTTTTACCTGGTCAACAAATTGCCCTGATGAGTAATCGATTACATAATCTGCACCTTGTGAACTGGCGGCAGAGCGTTTTGCTTTTGTGCTACCTGTGGCAATAACGTTCGCGCCAAACATTTTAGCTAGATCAATAGTTGCAAGGCCGATGGCGCCAGCAGCGCCATGTACAAGGATCGTTTGTTTGGGCTGTAAATTTAGTAGGTGGTTCCAAGATAGCGCTGCTAGGCTGGTCGCATAAGAGTTAAAGTTGGTTGCTTGTGCAAAAGTGAGTTTATCAGAGATGGGGTATGTATTGACTTCCCATGCCACGACTTCTTCTGCGTGCCCACCCCAATCCAAAACGGAAAAGACACGGTCACCCGGTTTGAAGCGTGTTACATTAGATCCGCACTCTATTATTTCTCCAGAACATTCTGTGCCCGGCGTAAAGGGCAAAGGAGGCTTACGCTGATACCTGCCAGAGACGACTAGATTGTTTGCAAAACTTACACCTGCTGCCTTGACCTTAATGCGTACCTGAGTTGCCTCCAACTTTGCTGAAGGAATATCTTCGATCGTTAAATTATTAAATTCGGTATATTCAGTGACCCAGAGCCCACGCATTAATTTAATTCTTGGCTTTGTTTCCACATTTCCTGCAGATCGGGCCGCCGAACTTTACCTCGGTCATTTTTGGGTAACTCTTCAATAAAGTAGTACTCTTTTGGTAATCGATAATCTGCCAATGTCTTGGCACAGTGAGAATTTATTTCTTCCTGAGAGAGTTTTTCTCCATCCCTAACTACAATGTAGGCAACAATTTCTTCACCATAAATTGGATCTGGTATTCCCACCGCAGCAGCTTCATAAACCTTTGGGTGTTGCATAATTATGTTGTCCACCTCTACCGGGGATATATTGACACCTCCACGAATAATGAGGTCTTTAAGTCTTCCGGTAACCGTTATGAAACCATCTTCATCCATTACGGCAAGATCACCAAGCCGAACTCTTTTTCCATAAAGATTTTCCCATACACCTTCTGCGGTCATTGAAGCCTTTGCACATTGAGGACCACCAAGAGTAACCTCCCCTTCTTCGCCCTGAGGAACAGCTTCGCCATTTTCATCTACAAGTAAGAATTCCTGATGTTTAGCCGGGGGTCCAACGGTACCATATTTTTTAGCATAATGGCGGTTTCCACAAACCCAGCCACCTTCAGAACAACCAAAAAACTGAAGTAAATTAATACCGTATGTTTCTTCAAATTGTTTCCAACGTTCCGGATTCAGAGGCGCTGTAGATGAACTCATAAGCCTTAAGCTCGGGACATCTTTTGAAGTCACCCCGGTGGGCCGATCTAAAAGCATATTAATTACTGTTGGAATACCGGCAGAAAAAGTAATTTCGTATTTCTTAATCCAATCAAAAAAATTACTATGGGAAAATCGACGAGCTATATGCAGTGTACAGCCCGTAGCTAGCCATGGCATCAGAGAAAGTCCTTGCGGTGAATTCCAGCCGAAGGAACGATATTCTAATGTATTATCATCCTCCCTTAAGCCAATTTGGTCGATTGTTGACATGCCAAAAGACCAATGGGCGAGGTGGTCAATTAAAAAGTTTTTCGGTTTATCGGTGGTACCAGATGTGCAGAAAATGGTTGCATCATCGGTTTCGCAGTAACTGCGGTCGCATTCTGGTGTATGATTAATGACTGCAATTTGTGCAAACGCTTCATTACTATTTGGATCACCTGCAATATCGTTTGACCAGTCACCAAATTCAATGCTTTCAATATCAATCCCGTCGGTCATTTTTTCAATATCAAGCTCTGAGTCATAGAGCGCCAGCTTACATTTCAAGTGGCCAACAATTTCCGCAACATAAGAGATATTCATTTCAACATTGGTAGGGCAACAAACAGCCCCTGCACGCCAGATTCCCATCCATAAAATTAGCTTCTCCAGTCGTTCTTCGGATAAAAGCGCTATACGGTCTCCTTTATTGACTCCCTTTTCGATAAGCCAGTTAGCTATCCTATTTGACCACGCGTGTAATTGACCAAATGTTATCGACTTTTCTTGCGTTACATCGACCAGAGCGAGTTTGTCGGGGTTTTGTAGACTATATTTTTTAAAAAGGTCTCCAACATCAGCAAACGGTATAGAATATTCGTGTATGCCCCCGGGGGAGGTGCCACCGGCTTTTGGTGCCATGTTTAACTCCTTCATTTAAGGTGCGAGATTTTGCGTTTCTAGTTGCGTGACGTCAAGCAGGGATACTGATATTTCCCTGAAAATTGTTGACCTTAAGATACAAAGTTGGAAACCTCGGGTGGCAGGATGGAGGAGGGAATAGTGCCAATTGATTATAAAAAGAGAATTGAATTAAAAACCTTAGTTGTAAAATTCACAGATGCGTTTAATCGCGAAGACATAGAAGGTGTGATGTCTTATTTCTCTGAAGATTCAATTTATCAAGAATTTAATGGTAAGAAAAATGTTGGATTGGCAGCTATTCGAGAAACGTTTACCCCTCAGTTTTCTGGTGTTTTTGGTACGATGAGGTTTTACACGGAAGATATTTTTTTAGATCATGAGGCTGGTAAGGCAATGGTGCGTTGGCTTTTAACTCTCGAGGAAGAAAAACGTGCAGGTGCATACTATGGACTAGATCTTCTCCATTTCGTCAACGGAAAAGTGTTAGAAAAGCACACATATTGTAAAGCAACAGTGCCGCTCATCCTAAAGAAAGATCAGATGTTATTAGAGGGTAAATGGCCGGCTTAGATTTTTCCGTATCCGCCTCCTCCCGGTGTTTCAATTACCATCACATCGTTTTCTTCAACTTCAGTGGAATCGGTCCCTAGTAATTCTTCCTTGGATCCATCATTACGAATCACATAATTACGACCTATTTTTCCTGGTTCGCCGCCTGCCATACCATAAGGTGGTATTTCTCGATGGCCTGATAATATTGATGCAGTCATTCCTTCTAAGAACTTGACCCTTCGAATAACTCCATCACCTCCACGGAATTTACCGGCCCCTCCTGAGCCACGCCGAAGTGAGAAGCTTTCCAAAAGAACTGGAAAACGCCATTCTAGAATTTCTGGATCTGTAAGTCGGGTATTGGTCATATTTGTGTGAACGCCATCAGCCCCTTTGTAATTCTCTCCGGCACCCCCGCCACCACAAATTGTTTCATAATATTGATGGTTATTATTTCCAAATGTGAAATTATTCATCGTTCCCTGTGCTGCCCCCATGATGCCAAGTGCACCAAATAAAGCATCGGTAATAGCTTGGGAGGTTTCTACGTTGCCCGCAACAACCGCTGCAGGGTAAACAGGATTCAGCATACAACCCTCAGGGATTACTATTTCTAATGGTTTTAAGCAGCCTGCATTTAATGGAATGTCATCATCAACTAACGTCCTGAATACATACAATGTAGCAGCAACACATATCGCTGAAGGAGCATTGAAATTATTATTTTGTTGCTCAGAAGTTCCGGTGAAATCCAATTTAGCCGTTCGCGCAATCTTATCGACGGTTATTGAAACCTTGATTGTTGCACCAATGTCCATCTCATATTCAAATGAGCTGTCGTGCAACGTATCGATAACCCTGCGAACGGTTTCCTCGGCATTATCCTGTACGTGCTGCATATAGGCGGTCACAACATCGAGCCCAAAATGTCGAATCATATTATGCAGTTCTTGAACGCCCTTCTCATTGGCAGCAATTTGTGCCTTGAGGTCGCCAAGGTTATGGTGAAAATTTCTGGTTGGAAATTTATTATTAGTAAATATTTTTTCTATTTCATCTTCTAGTATTTTGCCCTCTGCTACTAATTGAACATCATCCAAAAGCACACCTTCCTCCTCAATGTGTTTTGAATAGGGTGGAACAGAGCCTGGGGTAATACCTCCAATTTCCGCGTGGTGACCACGGGACGCGACATAAAATAAAACTGCATCGTTTTTTTCTTGAAAAACTGGTGTAATCACCGTGACATCCGGCAGGTGTGTTCCTCCGTTATAGGGCGTATTTAGCATGAAAACGTCACCGGGATTCATAGTTCCTTGCCGCTGACGTGCTATAGTTTTTACGCTATCACTCATTGACCCAAGGTGAACTGGAATATGGGGTGCATTGGCAACTAATTCCCCGCTGGTGTCGAAAATAGCACAAGAAAAGTCAAGCCGTTCTTTTATGTTTACGGAGTACGAAGTATTCTGAAGTACGCCTCCCATTTGTTCAGCTATCGACATAAATAAATTATTAAACACTTCTAGCATTACTGGGTCAGCTTGGGTTCCAATAGCTAACTTTTTCGGTAACGCCGCAATGCGCGTAACAATAATATGGTTATGACGGGTTACTTCTGCTTGCCAACCTGGTTCAATGACTGTAGTCGCATTTGCTTCCTTTAGAATTGCTGGCCCATCAAGCTTACAACCCGGGCAGAGTGTTTCTCGGTCATAAATTGGGGTGTCATGCATTTCATCAGCAGAATACATCGACACTGTCGTTAGCGGTTCCGGTATCGCTGCGTTTGGGTCCGTTTGGAGAACCGGATCCTCAATGATTTCACTCTCGCCAATCACCTCGAGAGATAAAGCCTCTACAATGTGATTTTTTTCTGGGGAAATAAAACCAAATTGTTGGCGATGAGCTTCTTCGAAACGACTTATAATTTGATCACTGGTTCCAAAGTCAATTACTAGAGCCGTATCGGTCCCTTCATAGCGCAAATGAGCTTTTACGATAGTAGTAGTACGTTTAATATCGACACCCTGCTGTTCCATTTCAGCGTTTCCCTCTTCTATCATCTCTTCTATTTCTTTATTGAGGGTTTTAATTAATGAGGTATTGAGTTTTTCTTCTATAGCTCGCTCCCTCATTACACGCTGATCAGCGAGGCCCATGCCATAGGCAGATAGAACGCCGGCTAACGGGTGTACGAAAACACTTTTCATCCCGAGTGCATCTGCTACTAGGCAAGCATGTTGGCCGCCAGCACCACCAAAACAATTTAGAGTGTATTGGGTTACATCATATCCACGTTGAACTGATATTTGTTTTATGGCATTGGCCATATTATCGACAGCAATTTTGAGGAAACCGTTCGCTACTTCGACTGGGCTCCGTTTGTCACCTGTCAATTTTTCAATATCGGAAGATAGCCTCTTGAATTTTTCAATAACAATATCGGCGTCCATAGGCTTATCACCATTCGGACCAAATACCTGCGGAAAATAGTCAGGGTTTATTTTACCCACCATTACGTTTGCATCGGTAACGCAAAGGGGTCCGCCCCTTCTATAGCATGCTGGNCCTGGGTTGGCGCCTGCCGAGTCGGGCCCAACACGGTATCGCGAACCGTCGAAATGAAGGATCGACCCTCCCCCAGCCGCGACGGTNTGTATATGCATCATGGGTGCNCGCATNCGGACACCNGCTACAAGGGTCTCAAAAGCTCGCTCATATTCTCCGTTATAATGGGCCACATCGGTCGATGTTCCGCCCATATCAAAGCCTATAAGCCTTGTATAACCGGCCATTTCTGCAGTTCTTGCNGCACCCACAATACCTCCAGCTGGNCCAGAAAGGATGGAGTCTTTTCCTTGAAAAAAACGTGCGTCGGTTAACCCGCCATTTGATTGCATGAACATAAGTTTAGTTTTGCCAAGAGCGGATGCGACCTGATCCACATAACGTCTCANNATTGGGGACACGTATGCATCNACCACAGTTGTATCCCCGCGCCCTACCAACTTCATCAGTGGGCTNACTTCATGACTTACTGATATTTGGGTGTAACCAATATCTTGAGCAANTTTTGCAACAATATTCTCGTGNTTGTGATAACGATATCCATGCATAAAACAAATGGCNACTGACCTNATGCCNTCTTTAAATGCTTCGCTGAGAGCTCTNGTNGTTTCTTCAACATCAACTGGCTCGAGCTCCCTNCCGTCCGCNCTGAAACGTTCGCTTACTTCTACNACGCTCTCGTACAANAGTTCNGGNAGTTCAATTTTCCGTGCAAATATTTTAGGACGATTTTGGTAGCCAATTCGCAATTGGTCAGCGAAACCCTTGGTAATNACAAGAAGAGTTCGGTCCCCTTTACGCTCCAACAGAGCATTTGTGGCGACTGTGGTTCCCATCTTTACAGCTTCGATTACATCATNTGGAATTGGTGAGTTTGGATCTAGTNCTAATTGNTCTCGAATNCCTTGGATAGCAGCATCTTTGTATCTTTCGGGATTTTCAGAAAGAAGCTTGTAGGCATGAAGTGATCCATCTGGTCGGCGAGCCACAAGGTCGGTAAAGGTACCTCCACGATCTACCCAGAATTGCCACTCACCCTTTTTATCAGACATTAGATACTCCATAAAACATTTTGAGCGCTGGTTTTAACGTATCAACACCGTTCGTCAATGATTTCGGTAAAACATAAACGTTTTGTAGTCTTTTTCACAGAGACTATCCCCCGATAAAAAACAAAGTTAAAATAGGTACAGAAATATTCAATTATCAGTATTTTCTTGGTAAGAAATGCAAACTGTCGAAGTAACTGATTATATTAAGAGTGTTGTTAAGGCGTCTGGGACATCTTTCTACTGGGCAATGCGGATTTTACCGCCAAAAAAACGTAATGCTATTTTTGCCGTTTATGCATTTTGTCGAGAAGTTGATGATATAGCGGATAGTCGAGGGGAAGATATTGATAAGTTACGTTTACTCGCGGATTGGCGAGGTGAAATAGATAAGCTTTTCTCTGGTTGTCCCGAGTTGCCTGTATCTAGAGCCTTGTCAATTCCTATTAAACAATTTGGACTGAGGAAGGAGACATTCTTAGCAGTAATAGAAGGAATGGAGTTTGACGCAAGCTCGTGTGTGCGAGTTCCCACGATTTTGGCACTTGAAGAATATTGTGACCTTGTCGCTTGTGCTGTCGGACGTCTTGCAAATCAGATTTTTGAGATTGAAGAACAATTAGGGGAACCGGTAGCCGTGGCATTAGGACAAGCATTACAATTAACTAATATTCTGCGCGACCTCAATGAGGATGCCAAAATAAACCGTATGTACGTTCCAAAAGAAATGTTATCCGCGTATGGAGTTTCAGACCCTGACACGGAGACTATTATTAACCACCCTAAATTTCCAAACATTTGTTCGGAACTTGCATCTATTGCGCGTCAAAAATTTATAGATGCAGAAATGGCAATTTCCTGCTGTGATCGCAAGAAAATTATCCCCGCCAAAATGATGATGCAAAATTATAGCCGAATTTTGGATAAACTTGTAAAACGTGGGTGGAGACGTTTGAGCGAACCAGTTTCGCTGAGTAAAAAACAAAAGTTCTGGCTCGCTATAAGTACTACCGTCCGATCAAGAAAAATTTTCAGTTTAGATTAAAGCGACGTTTTATATTTAGATCGTCAGTTGTTAATGTTTTAATAATCATATCTCTAAATAACGGATATTGTGCAGCCACTGTCTCAACAGTATCTTTTGGCATTTGTTTTCTGCGGCGGACGACAATCTCCTCTGCTTCCGATAATAAATCTTCTTCATTTATCGTTATTAAAAAACCGTCCTTCACAACCTGCTCCCCATTTACCCAAACGCTTTCAGTGGACTGCCCATTCTCATAATAGAACAGGTGTAGAAATGGGTCCCCCATCGGCCTGTGCCAATGTCCCTCAGGACGAAGCACTACAAAATCTGCATACAAACCAGTTTCGAGTGATCCCAATTTTTTTTCCTGGCCGAGCGCGCGAGCTCCATTTTGATATGCCTCCTTCAGAATCTGTTTTCCATCGGGCCATTCCTCAAAGTCGGGATCAGTTAATCTCATCAGATGGGCCGCCATACGGAGGGTTTCCAAATAACTAGCAGGCCCACAATTTGATCCATCAGTACCGTATG
Source organism: Rhodospirillaceae bacterium (assembly GCA_002719885.1). Taxonomy (GTDB): domain Bacteria; phylum Pseudomonadota; class Alphaproteobacteria; order MPNO01; family UBA2964; genus UBA2964. The sequence continues at coordinate 6,226 of PBFH01000012.1, read as the reverse complement.
CGACCGGTATTCCATTTTTTCTTAACTTGAGAACCGGGCATACACCGGCTCCAAGCATTGTATTGGACTGGGGACAATGAACGATTGTAACTCCTGCCTCTTTAGCGGCTTCTATATCGTCATCTTGTGCCCAAATAAAATGCACAAGAGATGACTTTTCATTGAGTATGCCGAGGTCCAGCATCTGCCGAATAAAACTTTGTTTTTTGTGTGTACGCATGACTGCTTGAGTTTTCGTTTCAAGCATATGAGTGTGCAGGCCTAGGTGATGGTGTCTTTGAAAATCTCCAGTCATTTCTATTAATTCCTCAGAACAACGTTGAGGCCCATCAACCCCAAGAATAATCTGTATGCGATCATTTTCGTCGCAGCGTTTCTTTATGGCCGATGCCATTACCTTAAAGTAACTTTCTAAATCAGGTCTTTTCTGTCTAGCGTATTGTTCAAGAATCACTGGTGGTATTGAATTTTTATCAATCGGAACCGTTTCTATGTATGGTTTGTCTGCAAACATGGTTGCTACGGTTGCTCTTATTCCAATTCCCGTGAATGCAGAGCAAACCGCGTCAAGTCCTTCAGGGGTCAATGCCGGTCTTTCAGAATAATGATCAATTACAGAAGTAATGCCTGTTTTTAGCATGGAAAGAGCATCCAATTGGGCGCTGATGAAAGTTTCACGAGGGCTCATTGCAGAGCCTGCCGCTATAACGGCTAACATATAAATATCTAAAGGGTTTTTCTCTACAGTTCCTTTCAGGATAGAGCTGTAGGAATGGGTATGACTATTTATAAAACCAGGGATAACAACTCGGCCGGTCAGGTCAATTTTTTGAACCAGAATATTAGCTGGTGGATTAAATTCTCCTGCATTACCCACAGCTATAATTTTTTCTCCTTCAATCCATAATTCACCTTGGTCAAACGTTTTGTTTTCATTATCAAAGGTCAAAATTTGACCTCCATATAGACAAGTGAGGGACCTTTTAGACTCGTTTGACATATTAGTTACCTATTTCATTATTAGTGCTCTGGTCTTATACTATGAAGTTGATTATCGATTCTAATACTCAAATACTCTAGCTTTTTTAGAATCTTTTATAAGTTAAGGTGATAGTCTTATTTGTTTAAAATTTGTAGAATCTGGTTGATTAAATATGGGTATTTTAGTTTTTAGAATTCGCCGCTCCATAATCTTATTTTCGTTCACATGCACGATCTTAGGGTTATTGTTTCTAAACGTTTTGCCGGTAAATGCGCAACCCGCTCAAAATCTTCAGGCGACTGATGAAGTCAATGATCCTTTAGAACCCGTTAATAGGGTGATGTTTAAATTTAACGGCTTCTTCCAAGATGTGGTTTTACGGCCTTTGGCTGATGTTTATACCTTGATTATACCCGATCAAGGCCGCAAAGCGGTCCATAATTTTCTTGGCAACATGAAGTCTCCCTTGATTCTAGCAAATGACCTGCTTCAAGGTGAAGGAGACCGCGCCTGGGTGACTACAAAGCGTTTTGTCATCAATACGACTATTGGTGTAGGTGGTATTGTTGATGTTGCTGATAAGTGGGGAATCAAACACCACTCTGAAGATGTAGGCCAAACTCTCGCGGTCTGGGGTGTTCCAGATGGTTTTTATCTGGTGTTGCCAATTTTAGGACCATCAAATCCTCGGGATGCATTAGGTAAAGTTATCGAAATTATGGGCGACCCTGTATCTCAATGGCTAAGAAATACTGATAGTGTTTGGTCAACTTCTCGAATGGTTGTAGGAGGCGTTGATGAGTTTGCTGGGGTTAAAAATGAATTGAAGAAACTGGAAGAGAATTCGATTGATTATTATGCTGCTATCCGGAGTATTTCTCGTCAAAAAAGACGAGCGGAAATTAGTAACTTGAAATCAGGTGATGCGATACTCCCTAATTTTACAGTTCAAGTTGGTGATCCAATTAATTTCGAAATATTGTCAAAATAGCATTATATAGAGGTAAGATAAAAATAGAAAATTCCAGTTTTTTAGTTGTAAATGTCGAAATTAAAAATGAGTGCTTGATATGTTTATTCAGACAGCAGAGACGGAAAACCCCAATATACTAAAATTTCTACCTGGACGAGAAGTAAACGAAGGGGAAAAGATTGTTTTTGAAAATGCTGAAAAAATCGCCCCTTCTTCTTTGGCTGCACGAATCTTGCATGTACCAAAAGTTTTGAAAGTTGAATTGGATAAAGAGCATGTTTTAGTCACTAAATCTGACAATATTGATTGGGTACAATTAAAGCCACCGATTTTAGGCGCCATTATGGACTATTTTGTGTCCGGTGATTCTGTAACTTCAAGTTTTGATGAGAAGATATCAAAGGATATTGAAGAACTTAAACTTGATAAAAGTGACCCTATAGTAGCCGAGTTAAATGAACTTATCGAAACACGAATAAAACCAGCGGCAACCCAAAACGGAGGAAATATAAAACTAAGAGGATATATTGATGGAGTTGTTTATTTAGAATTTGTCGGCAGTGCCTTCCAACTTCAAAAAGGGGTTGAGAATATGTTACGTCATTATATTCCCGAAGTTCAGCACGTTGCAGACTACAGAGATGCTATTCCCAAAGTAGGCCTTAATACAGAAGAAGCTATTGCTATTCAGGAAGTTTTAGAAACTCGCGTTAATCCCTCTGTTGCTGGGCATGGTGGTCATATTTCGTTAATCGATGTAGATGGTTCACGCGCATATATCAGGATGGAGGGAGGATGCCAGGGTTGCGGAATGGCAAATGTCACCCTTAAAGAAGGCGTCGCTGTTGAAATACAAAAAGTTGTACCTTCGATAAAGGAGGTACTCGATGTAACTGACCATGCAGGAGGAACTAACCCCTATTTTCAGGGNTAGTGTTNGAAAATCCTAGTTATTGGATTCTTTTTGATTAACTAAACGGGAGACNGGTTTATCATCGATCGGCCAATGCAGTAATGCNGCTACAAACCCTGCGACTATGATCATATACCAAGCATAGTCATAATTTCCTGTCTGCGTTCTTATTATTCCCCCAAGCCAAACACTTGTGAAGCTGCCAAGTTGATGACTGAGAAATACTAGGCCATAGAGNGTAGCTAAATANCGNGGGCCAAANATTTGGGCNACAATTCCTGAAGTTAAAGGAACTGTNGCNANCCAAAGAAAGCCGACAGTNCAGGCGAAAATAATCACCGAAATTTTACTGACAGGAACAATAAAGAAAATTAGAAATATAATAGAACGGGCTAAGTAGAGATGAGCGAGAATATATTTTTTTCGTAATCTATCTCCAATTATACCCGCGGTTTGTGTTCCAAACATGTTGAAGAGGCCGATCAAGGCTATTGCTGTAGCTGCCATAGCACCTCCCACGGCTGTACCACTTAGATAGTTTTCTAAGTGGTTATTGATAAATTGTACCTGAAAGCCGCAAACATAAAATCCGATCACTAAAAGCCAGAAACCTTTGTGTCCGCTAGCTTCTTGGACCGCCTGACTAAGGCTTTGTGTATCCTTTTTATTTAATGTATTGCTGGCAGCATGAGAAATACATAGCGTAAGCGGAACCACCATAAGAGCCATTGTGGCCAAAACTATTGTGGCAAAAACCCAGCCTGACTCACCGATCATATAGTTACTAAATGGAACAATCAGCATTTGTCCTGCAGTACCGCCAGAGACAACTACGGCTAACCAAAATGTTCGTTTTTCTTCTGGTGCAACCCGGCCGACAATTGATAGTAGCATCGGTAAAGCGATTCCACTTGAACCGATTCCCATCAAAAATCCTATGCTAATCACAAGACCAGTTTCTGTAGTTGATTGAGACATCATAAAAAGCCCAAAGGCATAGACAAGTCCAGATACCAATAAAACTTTGATTGGACCCCAGCGATCGGCAATTGCACCAACAAACGGGGCAGCACAACCATAGATTAAAACCTGTATCGCTGTTGCAAATGACATCGGCTCGAAGTTTTGAACTAATATGCCTTGTGCATTAGTTGTCATGAAATTGAGAGCCTCTGTTATAGGTCGCAAAAACATTCCAAGACTTTGCCTGCCACCATAAGCAAATATGACAATACCCACGGCTGAAATAAGTACAAAATGAGGACTACGCCAAAACGCTTTAGTCATAATAATTTTCCTCGAAAAGTGTTGGGGCAGCCTACGCGGGCTGTGCTAGTCTTTCCACTGGTCGTTCTTGAATCGGAAGGTGAAATAAAGCTGCAAGCATCCCGCCAAAAATAATTATCCACCACCATTGATCATAAGACCCAGTAGTGTCACGGACTATGCCACCCATCCAAGTACTTAGGAACCCCCCAATCTGATGACTTAAAAAAGCAATAGCGTACAACGTAGCCATGTACCGTGGGCCAAAAAAACCAGATACAAGTCCTGCCGTCAAAGGAACTGTGGCAAGCCAAAGAAAACCTATACAAGCAGCAAATATATAAACCGACATTTGTGTTATTGGCGACAGAAAAAAAGCTAACATAACAAGCGACCTACCAATATAAAGACTGGCAAGTAGGTTTTTTTTCTTGAATTTTCCACCAAGCATACCAGCGAGAGCAGTACCAATTACATTTGTTAGACCAATTAGCGCGATAGCGTGGGCCCCAATCGTGGCTCCTGTTCCAGTATCCTCCAAGTACTTGGGTAAATGAGTGACTACGAATTGTACTTGAAAGCCACACGTGAAAAATCCAAGGCACAAAAAAATAAAACTTTTATGATTTCGGGCTTCCTTCAAAGCCTGACCAAGTGTTTGGTGATCTTTTTTTTGATCGAGCGCGTCTCCACTAGCTTTACCAGCTAACATCGCCATTGGCACGATAGCAAAAATAACCGCAGCTAATATCGTTATCGCATCGGTCCAGTCCATGCGTTCGAGCAAATAATCATTAAGTGGGACTAGAAACATTTGACCCCCTGTACCACCAGCTGATACTATTCCGAACCAAAGGCTTCGACGATTTTCAGGAGCAACTCGGCCGACGACAGATAATAGCATTGGTAGGCCACACCCTGCTGCTGCAAGACCACTAAGGACACCTACACTAAGTGTTAAATGCATTTCAGAAGAGGCCTGACCTAGAAGAACCATGCCAAGAGCATAGAGGCTACCTCCGGCGACCAACATTTTGACAGGCCCCAACCATTTATCAGCGATTGCTGATACAAATGGCACACTCAAACCAACAATCAGTGTCTGCATACTGACTGCGAATGAGAAAGGCTCGACACGTCCTCCTGCGATAGCATCAGAGATTGGAATCAAGAATAATCCAAAGCTTTGCCTTGTCCCATATGAAATAAGAATTATAAAAGTACAAAGAATTAGAGACAGATAAGGGCTTTTCCACGTTTCTTGTGACATGATTTACCTACTAAATTTTTAGAGACGAACTTTGAATCTTTGGACGAAGAATAGGTCGTTCATCGATTGGCCAGTGCATAGCGGCTGCTATGAAACCTAATATAACTGCACTCCACCATATAACATCATAATTTCCTGTGAGGTCGAATACTACTCCACCCATCCAGATGCCAAGAAAACTACCTACTTGGTGGCTTGTAAAGGCAAAGCCATACAACATTGCCATATATTGTGTCCCAAAGATTTGCGCAACTAGTCCGCTGGTTAACGGCACAGTACCTAAAAAAAGTAATCCTGTGAAAGATGCAAAAATCAGCGCACTAGTGTTTGTAACTGGAAATGTAACAAACACTATTATACTTAAAGCTCGCGCGATATATAAAATAGCAAGCATCAGTTTCTTACTGTATTTTCCGCCCAGCGCTCCCCAAACAAAACAACCGATAATATTAAATAATCCGATTAAAGCTAGAGCTGTTGCTCCTGTTTCTGCATCAATACCCGATTTATCAAGATGATTTGGTAGATGCCCACCAATAAACATTGTTTGAAAGCCGCAAACGAAAAATGCGGTCACTAATAGAATATAGCCTTTATGCCTAGATGCCTCACGAATGGCCTCTAGTGTATTTTGTTTGATAATATTTTCTCCATTAGGAGTCTGTGGTTTGCCGGAAATTGCTGCTGTAAGAGGGACGATTGTCATCATCAGAATGGCTAATACAAGCAATGCTACTGTATAACCAGAATCTGAAATGAAATATTGTGCGAAAGGCACTACAATTACCATTCCAGATGACCCACCAGCGCTTGCAATACCGA
>PBFH01000011.1 GCA_002719885.1 Rhodospirillaceae bacterium | reverse complement strand
CCTAAGATTAGGGATGGTAAATTTGATCCCAAAAAGGATGTTCAGGTCCTCACCCCTATGAATAAAAGGGAGTTGGGAACTTCTAATCTAAATCAATTAATTCAGAACCTAATTAACCCTGGGCGAAGCGGTGGTATTAAGAATTTTGATCATACTTTGTCTGCAGGTGACAAGGTTATACAAACAAAAAATAATTATGAAGATGGCGTTTTTAATGGAGATATCGGGAGTGTAGTCCAATGTGATGAAAGGAATGGTGTTTTGACCATTAACTTTGACGGACAAAAGGTCGAGTATGAAAAAGCGGAGTTATCTAGTAATTTATCATTGGCCTATGCGATTACAATCCACAAATCCCAAGGTTCAGAATATCCCGTAGTTGTATTAATCATTAGCAATGAACACCAGTTTATGTTGGCCAGGAATCTTATCTATACGGGTATTACACGAGGCAAAGAATTAGTGATTGTAATAGGTCAGGAAAGAGCATTTGCCGCAGCTTCCCAAAAAATAACCAATACAAGGAGGTGGACCTTGTTGTCTACACACCTCGTAAATGAATAATTTTTGTTCTGTTTTAAATAAAGAATTGAACCAATTGGTTTTTGAAGGGTTTGAAACGCAAAATGAGAAATTTATCGATAAATTATGACGTTGAACGGCCGTTAGCAGTATTTGATGAAAAAAATTTGCGCGTGAGTGTTTTAATAAAAACTTCAAAGGGTGTTATGCGGATAACATTTAAAACGCTATGGGCATGCCTTAAATGACGTGGGAGATTTGTATCGCCATCACGGTTGGATTCTATGTATTGGACCTTATTTTTTGATGAGAAGAATTATTCTACTCAGTAAATAGATTAACAATACTTTTTGTTAAGCCCAGAGCTTATTATTACCGATCAAAATAACCTCAAATTATTAAATAGCAGTCACTCCAAGGCGGTATATACCAATTATTTGAGACTAATTTCTCATCATTTTTTCCGTTTAATTAGGAAACCATATTCTTGACAAAAGTGGTCAATTTTTTAACCATATATTTTGTAGGTGATAATACGATTATCGAAAAACTTTTTCGGGGTGGCGGCGTTGGTATACAGAGGCAACTCGAATTTTGATTTGGGTAAAGAAACTGAAATTACCAAGTCGGTTGATAAAAAACTTAATAGGTTGTTAGAGGCAAAGAAAAACAAAGAGAAAATTACAATTTATTACCAAAAAGCAAAAGGCAAATTACACAAGCGACAACTAACACCGGAAAAATTGAAAGGCATTGGCTCCCTTCAGAAGATATATGAGAAATAAACGCTATTTCTCGATCAGAAGATCAAAGTTGTAATATCCTTTCCGTAGATGTGTTAGCTAGATAGTTACATTTAATGCAATAGCGACATGGTAGGTTAACCTACCTGTCGTCGCAGACGNATGNGCTTAATCTGCTACCGGAGCCTAGAAAAAACCTTAAGGAAACNATATAAGTGATTGAAAAGATTGGCTCCCCGGGCCGGACTCGAACCAGCGACAAGGCGGTTAACAGCCGCCTGCTCTACCAACTGAGCTACCGGGGAACAAACGCANCGTCAGTATTGGTGTTTAACAACCAAAGCTATATAGCAAAGGCTAACACGTGACGCCAACCCTTTTGCATCCATAAATTCATATTTATCAACTATTATGTTTAAAAATCTGTCTTATGGCATTTGACTTCCAGAGGAGGGGATGTTTACCATCTGATAATATTTTTTGCAGGGAGTAAATCGTGGAAAGCAATCAGGATGCTTCTAGAAGGTCTGAAACAAGATCAATAGAAACCGGGTATTCTAAAGACGTTTCAAAAGAAATCGCTGATACATGTGCTGATGCCGGCATTTCTCTTGTGGCAAGCCTTCCGGATGACTGGATTGCTATGACTATAGCGACTTTCGAGCAGGATGACAGATTTAACCATGTCCCCGTAAATCGTGAAGAATCCGCATTAGGACTATGTTCTGGAGCGTTTCTGTCCGGCACCGGATCTGCGGCGTTGATGGGTGCGTCGGGTCTCATGACTTTGGTTTATGCAATCACCAAAATTAATTACACATACGAAATTCCTATCTTCATTATGATTACCCAGCGAGGCTCATTTGATGATNGAGCTAAATTTCATGTATCCAATGGCCTTTATCTGGAAGACGTTATGAAATCAATCGACCTTCCCTATACAGTTATCAAAAACAGGAGTGAAATACCCAGGATAGGAGAGGCCTACCATCACTCCAGAAAAATTAGCCGTCCCACGATTGCGATGCTTCCCAAAAAACTTCTTCAAGGGCAAATTTAAAATGAAATATGAAGAGGCGATAGCCTTTATAGCTGGACGCTGGAATAACGAGTTAGTTGTTACCTCGGCGGGCACATCCTCTGAACTCTGGTATTCCGAGACTGGCGACACAGAAAGGGTATTCTACCTGGAAGCATCCATGAGCCTTTCATCAGTTTTTGCTTGTGGAATTGCTCAGGGGGTCCCCGAGGTTCCTGTCTGGGTATTTAGTGGTGACGGTGCGTTTTGTATGAACCCGGGTATGCTCCAAGTAGAAAGACAAATGGATCTTCCTAATTTAAAACATTTTATGGTTTCCAATAGAGTCTACGGATCAACTTCAAATGTTCCGCTCCCGGGTCGTATCGATAATGATTATGCCGCCATAGCCCGCGGGTTTGGAGTTGAACGAGTCTATTCNTTTGCCTCAATGAATGAGTTGACAGGAAAGTTTGAAGAAGCAGTGATGGGCTCCGGCCATACCTTTATTCATTTAGAGGTTGATCCAATGGATTATCGTGGCGCCTCGCCGCCAATGGATGGACCGGAAGTAAAATTTCGATTCGGTCGCCACGTCGAAAAACTCTCCGGTAATGAAGTGTTTTCTGCCCCTTTAGATTGACGAGAGTAAAGGCGTTGTCTAATGGCCTTTAGATTTGATGATATCGGTAATCGATTAAAAGCTTTTCGTATGGGATCCGGTCTGGGAGCGGACGAAATAGCGGCCAAAATCGGGATTTCTAGAGCGGCNCTATACCGCTACGAAAAAGGTGAGGTCGCCAAAATTGATACATTAGCTAAAATGGCAAGCCTGCTCGGCGTGTCTGTACCGACATTGCTTGGGGTAGGGGTCGAGTACATGTCGTCGGCCGTTTCTTTTTTTGAACGAATTAGACAAATTGAGGAAACAGCAGAGCATATAATAGTATCTTCGGGTCCGGTGTCATATTTATTAACGACGGATCGCTATGACAGTATCTTAGAAAAAGTTTTGTCTGAAAGCCTGCCCAGGCAAGAAGACGGGTTGAAAGTTGGCAAAGAGAGTGTGTCTGAAATAATGGCATTACTAAAAGAACGGAAGGAATCATACCGACGGAGGCAGCCCAGCATCGTTACNGTCATNGCGGCTGATGAATTAAGACGTTTTCTTCGCAACGGATTGGTCGGAAAAGTTGAGATGCAGAGCCGTACTAGAAGAAAACGACGCGAGGTAGCCTTTGAAGAAATGGAACGCATTGCACACTTTATGGAAGACGAACCAATTGGTGTCCAAATTGGTATAGTAGAGGACACGCTACCGAGAACTAGTTTTCATGTCTTTCGACAACCCGACCGATTGGTGCTCGCAGTGAGCCCTTATCGCTTGGGNGAAAGCCCGAATATTAGGGTGGGGGTCGGCATGATTACCTCAGCTCCGGAAGCCGTCGAACTTCATGAGCAGACAGCTGAAAGTTTATGGAAACGAGCACTGAAGGGCAGGGACGCGGCTGAGTTTACGAGAAGGGCGATTAAACGTTATTCGCGGGAATTTACGTGAAGGGTATTTAATTTTTGGAGAGATATATTGAAATTCCTTCGAAATTCCTTTAAAAAGNCGAGAGTGTTGTAGGAAAACAACCGAAAAATTTTTCCAATTCATCATTATTTTTGATGTTTTAGAATCGTTTTGTAGCGATTATTTTGAATCCAAAATTAGAGTTATCTAAGGTCAAGAGGACATGAATTTTACTGTTCATTCATTTCCAGAAAAAACCGGTTTTGCAGCCGAAGAACGTTCTAGTTATGCACATGAAATATTTGCAGACTTAAAAAATTTAAGTCTAGACGGTCCAGGTGTAAGTCGAGAGACTTATGGTGCCGGCGAAACAGCGGCCATGACATATTGCGCGGAGTTAGCAAGAAAAGAGGGGCTCTCCTCTTGGTATGATGAAGCTGCAAATCTCGTGATAGAGTTGAACGGACAAGAAAAGGTCGCACCATTTATTATTTGTGGTTCTCATCTTGATTCTGTTCCGCAGGGTGGAAACTTTGATGGGGCAGCGGGGGTCGTTGCTGGACTTATTGCCCTAGTGAGAATGAAGCGGGAAGGCAGGGTGCCTCCAATCTCTATACGGGTGATGGCTTTAAGGGGCGAAGAAAGTGCCTGGTTTGGTCAGTGTTATCTTGGTTCACGAGCATTGTTTGGACAACTTACAAAAACTGATATTGAAAGGCCTCATCGTACAAGCGGAAAGACACTCAAGTCGTACATGCAGGATGTTAGCGTTAATATTGAAAAAATTGTGTCTGGAGAACCTCTCATAAATGCATCATCCATAGCTGCTTACTTGGAGCTCCATATAGAACAGGGACCTGTGATGGTAGCTCGCGATATGCCGGTTGCGGTTGTTACTGGCCTGAGAGGGAATATTCGTCATCAGAATATAATATGCGAGGGTGAAGCAGGTCATGCCGGTGCGGTTCCAAGGTGGCTTCGTCACGACGCTGTTTTGGCGACTGCTGATTTGTTGCATCGTTATGATGATCACTGGGCTGCACTACAAGAAAGGGGCTTAGATTTAGTTTTAACGGCTGGCATTCTAAGCACGAACTCTAGCGATCACGCTATGTCCCGAATTCCTGGTCAGTGTAATTTCTCAATAGAAATAAGAAGTCAGGGTATTGATACTCTTGAAGCTTTTTACCAATTGCTACGATCGGAGGCGGAGAGTGTTGAAAAAGAGCGTGGTGTCAGGTTTAGGTTTGATGAAAGAAGTTTTGCGTCCCCNGCCCTGATGGATCAAAAATGGATTGATAAACTTTTAAAATGTTGTGAGAAAAATGGTCTTAACTCGGAGGCTATCGCAAGTGGAGCAGGNCATGACGCCGCAGTGTTTGCTAATGCTGGAGTTCCTTCAGCAATGATATTTATTCGAAATGCCAATGGNTCTCATAATCCAAAAGAATCTATGGAAATTGACGATTTCATTTATGGTGTTGATGTTTTATACGAGGCTTTGTTAGATCCACCGTTGTGAAAATTTCAAAAAATAAAATTAAGATAATACGTCCGGATGATTGGCACCTTCACCTTAGGGATGGAGAAATGCTCAAAGCTGTCCTTCCTTATACAACCGCTCATTTTAGCCGCGCCATTATAATGCCTAACTTGACCCCACCGATTACGTCAGTCGCGGACGCAGTANACTATCGCGACAGGATAAAATCTAATCTGAGAGGAAAAGAAAATTTCGAACCCCTGATGACGTGCTATCTTACAGATCACACCGATCCGGACGAGGTTGAAAGGGGTTATTACGAAAAAATTTTTACGGCTGTTAAACTCTACCCTGCTCGTGCCACAACAAATTCAGAATTTGGTGTTACCAAATGGAATAATGTCCACGGTGTCCTNGAGCGTATGGAAAAAATAGGAATGCCTTTACTGGTTCATGGTGAAGAGGCAGACCCTGAAATAGATATTTTTGATCGGGAGGCTTTCTTTATAGATAATGTGTTGAGTGGGTGGGTCACGCATGATTTTCCGGCTTTAAACATTGTTTTAGAGCATATAACCACTGAGGAGGGCGTAGAGTTTGTCAAATCCTGCGGAAAAAATATTGCTGCTACTGTGACCCCACACCACTTAGTGATTAATCGTAATGATCTATTGGCGGGCGGAATTAGNCCTCATCTCTACTGCCTACCGATTGCGAAGAGAGATAAACATCGTAGAGCCCTAAGAAGGGCGATTACTTCTGGGAATAGATCATTTTTTTTGGGAACTGATTCGGCTCCGCATACAATTAGCAGTAAGGAANCTGATTGTGGTTGTGCAGGAATTTTCAACGCCCAAAATGCTNTTGAAATTTATGCNAGTGTTTTTGAGGAGATGAATGCCCTCGAAGAATTTGAAAAATTTGCATCCTTAAANGGGCCGAANTTCTATGGTTTAGAGCCCAACCGCGCATATTTGGTTCTTGAAAAGAACAACCATAGAATAGATGAAGAAATAGAGTTTTCTGATGATCGAGATACTATTCGACCTTTTCTTTTCGGTGAAGAGCTCAATTGGCGTGTGGTTGAAAGTTGACTTGTTTGTAAGGTTGCCAACAAACCGATATAAAGCAAGTCAAATTTAAATTAACAGAATTTTAATTAAGAGGAGATGATAGCATGGCTGTAGGTGGGGCTTTTCCAAGTAAGGAATTAATTGCAGAACTTACTGCAAAAATGTTGCTTGAGGTGGAGGCGGTACAGTTCAATTCCGAAAAGCCATTTATATTTACTTCAGGGTGGGCTAGTCCCGTTTATATAGATTGTCGGCGCCTGATTTCCTATCCTCGTCTACGCCAAACAATAATTGATTTCGGTGCGTCCATAATTTTAAGGGATGCAGGCTTTGAACAATTTGATACCGTAGCTGGTGGTGAAACCGCAGGAATTCCCTTTGCCGCCTGGATGGCAGATAGAATGATGCTGCCCATGCAATATGTCAGAAAACAACCCAAGGGTTTTGGAAGAGATGCACAGATAGAGGGTCATCTTAAAGAAGGTGAGCGTGTATTNTTGGTTGAAGACCTGACTACAGACGGACGCAGCAAGGCAAACTTTTGTAAAGCTCTTCGTGAAGCGGGAGCCATCGTTGAACATGTGTTTGTTGTCTTCCATTATGATATTTTTTCAGAGAGTAAGGCTGTAATGGACGATATGGGTGTTACATTACATGCTTTGGCGACATGGTGGGATGTTTTGAAAGTTGCTCAGCAAGGTGGCCACTTTGAGTTAAAAACGATGACAGAGGTTGAAAAATTTTTGAATGACCCGGCTAANTGGTCATTAGAACATGGCGGTGTCGGTGCTGCACCCTCTTGAGCTAGGGTGCTTAAGAAAATCATACTACAAATGTGGAGGCTCGAGCCGGATTCGAACCGGCGTACAAGGATTTGCAATCCTCTGGATAGCCTCTCTCCCATCGAGCCATGGCATTTGTAGGCATAAGTCATCTAATATGTATTTAATTAGGCCTTCTTGTGGTAACTGGTCAAGCAGTCTGATTTTACTATGATATATTTTGATGGTTAATTAGTTAAAATACTTTCGTTTTTGTATCCTTTCGTATTTAAATTGAGTTGTGATTATTTTGAGGTTTTGATGGTTGATTTTACCCAAGCACGACAAAATATGATTAATTCTCAGCTTAGAACAAATGAAATTGCTGATGAAGCGTTAATAGATGCCTTTTTTCACGTTCCGAGAGAGGTTTTTGTTGAACCTAAACTTCAAGGAGTTGCCTACACGGATAATGATATTTCAGTTGGTTTGGATCGTTATTTAATTGCTCCAATGATTTTTGGTCGGTTGTTGCAAGCATTAAATGCACAACCGGAAGAAGTTGCTCTCGATATTGGTTGTGGCACGGGGTATTCTAGCGCTGTTCTTGCGCAGTTAGTTACTACTGTTGTCGCACTCGAGTCTGAAAAACAATTGGCTTTAACGGCTGAGAAGAATTTTCACGAACTTGCTGTAGATAATGCTGTTTTAGTTGAAGGACTGCTTGAGGAAGGTTACGCAACCCANGGTCCATATGATATCATAAATTTCTCTGCCGGTATTCCATTTATTCCTTCGACTCTTAAATCTCAACTTTCTGATGGAGGAAGACTGTGTGCCGTGGTCATGAAGGATGGNGGAATTGGAAAGGCTGTGTTGATGACGAATAGAAATGGTATATTCTCTGAACATATCCTTTTTGAGGCTCATGTCGCTACTCTACCGGGTTTTAAAGTTGATAAGGGATTTAAATTTTAGACTTGCTTAAAACTTGAGGAATTATTGATGTTTCGAGGAGTTTTACTAGTATCATTGGGTTTTTTTGTATTATTTGATCCTTCCCACGCGATATCGGAAACTTTAAAAGGAGCTTTAGCAAAAGCTTATTTAAGTAATCCATTATTGCAAGCCACTCGTGCTAAACTTCGATCGGTCGACGAAGGTGTTTCTCAGGCAAAAAGTGGATGGAGACCAAAATTAAACTTGGACCTTGATGCTGGTCAGAAAAGAGTTGATTCTGGAAAAGGCTGGGAAAATAGAACCCCACGAACAGGTAGTTTGAGTATAGAACAGACACTTTTTGATGGTTGGCACACAAAATGGGATGTAGAAAATGCGAAACAGGCTGTCTTGGAACAACGAGCCCAGCTAACACTAATCGAGCAAGATGTTTTATTTGAAGCTGTTAATGTTTATATGGATGTTTTGCGGGATAAGGCAGTTTTTTCACTTAACCTCAGTAATGAATCACTTGTAAAACGTCAGTTAGNGGCCACAAGAGACCGATTTGATGTTGGCGAGGTGACCAGAACAGATGTTGCTCAATCTGAGGCCCGATTATCGAGAGCGACAGCGGACCGAATTCAAGCTAAGGGTTTTCTTTCAATTTCTAGAGCAAGATATAGGAGGGTTATCGGAGACCATCCAGGAACATTAAAACCGGCTCCAGCTGTGGAGGGTTTGCCGAAGTCGGAAAGGGAGGCAATTACTTTAGCAAAAAACAATAATCCAGAGATACGGAAACTAATTCATCGATCAAGNGGCGCACGCCTAGCGATAAAAAGAGCAGAAGCTGATTTATATCCTACTGTTGATATTGAAGGGAATATTAAGCGAAAAGATGAAGCCACCTCTCGAACAAGTAGTTCAGAGGAAACCTCAATAATCGCAACGATTTCGATTCCCTTGTATAAAGGTGGGGCGGTGAGTTCGCGAATTAGAGCAGCTAAACAAAATTGGGCTTATGAAAGACGCAACCTTGATATCGCCATTTGGAAAATAGAACAAGAGACTTCACAATCTTGGCAAGAATATAAGACTGCTAAAGCCAGAGTAAAAGCACTATCTAGCGAAGTGCGAGCCGCAAAAATTGCCCTTAATGGTGTAGAACAAGAAGCCCGTGTTGGCTCACGTTCGGTATTAGACGTTCTGGATGCGGGGCAGGAATTATTGGATGCTCGCGTTAATCTTGTCAAAGCTCAGCGAGAGGTAACAGTTTCCGGTTTTAAGCTAAGGCGATCTATCGGAACTTTATTTGCTTCCAAAATGGATTTGGGGATTAAGCTGTATGACCCTAAACTTTACCCTGGAACGTTAAGACGATAAGTTGTTGGAAAAACTCTAAATTAAATAAAATTTATTAAACTTTACTAATCTTTAATTACTCGTGGTTTGTAAAATTTTTGATCGGCCTAGAAATTTATGACTGAAAAACCGAAAGATGCTCAGGAGCCATCCATAGAAGAGATACTTGCCTCGATACGTAAAATCATTTCTCAAAATGAAGAAATAGATCCAAAAGATTCTTTCCATTTGTCCGAGAATAAAAATAATTTAGGGGTGAATGATAATTTGCATTTAGATCAAAATAAGGGTTCCCTCCCTGATAATATTCAAGAAAAACCCGCCTTCTCAGAAACCACGAAAAATGCTGATTCTAATGAATGTGTGATCAATGATTTGGCCAAAGAGATTATGCATCCTATGATAAAGGAGTGGTTGGATGAAAACCTTTTGGAATTGGTTGAAAGGGTTGTCCGAAATGAGCTAGATAGACTCGCAAGATCTGCTGAAAATAAAAATCCATAANCCCTTGCTTTTTTACGCTAATTGACAAATTTCGCTAACTTATCTCTCTGTAAGATTCAACNATTAAGAAACCGTAAACACTTAATATAATTATAGGTCCACGCTGTGCCGCTAAAAAAAAATTATAAACCCAATGAAGTAGAAGCAAAACATTATTCAAAATGGGAACAATCAAAAAGTTTTGCTTGTGGGTTATCTCTACCCGATCTTGAATCAGAAAGTTTAGGAGACCCTTATTCCATTGTGATACCACCTCCTAATGTTACCGGTAGTCTCCATATGGGGCATGCGTTAAACAATACCCTACAAGATATTCTTATTAGATATAATAGGATGAGGGGTAGGGATGCTCTCTGGCAACCGGGTATGGACCATGCTGGAATTGCAACTCAAATGGTTGTAGAACGCCAACTAGCGGAAAAAAAAATAGCTCTAGATAGAGGCCAAAAAAATTCCTCTGAAAACACTTCGTTGATCAACAGGTCTGACTTTATTGAAAAGGTTTGGGAGTGGAAAGCGGCGTCAGGAGGCACCATAGTCCAGCAGCTGCGGAGGCTTGGTTCTTCGTGTGACTGGACACGCGAACGTTTCACGATGGACGAGGGGTTGTCTAATGCTGTAAGGCACGTATTTGTTTCACTCTACAAAGAAGGTTTGATTTATAGGGATAAAAGATTAGTTAATTGGGATCCCAAATTTCATACAGCAATTTCGGATCTCGAAGTAGAACAACGAGAAGAAGATGGTAGCCTTTGGTATTTTAATTATCCAATCGCAGAAGACCCCGTTAAGTTTATTACTGTAGCGACAACGCGTCCCGAGACGATGTTNGGAGATACAGCTGTAGCAGTNCACCCTGATGACGGTCGTTACACCAAGCTTATTGGTTCAATGGTTTGCCTTCCGATAGTGGATCGGTTAATCCCCATAATTGCTGATGAATATAGTGATCCAGAAAAAGGAAGTGGCGCTGTAAAAATTACACCTGCACACGATTTTAATGATTTTGAGGTGGGTAAAAGGCATGCACTTCCAATGGTAAATGTTTTTGATGCATCAGCCAATATGAACGATGAAGTGCCGAAGAAATTCAGAGGTTTGGACCGCTTTACCGCTCGTGGGAAGGTTGTTGAAGAGATGGCTAGTCTGGGTCTTTTAAAAAAAATCGACCCTAATCCAATGACAGTTCCATATGGTGATCGATCCGGNGTTGTTATAGAACCTCGCCTTACAGATCAATGGTATGTAGACGCGGTTACCTTGGCTAAACCGGCGATAGATGCTGTTGAAAGTGGAAAAACAAAGTTTGTTCCACAGCATTGGGAAAATACTTATTACGAGTGGATGCGAAACATTCAACCTTGGTGCATTTCTCGGCAAATTTGGTGGGGGCATCAAATACCGGCCTGGTATGGACCTGATGGAGAGGTTTTCGTCGAAGAAAACTCGGAAACCGCCGCCAGAGCGGCCACAAGACACTATGGGAAGGAAGTGGAGCTAAAGCAAGATGAAGATGTTCTAGATACGTGGTTTTCTTCGGCCCTTTGGCCCTTTTCAACACTTGGTTGGCCAGAAGAAACATCGGAATTTGAACGTTATTATCCCACAAATGTTTTAGTCACAGGCTTTGATATTATATTTTTCTGGGTGGCCCGAATGATGATGATGGGGCTACATTATACCAAATCTGTTCCTTTCAGCACAGTATACATTCATGCACTCGTAAGGGACGAAAAAGGACAAAAAATGTCCAAAAGTAAGGGTAATGTATTGGATCCAATTGAAATCATTGATGAATATGGAGCTGATACACTTCGCTTTACATTAACAGCAATGGCTGCTCAAGGAAGAGATATACAATTATCTACAGGACGAATTGAGGGCTACAGGAATTTTATCACCAAGCTTTGGAATGCTGCCCGTTATGCGGAAATGAATAATTGCCAGTATGAAAAATGGTTTGATCCCGCTTCTTGTTCTCAGACGGTAAATCAATGGATCGTTGGTGCCGTAGCGGAAACCGAACAAAAAGTATCAATTGGACTAGAAGATTATCGATTTAATGACGCAGCTAACGCTATATACCAGTTCACTTGGCATAGCTTCTGTGATTGGTATTTAGAATTTACCAAGCCTGTTTTGAGCAGTGATGATGAGGAGTCTATTAANGAAACCCGAGCGACTATGGGTTGGGTGATCGAGAAAATTTTGCTCCTACTTCATCCAATAGCACCTTTTGTAACAGAGGAGTTGTGGCAGGAAACAGCCCCATTGAGAGGAAGGGATACTGCGTTAATCAAGGCACCATGGCCGGAGATAAATACATCGGATTGGCACACATCAGCTAACAGGGAAATGAGCTGGCTTATCGAATTAATTTCAGGAATTCGGGCCGTTCGAGCCGAGATGAATATACCCCCTAGAAGCAAGACAGGGTTAAATGTAAAGGACGTTGACCCAATCACAGCTAAAAGGCTTAAAAATAATGGCCGGCTCATTGAACGGATAGCACGAATTGAAAATATTAATTTCGACGGAGATGTTTCTCCGGAAGGGTCCGTTCAGATTGTGGTAGAGAATGTAACATATTTTTTGCCGGTCGGGTCCTTAGTAGATAAAAATCAAGAAATTCAACGCCTTAACAAAGAAATTTCTAAGATCGAAAGGGAAATTATAGGTTTGGAAAAGAAGCTTTCTAATACTAACTTTACTTCAAGGGCACCTTTAGAGGTAGTCGAGGAAAATGAAAAACGTCTGCTTAATTATAAGGCTTCTCTTGATAGGTTAAGTGAGGCCCTACAACGTATAGAATCTCTTTAAAAAATTTGGAACTGATCAATGAATATAAGAATTGGAACTAGTGAGGTTGATGGAACATTTCATCGGCAGGGTGAAGCGATCGCGAGCTTTCTAAGAAAGAAATATAGGGTTGAAACAAAACCGATGACCGGTTCAAGTGTAGGCAGTGCATTAGGTTTGGCTAGTGGAGAGCTCGAATTTGGTTTTTCTGCTTCAAACTGGGTCGGAAGAGCGTTGAGAGGCGAAAATCCTTTTGATAATCCGATATCTCTTAGAATGGTTGCGCCTGCAAATGTTGGCCCCATGTTTTTTATAGTACGCGAGGATTCAAAACTATATCAAATAAATGATATGCGNGGTTGCAGGGTTGCTGTTAATTTTATCGATAGCGGCATGTTTCAGCATACGAAAACAATATTTGGCATTTTGGGAATTTCCTTTGATGATTTTGATCCTATTTATGTTGGCTTCGAAGANGGTGCAGAAAAGTTNATTAAAGGNGAAATTGATGCGCAATGGCAGTGTCCGATCCCCAATCCAGTTATGACAAAACTAGCAAATAAATTAAATGTTCGGGTTTTGGAATATGGGCCAGGACAACTTGAAAAGGTTATAGAAAAAGCAAAGTTTTACCGCCAAGCAACGATANATAAGGGTTCGTTTAAAGGGGTTCTTAGNAATACAAAACAGGTGGGCGTATTAAATGTCATAGCGACGCATGAAAGAGTGAATTCAGAGCAGGTGAAAGACTTCGTTGTGTCTATGATTACCAATGCTAGGGAGCTTGGTAAAATTGAGGAACTTTTTAAAGGTTTGAATGATTTATTTAGTGAAATAGGAAAANAAGGCCGATCGATAATTGAGCCAGATTGTGTAAGACTTCACGANGGAGCAGTAGAGGCATACCGAAAATTTGGTTTGCTCTAATAAATAAAAGCTTATTCGAACTGATGAGTTATAATTAGAAATAAGAAAAAAGAGGATCCTAATGTCATACCGTGCAAGGGGCAAAAGAAAACCCAAAACCGGAAGAAAAAACCTTTTGAGGAAGTTTGATAAGTCAAAATTGCCCAGTCGTCATGTCACTGAAGGGCCGGAACGAGCGCCGCACAGAAGCTATTTATATGCAATGGGGCTAACGGATGAACAAATCCATCAACCTCTTGTGGGTGTAGCCACCTGTTGGAATGAGGCTGCCCCTTGTAACATAGCACTCTCACGGCAAGCGCAGGCTGCAAAACTTGGTGTTACAGAAAATGGTGGAACTCCCAGAGAATTTACTACTATAACTGTTACTGATGGCATAGCTATGGGGCACGCCGGAATGAAGTCTTCTCTTGTTTCTCGGGAGATTATTGCGGATTCTGTTGAGCTAACAATGCGAGGCCATTGCTACGATGCTCTTATAGGTCTCGCGGGCTGTGATAAATCATTGCCAGGAATGATGATGGCGATGGTGCGNCTTAATGTGCCNAGTATATTTATTTATGGAGGAACAATTTTACCTGGTCGCTTCCAGGGACGNGATGTAACTGTTGTAGATGTTTTTGAAGGCGTGGGGATGCATGCCGCTGGAAAAATGTCAGACGCNGAACTTCAGAAATTAGAAAGTGTGGCTTGCCCCTGTGAGGGTTCGTGTGGTGGACAATTTACAGCAAATACGATGGCTTGTGTTTCCGAAGCCATGGGTTTAGCTCTTCCAGGATCTGCGGGTGCGCCTGCCTCTTTCAAATCTAGGGACAAGGTCGTTCGAGAAACTGGACCAGCGGTTATGAATTGCCTAGCAAAGAATATTCGTCCCCGAGACGTTGTAACCAGAGCATCACTAGATAACGCTGCTAAGGTTGTAGCTGCAACCGGTGGCTCTACGAATGCTGCATTACATCTGCCGGCAATAGCACATGAAGCCGGCATAAAATATACACTAGAGGATGTTGCAAAAATTTTTCGAAAAACCCCTTACATTGCAGACCTAATGCCAGGCGGAAAATATACGGCTACAGATATGTACAGGATTGGTGGAGTGCCGGTCGTTATTAAGGAACTGCTAAAGGCCGGAATTCTGGATGGTGATTGTTTGACAGTGACCGGAAAAACGTTAGCGCAAAACCATAGGGGCATTAAGTTTCCCAAGAAGCAAAAAGTTGTTTACCCNATAAAAAAAGCACTTTCAANAACTGGCGGTGTGGTGGGGTTGAAGGGAAATCTAGCTCCGGATGGCGCTATTGTTAAGATAGCGGGTATGAAAAATCTTACGTTCAGTGGCCCTGCAAGAGTGTTTAATTGCGAAGAAGATGCCTTTGAATCAGTAGTGACGGGTAAAGTAAAAGAGGGGGATGTAATCGTAATTCGTTATGAGGGGCCTAAAGGAGGACCTGGCATGCGAGAGATGTTATCTACTACAGCGGCTCTCTATGGTCAGGGAATGGGAGAAAAAGTTGCCCTTGTAACTGATGGAAGATTTTCTGGCGGAACCCGAGGCTTCTGCATTGGGCANGTCGGACCAGANGCGGCGGTGGGAGGACCAATTGCTTTGATTAAAAATGGAGATGTCATATCTATAAATGCCAAAAAGGGCAGTTTGGATGTTGCACTCAGCAAAGCGGAATTAATTAGAAGAAAAAAGTCTTGGAAACCTAGAAAGCATGATTTTCAATCGGGAGCCTTGTGGCGGTATGCCGAAACTGTTGGGCCAGCATCATCTGGTGCTGTTGTGCATCCTGGCGGCGGCGAGGAAACGCATTGCTATGCGGATATATAATATAAAATTAAATTATCAAGAAAAAGAAATAAGTATCTATAATTATTAATCAAAAACAGTTTCGATATAGTGATCTGAGTTAATTAAGGCCTCAATCACTGTAGGCCCGTGTGCTTTGAGAGCCATTTTTATCGCGTCAGTGAGCGATTCCGCCGTTTTCACACCTAATGCTGGAACACCAAAATAATGTTCTGGCGGCTGTTTATAGTTTTCAACCTGTAATTCTGTCCCATATATACCATATTGACGACGAAGTTGTTTAACCCGTATCAGCCCCAACCANCGATCATCTAATACAACGATGGGTAAGTTTATGCCTAAGCGTTTCGCGGTAGCGACTTCTCCGCAGGTCATTTGAAAACAACCGTCACCGATTAAGCAAACAACGTCCNTNTCAGGGAAAACTAGTTTNGCNGCTATNGCTGCGGGAAGCCCGAAACCCATGGAGGACCAACCATTGGTAATTAAAAATTGCTTAGATGCAGAAGTAATCCATTGGCTCGCAATTTGATGAGTGTGAGCCCCAACGTCGAAACTGAGAATTCCGTCTTCTGGCATACCCTCACGGACTGCGTCAATCGCCTCGTGAGCAGAAAACTCNGTTCCTAAGGGTCGCAATAATTGGTTAAATTCATTCTTGTGTTTAATAAGTTCGTTTTGTTTCCAGGAATTGGATATTTTAGGACTTTCGATGATTGTTTTCACCGATGTTACCAAATCCCCTATAACTTCGTGTGCCAAATGCACGCCTTCGTTAATATCTACATTTTCTATATCTATTTGGAGTAGTGGTGTGTCACCGATCCAGACCTCATACTCCACTTCTATTGTATCGTAGCCTATTCCAATTATTAAATCCGATGAATTGAGTAATTTACGTTGATGTTGTCGACAAGCTCTTTCAATACACCCGATAGCCAATTTATGATTTTCATTTACCAAACCCTTAGCCATGGTAGTGGTAGCAAAAGGAATTTGATGCCGTTCAATCAAATCAACAAATATCCTTGGGTCCGGGACACGCATAGCATTCGAGCCTAAAACGATAATGGGCCTTTTTGCTGTATTTAATAATTGAATTGCTTTTTGTATTTTGTCTGTTTCGGCTGAAGCGAGGGAGAAACTCGGTTTAAATTGCAAGCTAGGTGTCTGGGCAGGGGCTAATGCCACGTCTTCAGGTAGATCGAGATGAACAGGACCAAAAGGTTCAGTAGTGGTTATCTCTATTGCTTCCATTAATGTTTCCTCGACTGAGTTATTTCTTAGTGCGAGGGAGGCCTTGGTAATTGGTGCAAATAGTGCGTGATGGTCTATAAACATTTGAATACGTCGACCGAGTTGCTCAGTCCTTAGATTACAGGTAATTGCAATTAGNGGAGAGCGATCTAGCCATGCATTTCCAACCCCTGTTGCTANGTTTGTGGCCCCGGGGCCCAAAGTTGCAATGCATAAACCCGGTATACCAGTTAATCGGCCGGAAACATCTGCAGCAAAACCCGCGGAACCTTCATGTGCGGTCAGAACAAAGTTGATTCCACCTGTTCTCATTGCTTCCATTAATGGAAGAACGTTGCCACTAGGAATACCGAAGCCGTTTTTGACACCAGCTTTTTTTAAAATAGAAACAATCAGGTCAGAGTTATTCATTTTGGGTCTTTAAACCACTTAACAATATAAGATAGAAGCCAGCATATCGCGGTCCCTATAACAATAAAAACTAATACATTGGCTAAAAGTTGTTTGGGATCACTAATACCTTGCTGAGTATATGCTATCGATGCCCAGATTAGACCAAAGAGAGTTGCACCCATCAAGTATCTAAGCATTCAGCATGTCCTATTTTAGAAAATTCACACCAGACAGGTGTATGGTCAGAAGGCTTTTCTCTGCCCCTTGGGTTTTTGTCGATTCCCACGTCAAGCAAGCAGTCGGATACTTCCGGTGATAAAAGAAGGTGGTCTATTCGTAAGCCAAAGTCTTTTTGCCATGCACCACCAGTATAATCCCAAAAGCTATACAATCCGGGTTGTTGATTTTTGGATCGAAATGCTTCTGTTAGTCCCAAGTTTAATAAGGCCCGAAAACGATTTCTGCTTTCCGGACGGCAAAGGGCATCTTCAGTCCAGGCCGCCGGGTTATATACATCAGCGTCAGTAGGGCATACATTATAGTCACCGCCCAAAAGGAATGGATAGCCGTCCTTCAACAATTCTTTTGTGTGTTCGATTAGTCTGTTCATCCAAAGAATTTTATAATCAAATTTTTCCCCCGGTGCAGGGTTTCCGTTTGGGAGATATATGGAAGCGACTTTAATACCAAAAGTTATACCTTCGATGTAGCGGGCTTGCTCATCAGAGGGATCGCCGGGGAGGCCCACATTTACCTCTTCAATATCATCTTTTGATAGAATTGCTACTCCGTTGTAAGTTTTTTGGCCGTGCACAACGATATTATATCCCAGCTCCTCAATTTCGATTTTTGGAAAATTATCGTTCATTACCTTAATTTCTTGAAGCAAGACTACATCAGGAGAAAATTCTGAAAGCCATTCCAGAACACGTGGCAATCTAGCGCGTATAGAGTTTACATTCCATGTTGCTATTTTTGGCATAATTTTTTGCTTGAATTTTCTAAGCGCTGTTATCAGTAAATTAAAATTTTAAGAAAAAGATTGAGTTTACCCAATAGAAAATGAAACGCCGCACCCGCACGTTGAAGCCGCATTAGGATTTCTGATAGTAAAAAATGAACCTACTAGCTCTTCGGCATAGTGGATTTCGCTTCCCAGCAGATAATTCCATGACACTTCATCTATTACTACTTTAATACCGCCCTGTTTAATTATTTTATCGTCCGGTTTCTCTTTATTCTCGAAAGAAAAATTATACTGAAAACCCGAGCATCCTCCACCTAACACTTCAACTCTAAAAATCATCCCTTTAAATTCCCCATCCGCGGTCATTGTTTTAATCCGCGTAATAGCATTAGGAGTGATTTTAATTTCGTGATCTTTATCTGACTTCATATTAAAAAAATTTTCGCTGTTATTATTTAAAAAAGTGAGTATTACATTAATTTAGACGATGGCAGGATATGATCAATATATTCTTTATGCCATAATTATTCAATGAGTTAGAATTATCAGTAGAGCAGCGGACCTATAGGTTCCAAATATGGTTTATAAAAATCAATTCAGAGGTGGTTCTGGTGTAAATTCTTTTGCGACCGACCCGGCTGGGAGCAAGGGAAGAATTTTTGATGAACCCGAAAGTAATACTCGGTCGGTATTTCAACGAGATCGCGATAGGATCATTCATTCCAGCGCTTTTCGGCGCCTTAAATATAAAACCCAGGTATTTGTTTATCATGAAGGTGACCATTACAGGACACGTTTAACCCACAGTTTGGAGGTGGCGCAGATTGCTCGAACCTTAGCGAGAAGTCTTGGCGTTAATGAGGATTTAGCTGAGGCTCTTGCACTAGCTCACGACCTAGGCCATCCGCCCTTCGGCCACGCAGGAGAGGAAGCACTTCATGTCTCTATGCTGCCATTCGGAGGCTTTGATCACAATGGGCATACTATCCGTATTGTAACACGACTAGAAGCAAGGTATGCCAACTTTGACGGTTTAAATTTAACTTGGGAAACCTTGGAAGGCCTCGCAAAGCATAACGGACCTTTAATTTCTGCATCACAAAATAAATCTGAATTACACTGGTCGTTGGCCGAATATAACTTGATTCAGGACCTAGATTGGCACACCCACTCCGGTATGGAGGCTCAAATAGCATCTCTTTCTGATGATATTGCTTATAACACACACGACGTTGATGATGGATTGCGCGCTGGTCTATTTACAGTTGAAGATCTTTTAGGCCAGCCTTTGGTTGGGCCGATATTGGAAGAGGTTATCAACCTTTACCCGGGAACAGAGAATGGACGTCTTATTCATGAGACAACTCGACGAATGATTGACTTGATGACAGCGGATTTATTTGAAGAAAGTTGGAGCCGTTTGAAAAGATTTAATCCGACTTCGGCTGAGGATGTTAGGTCGCTAGGGGTCCCAATGGTATCATTGTCGGGTCGTATGAATGAAAAAAACTTAGAATTAAAGAAATTTTTGTTCGAAAAAATGTATCGGCATCCCCGTGTTAATCGCATGACTAATAAGGCTGGTCGAGTTATTAAGGATCTATTTCAATTATTTATGAACGAACCAAGTCTGTTGCCTTTAAATTGGCAATCAAAACTTGTAGATCTAAATGAAACTGCGCACGCCCGCGTAGTAACCGATTATATTGCGGGGATGACTGACCGTTTTGCGCTTGAGGAACACAAACGACAATTTAATTTGTACGAGTAAATATGAATGTAATTCAAAAAGTTTTGAAAATTATCCAAGTTGAAATTAAAGACTTAATTTCTGAAGGAATANTATTGTCTAGTGCAGATTTAACGAAGATTAACNTAGACATGACTAAAGATCCNGCTCATGGAGATTTTTCAACAAATGCAGCCATGGTTTTATCCAAGTCTTCGGGTATGAAACCCCATGATTTAGGAAAAATAATTGCCGAACGGTTGAAAGAAAAAAAAGAGTTCAGGACAATAGAAATTGCAGGGCCGGGATTTATTAATATTCGCTTGGTGAGTGAATTTTGGAGAAGCCTTGTTCCGATAATCTTAAAAAGTGGTATAGGGTATGGTGATAGTAATATTGGGAAGGGTCAGCTTGTAAATATTGAATATGTATCAGCTAATCCAACCGGTCCAATGCATATAGGTCACGCTCGGGGAGCTGTTTTTGGAGATGCATTGTCTTCATTATTAGAAAAGGTAGGTTATAAAGTTACTCGCGAGTACTATATAAACGATGGGGGTTCACAAATAGATGTTTTGGCGCGGTCAACATATCTCCGTTACCGAGAGGCGCTAGGGGAAGACATTGGTAAAATACCAGAAGGTCTCTATCCCGGAGATTATCTTAAAAATCTTGGGGAGTTTATAAAAAGAAAAGACGGGGATAAGTGGAAAAATTTATCAGAAGACGAATGGCTGGATAGTTTCAGAAAAATGGCTATTCAAGAAATGATGGCTTTGATTCGAGAGGATTTGAGTTCCCTAGGAGTTAGACATAGTGTCTTTGTTTCCGAGGCAGAGTTGGTTGGAAAGGGAGCAAATGATCAAGTTTTAAAAGACCTTAAAGAGGATAATTTAGTTTATACAGGCATACTGGATGCTCCTAAAGGAAAATCATCGGCAAGTTGGGAAGCACGACCACAACTCCTTTTTCGGTCATCGCAATTTGGTGATGATGTCGATAGAGCACTTAAGAAAGCCGATGGAGAATGGACCTATTTTGCATCTGATATTGCCTATCATAGAGATAAATTTAAACGCGGTTTTAATAAGATGATCGATGTTTGGGGGGCTGATCACAAGGGATACGTCAANCGAATGCAATCGGCTGTTGATGCTATTACAAATGGAGAGGGCTCTTTATCGGTAAGTTTATGTAACCTGGTAAATTTACTGGAGGATGGTAAGCCCTCTAAAATGTCAAAAAGAGAGGGTTCTTTTGTAACTTTACGTGATGTTGTTAAGGCGGTGGGGTCGGATGCTGTTCGTTTTATTATGCTAACACGTAACAATGATGTTNCATTAGATTTTGATCTGAAAATTGTTTTAGACCAAAGTAAGGATAATCCCTTATTCTATGTTCAATACGCTCATGCNCGTATTTGTTCTTTATTGAGAAATGTTTTNGATATTTTCCCTGATATTTCTGTATCTGACGAGGATCTATCAGATGCTGACTTGAATTTGTTAACTAGCGACAGTGAGATAGAAATGATTAAGGAATTAGCTAACTGGCCTGAAGTGGTAAAAAGGTCGGCAAAAGCCAATGAGCCTCATCGTGTCGCCTTTTATTTGTATGAATTGGCGTCCTCATTTCATTCTCTATGGAACAAAGGTAATTCTGAAGAAGAGTTGCGTTTTATTATTCCCGGTCACCGAGACAAGACTCTTGTACGTTTGGCTCTAGCGCGNACGGTTGCAATTGTAATTGCTTCAGGACTAGGGGTAATGGGTGTAAAACCGGTTGAGGAGATGCGTTGATTTGAAAAATAGGATGTTAACAACTTTAATTTTCATGGCTGTTTTGGGCGGTTTAGCGATGATAGGAGTATATTCTTTTGAAACAAAAAGGGATCAACGCGAAGCTGTCAATGTTGAGACGGTTCGCGCGAAAATAGGACCTACAAAAATTAAACCAAAGGACCCTGGTGGCATGGTTATTCCTCATCAGGATAAAGGTATATATAGTCGCTTGGAACCGGGTGGCCGGAAAGAAAAAATTGAAGATTTATTGCTCGCACCTGAAACCGAAACGCCGAAACGGGCAAAAAAAACGATTAGAAAAAATGCGATCAGACAGGTCACCAAAAATAATACTGGACCAATTATTGAAAATAAAAGCCAAAAAAANAGACACTCGAAAAACAAGAAGGACGGTANGCGGGAAGCGTTGGCTTTAAATAAAAATGACCAAAAATTTAAATCGACGAAAAGATCTGTAAAAGTTCTAGATAAAGGTTATCGAGTACAAATTGCTTCCTTAAAATCTCAGAAGAATGTTAATAAAATTATATTAAAAATAAGGAGTAAATATCCAGAAATTGTAAAGGGTCTTAAATTTTTTATCGTCCGTGCTAATTTAAAAGGGAGAGGTTTGTACTATCGATTACAAGTTGGGCATTCAAAGACGTTGGAATCTTCTAAAAACCTTTGTAATAAATTCAAAAGCCTTAAATTAGGATGTTTCATTGTCAGGCCTTAATAATAAAATACCTTCCCCCGTAATTTTTGGGTGTATCGGAACTGAATTAACTTTAGCTGAAATAGATCTTTTTCAGGATTGTAAACCTTTTGGGTTAATTCTTTTCGAACACAATTGCAATAATCCAACGCAACTCTCTGAACTCATCTCGCAATTCCGAGAGACAGTTGGTATTAGAAATGCGCCAGTCCTAATCGACCAAGAGGGGGGAAGGGTGGCTAGAATGAAACCCCCCCACTGGAGGCTTCCACCTGCTGCGGGTGTTTTTTCAAAAATATTTGAAAGGGATAAAGATATTGCCCTACGCGCGGCATATTTAAATGCTCGTCTCATTGGAAAAGAATTATCTAACGTTAAAATTTCAGTTAATTGCCTNCCAGTTTTGGATTTGCCGGCGTTAGGGTCTCATGACGTGATTGGAGACCGAGCGTTGGGTAGAGACGTTAAAACCATATCACTGCTTGGTGAAATTTTGTGTCGGGGTCTTATGGAAGAGGGTGTCTCTCCTATAATTAAACATATACCTGGTCATGGAAGAGCTAGAGTAGATAGTCATAAGGAATTGCCGTTAGTTGATGCCTCGCTAGAGGAACTTAAGAGTACAGATTTTATTCCATTTAAAAATTTGTGCCATTTACCATGGGCTATGACTGCCCACGTGGTTTATTCAGCAATTGATGATAATAGGGCGGCAACGATTTCACCAATTGTTATTAATGAAGTTGTACGATCTCAAATTGGTTTTAATGGGTTGGTTCTGTCTGATGACATAGGAATGGAGGCTTTGTCAGGCAATAAGGGGGATCGCGCCCAAAATATTTTGGAGGCTGGCTGCGATCTTGTACTTGAATGCTCGGGTAAAATTGAAGATATGGTTGAAGTCGCATCCGCACTGCCCTCTATGAAAGAGGAAACAACCGATAGAGCTGAGCGCGCAGAAAATGACCGAATAAAGTTCATTGTAAACGATGGTTTGTCAAAGCAAGANGCCATGAGAGAATTTGATCAGATATTGACTAATTTTCTATCTTAACTTGCAAGCTATTATTAAAAATAACCAGTTTCTCTAATGAGTGTAGAATTAGATATTCATTTCTTAATTCGACTAAGCTGGATCGAGTCGGAGTTTTAATAGTAATATAGAAAATGCCTTGACTAAATTTAAGATGCTTCAAATTTTAATTAAAAGTCGGGCAAGGGGAATATTTAAAGCGCGTTAAAACAATTAGTGATTGATTTTACTTCATTTCAGAAATTATGAATGACACCTTTGATAATTTTAAAATGGATAATGTAGATCCCAATGGTGATACTTTATTAGTAGTTGACCTGGACGGCTATGAAGGTCCAATTGATATGTTATTGGATTTAGCGCGACAACAAAAAGTAGATCTACTTAATATCTCTATTCTTAGACTAGCAGAGCAATATCTAAAATTTATTGAAGAAGCACATAAATTGAAGCTAGAGATAGCGGCTGATTATCTAGTTATGGCGGCATGGTTGGCCTATTTAAAATCTCGCTTATTGTTACCGGAAGAGGAAAATGATGAAGAACTGAGTGGACCGCAAATGGCTGACGCATTGGCTTTTCAGCTTAGAAGGCTGCAGGCCATGCAGGAAGCAGGGTCCAATATCCTGCAACTTCCTCGACTGGGTAAAGATATATTTGCGCGTGGTTTTCCGGAAGGTATCAAAGTTATTAGAACGCCAGTTTATGAGCTTTCACTTTTTGAACTGCTCAAGGCTTACGGCGATAACCGCAGTAAAGGCACCGCAGATCCTTTAGAAATTGCGCCGACTGAATTTTATTCGGTTGATGATGCATTGGAACGTCTAACACCGTTTTTAGGCAAAATCCTAGAATGGTCGGAATTACAAGCCTTTCTACCTGAATCGGTAAAAAATGATGTAATTTACAAGTCTATAGTAGCTTCAACATTTGCTGCTAGCTTGGAACTGGTAAAATCCGGACAACTTGAAATTCGTCAAAGTGACACATTTAGTCCTATTTATTTTCGTTCTAAATCAGAGGGAGTTAATTAATAGTGGATGGTTCTATTCAGAGTCAAAGTACGTTGAAACAACAGGATACAGATATGTCAGAATACTTGTCTGCGCTTAGAATAACAGAGGCTATTTTATTTGCTGCACCTGAGCCAATGACAGAAGAAGCCTTGGCCAATAGAATACCTGCTAACGTGAGTATATCATTAGTTTTACAAGAATTATCAAAACATTATGCGGACAGAGGTGTAAACTTGAAGGCGTTAGGCGGGCGTTGGGCATTTCGTACTGCCCCTGATTTAGCTAGTTTTCTTGAAATAGAGGTAAAANTTAATCGTAAATTGTCACGTGCGGCAATTGAGACTCTCGCTATTATCGGATACCACCAGCCCATAACGCGAGGAGAAATTGAAGAAATTAGGGGTGTTGCCTTGAGTAGGGGTACCTTAGATCTTTTGTTAGAGCTTGAGTGGATAAGACCTGTAGGAAAAAGAAAAACTCCAGGTCGTCCGGTCACTTGGGGAACTTCACAGAAATTTTTAGAAAATTTTAATTTAAATGACATCAAGGATCTTCCTGGTGTNGATGAATTAAAGGCCGCTGGCTTTTTAGATAAGAGGCCCACGAGTAGTATCTTTGGNGAAGTGGCCTTAAAGATAGATGAAGAAAATACAGCGAGAATTTCAGACGGCCTTTAGGGTATTAAGTCACTTGCTTTAGCAGCTCACTTTTTTAGGTTTGACTCCACAAGAAGCTTGATCGTTTGTCGGAATAAGCTAAAACTAATTTTTAATTTTTACCTTAAGTAGACAAAAACATTGTCGTTTATTAATTAAAGTNTTGATTTTTAAAAATCGACATTGAAATAGTATTTATTGGTTTTTCGGAAGGGAATCGGTATGGGAACATTTAGCATTTGGCATTGGATAATTGTGTTGGTTGTCGTACTGGTTTTATTTGGCGGTAGAGGCAAATTATCGAGTTTGATGGGAGATGCCGCACGAGGTATCACTGCCTTTAAAAAAGGGCTTAAGGATGAACCTGCAGATGAAAATAATAATGGTAAGACAATAGACGCGGAGCCAAAAGAGAGGCCTAATAATTCTACAAGTAAAGATGATTTCCCAAAAAGTTAATTGTTTCGATAGTGTTAATAAATGACGGTGCGTAGGCGCCATGTTTGATATAGGGGGTTGGGAATTCCTTATAATTATTGTGGTTGCGATTATTATCGTTGGCCCAAAAGACCTACCTGGTGCCCTAAGAACGGTGACGTCGTGGGTAAAAAAAGTGCGCTCTATGTCCCATGATTTTAGGAACACTATAGATGATCTAGCCGATGAAGTTGAGTTGGAGACNATTAACAAAAATCTCCAGAAGGATTTAGAAATAGTTAACTCGGATGATTTTTTCGATGTTACCGACACAAAATTAGAAGAATTAATTGATCCGAAAATAGAAGAACAAAAAATAATAAATCAAAAAGATTTGGACCGTAATCAAATAGAGTCTGAACAAAAATATTCAGATAAAAATACAGTTTCTAGCAATGACCAAGGGGCTAAGGTGAAAAAACCTCCGGTAGTTTCTAAGCCTGACGAAGGTAAGGAAGACTAAATGGCTACTGAAGAAAAGGTTGATTCCAAAATGTCCCTTTTGGAACATTTAACTGAACTTCGAAGCCGTCTCATTTGGGGGTTTGTGGGTTTTATAATTTGTTTTTTCATAGCGTTCTATTTTGCCGAAAATGTTTTCGCTTTCTTGATGATGCCTTTGGCCGAACAAATGGAGAGCAGAACCGGAGCGCGGATGATTTTTACGGCTCTTCATGAAGCTTTTTTTACATATGTAAAAGTAGCGTTTTTTACCGCGGCATTTTTCTCGTTCCCACTCATTGCTTCTCAAATTTGGCTGTTTGTTGCACCCGGCCTCTATAAAAAGGAAAAAAAAGCATTTTTACCTTTTTTGATTGCTACTCCTATCCTTTTCTTTTTGGGGGGNGCATTGGTTTATTACTTTATTTTTCCACTAGCTTGGGAATTTTTCTTAAATTTTCAGACCTCTGGAGGTGGAGGCCTTTTACCGATTGAAGTGGAACCCAAGGTAAATGAATATTTATCTTTGGTAATGCAATTGATATTTGCCTTTGGTTTAGGTTTTGAATTACCAGTATTTTTGATGTTACTAGTGAAAGCTAATATTGTTTCTGCAGCCGGTCTTGCCGATAAAAGGCGTTATGCGATAGTAGGTGTATTTGTCTTTGCAGCGATTTTAACTCCTCCGGATGTTATCAGTCAGATAGGGCTAGCCTTTCCTATTATCCTCTTATACGAGCTATCAATTATTGGAGCGCGTTTTATTGAAAAAAAACGGATAGTAGAGGATAATGATGGATGAGTTAAAATTTAAAAACTAGATTCAATAATTTATTGAGTTTAAGATTCTAGACGATTGTGGATACAAGACCTATAAACTGAATAACAAAACAATTTTGGTTTGTATTATGCTCGACATTCGCTGGATCTGCGATAATCCAAAAACATTCGATAAATTTTTGTCTGAACGGGGTCTAANTGCTGCATCCTCCNTATTAGTGGATCANGACGCTAAACGGCGGATGATACAGACCAAATTACAAAAATTACAAGAACGTCGTAATTTGGCATCCAAGAAAATTGGCAAAGCAAAGGGACAAGGTTTAGATACGAAATTACTCATCCGTGAAGTCGGGAACCTAAAGGAAAAGATCCAAGCGTTAGAGGAGGAAGAAAAGAATGTTTCAGAAGCACTTCTGGGTTTACTCTTAAGTTTTCCTAATAATGTGGATAATGATACTCCTAAGGGTAAAGGTGAGGATGATAATTTAGAATTAAGAAAAGTAGGGATACCGACTCGATTTGATTTCCCTGTCAGGGATCATGTCGAAATTGGTGAATTACTAGGAGAAATGGACTTTAAAAAAGCTAGCGGGTTATCTGGCTCACGGTTTGTAATCCTTAGTGGTGCTCTTGCTAGATTAGAACGAGCCCTCGGATCTTTTATGCTAGATGTTCATACTAGGGAATTTGACTTTATGGAAATTATTCCGCCTGTCCTTGTTAAAAGTGATGCATTATTTGGTACTGGTCAGCTGCCGAAATTTGAAGAGGACCTTTTCAAAACTGATGAAGATTTATGGTTGATACCAACAGCTGAGGTACCTTTAACCAATATGCATGCCGGACAAATATTATCAGAGAACGAATTACCAGCTCGATTTACCGCGCTAACATCTTGTTTTCGCTCCGAAGCGGGAGCTGCTGGGAAAGATACAAGAGGGATGCTCAGACAACATCAATTTAATAAAGTCGAGCTTGTTAGTATTTGTCACCCTGACAAATCTGAAGAAGAACATGAAAGGATAATGGAGGCCGCTGAAGAAATTCTTAATAGATTAAATTTACCTTACAGAGTTATGCGTCTATGCGCCGGAGATATAGGATTTTCAGCTAAAAAAACATATGATTTGGAGGTTTGGCTACCNGGACAAAATAAATATAGGGAAATATCCTCTGTCTCCAATTGTGGTGATTTTCAAGCCAGAAGGATGAGAACACGTTTCCGACCTAANGAAAAAAAGCAGACCGAATTTGTACATACGTTAAATGGTTCGGGACTAGCAGTCGGTAGATGTTTAATTGCCATAATGGAAAATTATCAAGATGAAAACGGGTCTATTAGGATACCCGATGTATTAAAACCTTATATGGATGGCTTGAATGTCATTTCTGTAGGTTAAAAATGCTCGAAGCAAACAAGGTCCGTTTAGTTATGGAGTTGCGACAGCAAGGTATTACAGATCAAAGAGTTCTTTCTGCAATTGAAAGGGTCCCTCGTGAGGCTTTCGTACCAGAAGCTTTTCACGACCAAGCCTATGAAAACACCGCACTTCCAATTGGACACGGTCAAACAATTAGCCAACCTTCGGTTGTTGCTTTTATGACAGAAGCACTCTCTATTGGTCCCCGAATGAAAGTTCTTGAAGTTGGTACCGGCTGTGGATATCAAGCCGCAGTATTATCAGGACTTTGCTTAAGAGTTTATTCGATAGAGCGGTTTCAGGAATTATTTCGTTCCACGCAAAAAAGGCTGTCGGAGCTGCGTTTCAATAATATAACAATTAAATGGGGAGATGGTTTACAAGGTTGGTTTGAGCAGGCGCCATTTGATCGGTTGATCCTCACAGCAGCCATAAAGGAAATACCAAAGATTTTATTTGATCAGATGGCTGATAACGGTATCGTTATTGCACCGTTAGGGAAAAGAGCTGATGATCAATGGTTAGTTAAGTTTTTTCGTCGTAATAACGGGGAATGGGGGCAAGAAAGTTTATTGCCAGTAAGGTTTGTGCCTATGCTAAGTGGTATAGTTGATGAAAATGTTGACTCTTAATTTCAAATTTAATTACCAACTTTTGATTTAATGTGCTTTAAAATTATTTTAAAAAAAGGTAACAAATATTTTTTAATAGCTTTTTCTCTAGTATTATCTGCGTGTGCTAGAATAGATTATTCGCCCTCTATTTTTGAATCCCTAGAAACTCAAGTTTTATCAAAAGAAAATATTATAAGGTCCGGTTATATACGGATTAGGAGAGGGGATTCTCTATATAGAATTTCTAGAAATTATGGAATTCCGATAAGGGATTTAATAGAAACGAATAAATTATCTCCCCCATATAAAATTTATCCAGGCAAACAACTTAAAATACCAAAGCAGCGTTACCACGTAGCACGGAATGGAGAGACTGCATATGGGATCTCTAAAATTCATAATGTTGATATGGGTGTTTTAATAAGGATCAATAAAATTGCTCCACCATACCATGTAAAGCCGGGGCAAAAACTTCGATTACCGGAATTATCGNAAAAATTTGTAATTCAAAAAAATAATACGTACCGAAAATTTAGAAAAAGTCGTCCAAGAGTGACTTTAAATAGAAGATTATCATATAAATCTGTTGGTTATGGAGTAGTCAAACAAAAAAAACTCAACAAGAAATTCACTCCGTTGAACGCACCGCCCAAGAGAAGTGGAAAGAAATTTCTTTGGCCGGTTAGAGGGAAAGTAATTNTAGGCTTTGGTCCGAGGAAAGGAGGGTACCATAATGATGGTATTAATATTTCCGCCCGGGCTGGCACACCGGTGATGGCAGCAGAAAATGGGGTGGTTGCATATGTGGGCAACCAACTTCCAGGTTTTGGTAATTTAGTTTTGATTAAGCATTCCGGAGGCTGGATGTCAGCTTATGCACATGGATCAATTGTNGTCGTCCGTAGAGGTGTATATGTCAAGCGTGGACAANTTATTGCCGAGGTAGGAAATACAGGTAATGTAAATAGGCCACAATTGCATTTTGAACTTAGAAAAGGTGATAGGGCAGTTGATCCCAGACCTTATCTTATTCGTTTTGCTAGCTTTCAACGTTTTGTTAGATTTGCTTACCTAAACGACCAGCAAGATCTTGAATAAATTGCCAAGCGACTCTGCCAGATCTAGAACCACGCGTGGCGGACCATTCAATGGCCTGCCTATAAAGTTCTTCTTTCTCGATATTTAAATTAAAAGCGTCAGCATACCCCAAAATTATTTCAAGGTACGTTTCTTGGTTGCAATTATGAAATCCTAGCCATAATCCAAATCGATCAGATAGGGAAACTTTTTCATCAACAGTTTCGCCGGGGTTTATTGCAGACGATTGTTNATTTTCAATTAGTTCACGTGGCATCAGATGTCTTCGATTTGATGTAGCATAAAACAATACGTTTTTTGGTCTACCTTCTATTCCACCCTCAAGGACTGATTTTAAAGATTTATATGTTTCATTATGTCCGTCAAAAGAAAGATCATCACAAAATAAAATAAATTGAAAATTTGCTTGCGCTTTTAGTATCTGAAGTAATTCTCCCAAAGTTGCGATATCTTCTCTTTGGATCTCAATTAAAATTAAGTTTTTACTTTTTTCNGAAACTGCCCAATGAACGGATTTGACCAAAGAGCTNTTTCCTGTTCCCCGTGATCCCCAAAGTAGTGCGTTATTTGCCGGTAATCCTTGCGAAAAACGTTTTGTATTATCNAGAAGGATATCTCGNACNTGCTCTATGCCNCTNAATAANTCAATTGGAATTCTATTAATATCTTTTACNGGNGAAAGTANNGCTTGATCTGCNTTCCACACAAATGCATTCTCNTTTTCAAAATTTGGAGTTTTCAGTTTTGGCGGTTGGAATTTCTCTAGAATTTCTGCTATCCGCTGCAATATGGGAATAAATTCGGGATTTTTCATTTAAGACTTCATTATTTATTAAACGAAAGTGTGAGGGTATCATATCAAAACACTGGTTTAAACCTGTTTGCGATTATTAAATTCGTGTGCTGATACAACTGATTTGCAAGATTCAAGAACCTCTGTATAGTCCGGCAGCGCTCGATAAAATAAAAAGGAGATTTAGAGATGATTATTTCACCAGCCTTTGCGCAAAGTGGCGGTGGAGGTATGGGCGGTTTAGAATCGCTCTTACCGTTAGTTCTTATTTTTGTTGTCTTTTATTTTTTGTTAATTCGACCACAACAAAAAAAGCAGAAGCAGCATAGACAAATGCTTGAAGCACTGCGACGCGGGGACAAGGTTGTAACTGCGGGTGGAATTATTGGCACAATAACTAAAGCCAGTGAAACTGAACTAACAGTGGAAATTACTGATGGTGTTAAAGTAAAGGTCATGAGAGGCCTCATTAGTGACGTTTTGGCAAAAACAGAATCTAGGGATAAAGAGGATGATAAGGACAAAGATAAACAACCAAAAAAAGATAATGAATAGGCAATGAAACGCCCATAAAATTGAGCGTAGTAAATATAAAATACTTAGGGAATCTTAATGGTCCAGATTAGTAAGTGGAAAATAGTTTTTGTTTTTCTAGTTTGTGTGCTTGGGATTGTGCTTGCCTCTCCGAATGCTTTCTCGCCTGAAAAATTATTAAATATTCCATCTTGGCTTCCAAAAAAACAAATGAATTTAGGACTCGATTTGAGAGGTGGGGCACATCTCTTGATCGAAGCAAAGGTAGAAGAGGCATTAAAAGACGGTTTGGAGAATTTACAACAAGGCGTAAGAAATGCTCTCCGTAAGGCTCCTAACATCGGTTATAGAAACCTTGGTTTGATAAGAAACGGAATTACAGTAAATATTTTAAAGGACAAAGATATTCTGGAAGCTAAAGAAAGGCTCAAGGGTGTTGGAAATCAGATGGTTCTTGAAAAGGATGGAAATAATTTCAGACTAAAATACTCTGAAGAGCAGTTGAGAGAAAGGCGTTCTAATATCCTTGAGCAGGCTATCACAATATTGAATATAAGGGTTAACGAACTTGGTCTTACTGAGCCAAGTATTCAAAGGCAGGGGGTTGATCGAATCCTAGTTCAGGCGCCAGGAGCCGATCCCGAAAAATTAAAAAAGATCATTGGAAAAACAGCTAAAATGACATTTCACTTAGTAGATCCTAAAGTTTCTACTTTTAATCCTCGGCATCGGGTTCGACCGGGCACAATGTTGTTAAAAAGTGTTGACGAAAGAGATTCTACTGGGCGTTCAGTATATTACTTGGTCAAGAAGCGTATTGAAGTTAGTGGTGAAAACCTTGTTGATTCTCAGCCAACGGTAGAACAGGGACGTCCGGTGGTGAGTTTCAGGTTTGATCCCATCGGGGCTAGGCGTTTTGGAAATACAACCAAAAGAAACGTTGATAAACCATTTGCAATTGTACTTGATAACGAGGTCATAAGTGCACCAGTAATTAGAGAGCCTATTCTTGGGGGGAATGGAATAATTAGTGGAAATTTTACTACTGAATCTGCGCAGGAACTCGCGCTGTTATTACGCAGTGGAGCCCTACCTGTACCCCTTACAATTATAGAGGAGCGCTCTGTAGGACCAAGTTTAGGAGCAGACTCAATACGGGCTGGTAAAGCGGCTAGTATATTTGGGTTAATTGCGGTTGCTGTATTTATGATACTGGCCTACGGAGGATTTGGCGCAATGGCTGTTTTTGCACTTAGCCTTAACTTAATTCTGATAGCCGCAG